>JBBDSW010000001.1:0-13895 GCA_040904745.1 Nitriliruptoraceae bacterium
CCGGTTACAGACCCGAGGGAGACACCTGCGATACCTGTTCGTGGCCGCCCTGGAGGAGGGACCGCGGGCGCTCGCCGAGCACGTGCATCACCTCGCTATCGACAAGGTGCAGGCCGCGGCGTCCCTGACCGCGTTGCTCGCCGAGCATCCCGCCGCCCTAGCCGGTCAATGTCGGTACGGCCGGCGGGCTGCATCACCAGCGCATCGGTGAGGTCGTCGAGGTGGCGAGGGTGCACCAACACGACTCCTCATCGGGCAGGTCTGAGGCGCCACGCTGATGGTGCTGCAGGCGCTGGAGGGGCTCTGGAGGGGCTCTCGGATCGGGATGCGGTCGAGTGGCTCCGCTGCGACATCCGCTGGAAGGTGGTGACCGGGCTGCCGCTGGACGATGAGAACTTGCATCCCACGACGTTGGCCTACTGACGTAGACCGATCGCGGGTGTTCCTGGGACTCTCGAACGGTCCCATCGGGGTGGGCGACCTCGCGCGCGAGTTGGACGTCTGCCGACAGGCCGTCCACAAACTGCTCGACACCCTCGAACGTGACGGGTTGATCGACCGACGGACCGGCGAGATGGGCAGACGAGCCCAACGCGTCTACCTCACCAACCGCGGCCACGCACTCGCCACCGACGCGGGGCGCATTCTGCCCGAGCTCGAAGGCAAGCTCGCTGCGCGCATCGGGGCAGACAACGTCCAGGCGCTCCGGGTCGCTCTTGCCCACCACCGCGGAACCGCCCCCACCGATCCGGAAGAGCAGCACCGACCACGGCGGGAGACCGCCGAGCACCCATGAGTGTCGCTGCGGCAAGCGATGCGGGGACCGTCGGATCCCACGGCTGGCTCCGTCGCACTCAGCGGTGGCAGCACGGCACCGACGCGATGCCCGCGAGCGCACCCCGAGGCTGACCACGATGGTCACCGTCGACACCGCACGTCCGCGCGGTCGGCAGCCAGCCCATGCTGTCGGCTCGACCCCACCAGGGTTGACGGATGCGGGGCCAGTGCGCCCGCGGGTAGTGCGGGTGGGCGACGAGCTCGTCACCGAGGGCGAAGAGCTCGCAGAAGTCGGCGCGGACCGCGGCCTGGTCGACCTCGGCGAGCTTCGACACGCAGTTGCGGGCGCGGTCGCGTCAATGGCGACATCGGCAGGAGGTGTATACGGAGTGAAACGTCCTTGGGCATGCGTCCGAGGCGGATCGCCTGCTGGTCCAGCGCAAGCTCGGCGCCGTCGTGTCCCCGCGCGAGGGACTCGAAGACACGCTCACCGTCAACCGGCTCGGTGTCACCGGGTCGCTGCTCAAGACCGTGGAGTCGACCAACCCGGTCGCGTCCACGATCGAGATCGTTCGCCACCACTCACGCCGTGTGAAGCGCCGGCAGCGAAGCGAGATGGCCCTGCGCTGGATCGTCGCAGGGATGCTCGCCGACGAGCAGCAGTTCCGCCGTGGTAAAGGCTTCCGGGAGCTGGCCCAGCTACTCACCGCCCTGGAGGAAGTGACCGCCGATCAGTTCGGCACCGACACCCCCGACCTCCGTACCTCAGGCTGAACCTCCGATGCGCAAGAACCCGGAGGAACCACACTGGACTGCCCCGAGCTATGCGGAGCTCCGCATAGCCCGGGACAGTCCACACCGAAGTGCAACGGTGACCGGGACATGCTCGTGGGACGTCCGTAGCGTCTTGAACCGCCACGTCGCTGGCCCCGTCGCGCCCATCGGCGGGGGGCCTCTTGGTCGGCGTCCTGGGCACCTGCTGTCAGCTTCTGCCTGGCAGCTCGGGGTCTATCTGGACGTGCCGAGAGGTGTCGCCACGACCACGTCGACAAAGAGGCCCCACACGGAGGGTCGCTGCCGCGCGAGGATGGCGAAGCCGGCATGCAGGACGAGCTCGTCGGTGGGGATCGGACGGCAGTCGAGGAGCGACGGCAGCCGTCCTCGTGCCCGCAGATAGGGTCTGGTCATCACCGGTGGATCGTCGGTCAGTGCCGGTGAGACCACCGCCAAGCGCCCAGTCGGTCGGAGGACCCGCCTGCATTCGTCGAGCACCGTCGCCAGCTCGTCGGTGTCGAACAGCTCGAGGGTGAAGCTGAGGTAGACAGCGTCGAAGCATCGCTGCGCCAGTGGTAACTGCACCGCGTCAGCCTCCACCAGCGCGGTCCGATCAGACACACCCCGCCGGTCCACCCGCCGCCTCGTGCGTCACAGCATGCCCTCGGACAGGTCCAGTCCGAGACACCAGCCCGTCGGTCCTTCCTTCCTCGCGAGCGCAACCAGGTCCGCGCCGGTTCCGCAGCCGATCTCGAAAACTCGTTCGCCCGGGGCGCGACATCGAGCACGCGACGCCCGGCGTGTCGCCCACGCCGCTCGAAGGGTTCCTCAAGTACGTCGTAGATCGGAGCCGACCGGTCGTAGGTGCGCCGTGCGTGTCGCCTGCTGTGAAGCACGCGTTGCAGCCGCCGGTGATCGCCCCTGCTCATGAGGTTGCCTGTCGACGGAGATGAACCGCCCCGGGCAGGTCCGTGCCACTCGAGGGCGCCGGAGCCGCGGCGTCCTGGACCTTACGACCGGCTCACGATCGCCAACTCGAGCGACCGTCGGCCAGCCGGCGGGCCGCCAGCGCGGCGAGCTACCCAACATCGTTGTCAAACGGCACGCCGTTCTGGCCATCGTCGGTGCCCGAGGACGCATCCTGCAGCGCTCCGGCCTACGGAGCTGATGAGCGCGACGGCCGTCCCCCTTCTCGGCGGCGCCGTCAGCGTGGCCGGCGCTTCGGGGTGGGGCTCAGTCCTCGAGTTCGAAGGTGACCTTCATGATGACCTCGAAGGCCACGATCTGGCCGTTGTCGATCTTGACCTCCTGCTCCTTGACCCAGGCGCCTTGGATGTTGCGCAGCGTCTTCGTGGCCCGCTCGATGCCGAGCCGGATGGCGTCTTCGAAGCTGGTCTCGGACCGGGCGCTGATCTCGGTCACGCGTGCGACAGATCTCACGTTCATCTCCTCGCTGGGTTGCACCTTCCGTCAGGTAAGCGGTCCGCCGCGCCGGCGTGCAGAGCCGAACGTCCCCGGAGAAGGGGTGCACGAACCGCGACCGGGCTACTGGCGCATATCGACCTCGAGCAGGGTCCGCAACTGCTCGAAGGACTCGTCGAGCTGGGCGTGGCTGTCCGCGCCGAGGACGGCGTGGCCGAGCTCGTAGCTGTAGGGCTCCTGGACGTTGAGATCGGAGAGCCGGTCGCCCACCTCGACGTCGAAGGTGATGCGTATGCCGGGGAAGCGCTCGGTGACCTGGCGGATCTGGTCATCGTCGGGGAGTGCGTGTACGACGCCGTCGGTGGTGGTGCGCAGATACAGCCTGCCGGCCACGCGGTCTGTGCCTTGGCGGTGGGGCATGCGGGGGAAGCGGCCTTGGGCGACGTCGAGCATGGCGCGTTGGGTGGAGGCGCCGTCGACCTTGGCGAACAGCTCGCAGTGGGACTGCGAAGTGCGGGGGTTGACCTCGAGCAGCCTGATGTGGCCGTCGGATGGGTCGTAGAAGAACTCGACGTTGAAGCAGCAGTTGTCGAGGCCGACGTGGCGGATGACGTCGGTAGCGATGTCGAACATGCGCTGCTGGATGGGCGTCGGCAGCCGTGAGGGGTACTGATAGCCGCGGAAGGTGGAGCTGTTCGGCTCGGTGATCGAGTCCACCAGCCCGTAGGCGACGACGTTGCCGCTGGAGACGTAGCCCTCGACGGTGCACTGCCAGCCGCTGATGATGCTTTCGGCGATGCAGGCCAGCGCACCAGCGTTCCGCACGCTCGGCGGGGCATCGACGCGGTCGAGGACCTGCTGGAAGGGCTCGCCGAACTGTGCGATGCCGGCACGGGTCGCGACCATCGCGGCTCGGAAATCCGCGGGGGAGTCGACGCGGAAGCCGAGGTAGGAGCCCACCGATTTCACGGGCTTGACCCAGAAGGGGACGGCCACGCCGTGGCGCTGGATGGTGGCCAGGGCGTCGTCGTCGAAGGGGTCGAACGCCGTGAACGGCGGCACGTGGTCGCCGGCCGCGGCTCGCTGCTCGAGCCGAGCCCAGTACTTGTGCTCCAGGGCGACGATGCTGCGCAGATCCGGGCCGGGCAGGTCCCACAGCTCGGAGAGAACCGCCAGCAGCCCGGTGGAGGGAAAGTCCCACCAGGTCGCGATCGCGTCCACGCTGTGGCCGCAGCCCCGCAGCCGCTCATCGGCGTTGGCCACCAACCGCTCGTAGTCGTAGGCGTCGGCCTTGCGCACCTGCTGCAGGGACAGCAGGCCGTGGAAGGTGTAGCGGTGTGCCTCCCGCAGCCTCTGCATCGTGGCGAGGTTGAGTTCGTCCATGCCGATGATGAAGATGTTGCGATCCATCGGTTGGCCTTCCGGCCGCGTTCGTGGACTCGCGGGCATGCCGTCGTCACCCTCCAGACTCGGCCACGGCAACGACGTCGTCGACCTCGAGGCCGTCGACGAGGTGGTCAGGGAGCGCGGTGGCCAGACCGCGTCGCACCTTGGGCCCGGCCTCGGTCAGCAGCTGCCGGCCCGTCGAGGGGCCCGAGGTCAAAGGGCGGGGGCCGGGGTGGCCGCGTAGCCGCACGGAGGTCATCGTGCTCTCGGTGCTCAGCGTGGACCGGTTGCGGGTGCTGCCACCCTCACGGTCACCCGCTCGGGCCACTAGAGCCGAAGGTCAGGCCACCCTCCTCGATCTGCCCGGTCACACACGGCGGTCGCTCGACCGCACCCACACGCCGCGCCGCGACCGGGGGAGCACGGTAAGCCGAGGACCTTGTGCCCTCGGCAGGCAGGGGTCGCGAGGTTCAGGCTGGAGGGCAGGGCACACCTGGAGTAGCGTCTGAGGTGGTGCCGTTCCTCACGAGCACAGCGACCGCACGGAGCATGTGATGCCACGGCCAGACCCGCAACCCAGCGGATCCGGGCAGCGTCCGAGGGCCGCGCATGCGGGCGAGGAGACCACCCCGGGCGCGGGGTCCGAGCCGACCGGGCAGGAGGGAGCACCGCGTGGGGAGGTCGAGGAGCCGGCACGGCTGGTGCGCATCGCCGCGACCGTGCAGGCGCTGCTGCACGAGGTCCAGACCACCGAGCTCGACCAGGCCGCCCGAGAGCGGCTGACCGAGATCCACAACCGCATGGTCAGCGACCTTGGCGAGATCGTCTCCGACGAGCTCAGCCAGGAGCTCCACGGGCTCGCGCTCGAACCCACGGAGGGGACCCCTTCCGGCGCGGAGCTAAGCGTCATGCAGGCACAGCTCGCCGGATGGCTCCTGGGTCTGTTCCACGGCATCCAGGCATCCATCGCCACCCAACAGATGGCCGCCCAGCAGCAACTGGCCAGGATGCGCTCCCAACAGGCCGAAGGACTCCCCAGCGGCCAACCGGGGCAGTACCTCTAGCCGCGATCGTCGGGGCGAACCGCCCCGGCAACGACCCGGACAGCCGGGAGTTCACGCAACCCTGGGGTGGTTCACGGCGCCAGGCCCGTTCGTTGGGCTCTGGTCGGTCCTCGCCGCCTTCGTCGCACGCCTCCTCGCCGAAGAAGGTGGGCACGCACTCGACGGGGCTCGCTTCACCCTTCTTGATCGCCTGGATCTCCTGGCGAGCCTCGTGGGAAGCCTTCTTCGCCTGCAGGAATGACCAGGTGGCGCGTCTACTCCCGTGCGACCGCCGGCTCGGGCTGGGCTGGCAACGGCTCCTCCACGATGTTCGCGCGGCCCGAGGGCCATGCGGCATCGCCACGGAGCAGCGCGAAGTCGACCTGCAGGTAACGGACCGCAGCCCAGGCAGCCTCGTCCGTCCCACGGGTCGGGTCACGAGCTTGGCAGTGTCCATGGACCTTGGCCTCTTTCGGGCTGTGTACCTCCGGCGGGACGCTGGTTCAGACTGAGGCTCTACGGCCGGCATGACCGCAGAGGTCAGGAGGCCAGCCGATGCAGGCGTTGGGGGAGTTCCTCGGGCGACGGTGGCCGCAGCTCTTGGAATTGGCGGTCGAGCATCTGCTCCTGGTCCTGACGGCGATCGTCTTCGCGACCTTGATCGGGGTGACGATCGGCGTGCTGGTGTACCGGTCGGCTGGCCTGAGCTCGCTCGCGACCGCAGTGACGGCCACGATCCTGACGGTGCCGTCGCTGGCGTTGTTCGGCCTGATGATCGTGTGGGTCGGGCTGGGTGATCGCTCGGCGACCATCGCGCTCACCGCCTATGCACTGCTGCCGATCGTCCGCAACACGGTGACCGGCCTGCAGGGGGTCGACCCGGCGGTCAACGAGTCCGCCCGGGGCATGGGGCTTGGGGCCCGGGCCCGGCTGTTGCGCATCGATCTGCCGCTTGCTTGGCCCGTGATCCTGACCGGTGTCCGCGTGGCGACGATGCTGATCGTGTCCATCGCGGCGATCGCGGCCTACATCGGTGCGGGTGGTCTCGGGAACTGGATCTTCGATGGGCTGGCCCGTCGTGGCAGTGTCGTGGCGATGCCCCTGATCATCTCGGGGACGCTGGGGGTGGTGGCGGTCGCCTTCCTACTCGACGCGTTCTACATCCTTGTCGGCAGGCTGACGACCCCGCGCGGCATCCGCGACTGACCGGAGGATCGCTGTGGAGTACATGATCCGGCTCGAGGACCTGACCAAGCGCTTCCCTGGGCAGGTCGCGGTCGAATCCGTCTACATGGACATCCCGCAGGGGGAGGTCGTCGTCTTCGTCGGGCCCTCGGGGTGCGGCAAGACCACGACGCTGAAGATGATCAACCGGCTGATCGAGCCGACGAGTGGGCGGATCTTCCTCGAGGACGAGGATGTCACGCGGATCAACGCGGACCGGCTGCGGCGCCGGATCGGCTACGTGATCCAGCAGGTCGGGCTGTTCCCGCACATGACGATCGCGAGCAACATCGCAACGGTCCCGCGAACGCTGGGGTGGGACAAGCAGCGGATCGCCGAGCGCATCGACGAACTGCTCGCACTCGTGGGCATGGATCCCGAGGTCTACCGCGACCGCTACCCCAAGGAGTTGTCGGGCGGCCAGAACCAGCGCGTCGGCGTGGCACGGGCGCTTGCCGCCGACCCGGCCGTGATGCTGATGGACGAGCCTTTCGGTGCGGTCGACCCGATCACCCGCGAGCGGCTCCAGAACGAGTTCCTGCGGCTCCAAGACGAGGTCAACAAGACGATCTGCTTCGTCACCCACGACGTCGATGAGGCGATCAAGATGGGAGACCGGATCGCGATCTTCGGTGACGACCATCGCATCCAGCAGTTCGACACGCCCGAGATGATCCTCTCGCACCCCGCGAACGAGTTCGTCGAGGATTTCCTCGGGTCGGGTGCGGCACTCAAGCGTCTCCATCTGCGCCGGGTGAGGGAGGTGGGTCTCACCGAGTGGCTGACCGCCGACCTCGATGAGGATCGCGACACCTTGCGCCGCAAGCTCGAAGAGGAGGCCGACCAGGGCTTCCTGCTGCTCCTCGATCCTCAGCGCCGACCGGTCCGATGGGTGAGCAACCGCGACCTCGAGCGTGCGGCGGGGCCGGTCGCCGATCGCGGGTTGCCGGTCGCGGCGATCATCGAACCGCACACCACCCTCCACGACGCGCTCAACGAGATGATTACCTCCAACGTCGGCTGTGCCGTCGTGGTCGACCGTCACGGCGCTTACCAGGGTGTCGTGGACATCGACACGGTCATGACGGCCGTCGATGTCCTGCGGTCCGAGCTACGCGAACGACTCGCCGTGGGTTCGTGGCATGCCGTACCAGCCGAGGAGGTGACGTCCTAGATGCCGGAGACCACTACCGATCCCGACCTCGTTCGCGAGCCTTCGTCTGACGAGGACCGCTCAGCGCTGGCCCAGCTCGTGCGTGACCCTGGTCGCGTGTGGGGGTACGTCGGGGTCCCCCTGGTGGTCGCCGTGTCGTGGATCGCGGCGTACCGGTGGGTGTCGGCGCTCGAGCTCGACAGCATCGAGCAGCGGTGGCTCAACGCCGAGCGGGTCACCCGGGCGATCGTGGAGCACCTCCAGCTCAGCCTCGCGGCCACGGTGCTCGTCATCGTCATCGCCGTCCCGCTCGGGATCGTGCTGACCCGACCCTTCGCGAAGCCGCTGACCCCGGTGTTCATCGGCATCGCCAACGTCGGCCAGGCGATCCCCTCCGTGGGCTTGCTGTTCTTCCTCGCGCTGCCGTTCGCCCTCGGCATCGGGGAGCGGACAGCCACCGTCGGGGTGGTTGCCTACTGCTTGCTGCCGGTGCTGCGCAACACCATGGTCGGGATCCAGCAGGTCGACCGTGCGCTGATCGAGGCCGGGCGCGGCATGGGCCTGACGAGAGGCGCGGTGCTGGCAAGGATCGAGCTGCCGCTGGCTGTGCCCGTCATCCTGGCTGGCATCCGCACCGCCCTGATCCTCACGGTCGGGACGATGGCGCTGGCCACCTTCATCAACGCCGGTGGGCTCGGCGACCTCATCAACGGGGGCATCGTCAACAACCGCACTCCCATCCTGTTGACCGGAGCGGTGCTGACCGCCGGCCTCGCACTGCTCATCGACTGGGTCGCGGGCATCGCCGAGGAGGTGCTGCGTCCACGAGGACTGTGACCAGGGACCACCTACGAAACAGAGGAGTCTCACCATGAGCACCACCCGAAGCCACAGGTTCCCCCGACCGCTCGCAGGCCTGTTCGCGGCACTGCTGACGCTGAGCGCCTGTGCGGAGGCCGACGAGGACACGCCCGCGGAGGCAGGTGGCTCCATCGTCGAGGACTACGACCTGTCCGGTGCGGAGTTCACGGTCGGATCCAAGGAGTTCACCGAGCAGCTGATCCTGGGCCACATCGCCAGGGTCGCGCTGGAAGCCGCCGGCGCAACGGTCGACGATGAGATCGGGCTGGCAGGCACCGCGATCGTGCGTGAGGCGTTGCTGGCCGGAGAGATCGACCTGTACTGGGAGTACACGGGCACCGGTTGGATCACCCATCTCGGTGAGACCGAGCCCGTCCCGGGCGCACAGGCGCAGTACGAGGCTGTCGCCGAGCGCGATCTCGAAGAGAACGGGATCCGCTGGCTCGACCCGGGGCTGTTCGACAACACCTACGCCGTGGCCGTGCACGAGTCCGCCGCCGAGGAGTACGACCTCTCGACGTTGTCGGATCTGCAGCGGCTCCTCGACGAGAACCCCGATGCCGCGACGTTCTGTGTCGCAAGCGAGTTCGCGACCCGTGACGACGGGCTGCCCGGCATGGAGGAGCACTACGACATCTCGTTCCCCGACGACAACCTCGTGATGCTCGACGAGGGTGCCATCTACAGCGAGGTCGCCGACCGGTCCAACTGCAACCTCGGCGAGGTGTTCGCGACCGACGGTCGCATCGCCGCGCTCGACCTCGTCGTGCTGGAGGACGACCGTGAGTTCTTCCCCGTCTACAATCCAGCGGTCACCGTCCGTGACGACGTCTACGAGGAGTACCCGCAGTTGGGAGACCTGTTCGCAGAGGTCGCCGGTCGGCTCGACACCGAGACGATGCAGGAACTCAACGCCCGTGTTGACGACACGGGCGAGTTCCCCGCGGAGGTGGCCGAGGACTGGCTGCGCTCGGAGGAGTTCATCGGCTGAGTTGACCGCGCAGGCGGCCACCTGGGCCCCGAGGGATGATCCGTCGCTCGGGCCCCGGGGATCCAGACCACGAACACGCCCGAGCAGAGGAACGACCATCTCCGCCATCGCCGCCGCTTACGGCCCCTTCGATCCCGCCGAGGGGCACCGGATGCTCGACCGGCTCACCCACCGGGGTCCAGACGGGGAGGGCCACCAGCGGCTTGAGGGGGCGTGGTTGGGGCACCGCCGGCTGGCGATCGTCGACCTCGAGGGCGGCGGGCAACCCCTCAACGACCCGGAGCGTGGGCTGTGGCTGGTCGGTGACGGTGAGGTGTACAACCACGAGCGGCTGCGCCGGGACCTCGAGGAGCGCGGCCACATCTTCCGGACCCGGTCCGATCATGAGACGATCCTGCACCTGCTCGCCGCCGATGGTCCGGCTGCGTTGACCCGGCTGTGGGGCATGTGGGCCGTCGTCGCGGCTGGCGTGCACGGCACCTTCGTCGCGGGTCGCGACCGGATCGGGATCGCCCCGCTGTACTGGGTCCGTGACGGCGACACGGTGGTCTTCGCGAGCGAGATCAAGGCCTTCGATCCCGACCGGCGCGATCAGGTCGAGCCCTTCCCTCCCGGGCACATCTGGACGCCGGAGGACGGGCTCGTGCAGATCCACGAGCTACCCACGGCTCGGAGCGCCTCTGTACGCGAGTTGCTCGGCGACCAGCACGGGGTCGCCGGCGAGCCGCCCGAGGCGGTGTTCACCGCTATCCGCGAGACCCTGATCACGGCGGTCGAGCGGTGCATGGCCGCCGAGGTCCCGATCGGCACGCTGCTGTCCGGCGGCCTCGACTCGAGCATCGTGACGGCGATCGCTGCCCGGATCGCCAAGCGGCAGGGTTGGCGGTTGCCCACCTTCTCGACCGGGCTGGCCGACAGCGAGGATCTCGCCGCAGCCCGGCAGCTGGCAGCCGAGCTCGGCACCGCCCATTACGAGCGGATCTACACCGAGGACGAGCTGATCGACTGGGTCCCCGAGGTGATCGGGGTGCTCGAATCCTTCGATCCGCAGCTGGTGCACAGCTCGGTCCCCAACCTGCTCGTCTCCAAGCTCGCCTCCCGGCATGTGAAGGTCGTGCTGATCGGGGAAGGCGCCGACGAGCTGTTCGCCGGGTACGCGCACTACGGCGAGATCGACAGTGACGAGGAGCTGCACGCTGCGCTGATCGAGACGATCGAGGGGCTCCACGCGGGTGGGCTGCAGCGGGTCGATCGCGTCGCGGGTGTCAACGCGCTCGAGCCCCGGCTGCCGTTCCTCGATGTCGACCTCGTCGAGCTCGGTCTGGGGATCCCTGCCCGGTGGAAGCTGGCGCACGAGGACCGCGCCGAGAAGTGGTTGCTGCGTAAGGCCTTCGAGGGCTGGCTGCCCGACGAGCTGCTGTGGCGACGCAAGGCGCAGTTCGGCGAGGGCACCGGTGCCCGTGCCGTCCTGCGTGACCACTACGGTTCCCTCCTCAGCCCTGAGGAGTTCGAGCAGGAACGTCGTGCGGTCGATCCGCCGCTCCGCACGCCGGAGGAGGCGGCCTACTTCCGGCTGTTCCAGCGTTTCCTGACCGGGATGGATCCCGAAGGCGTCATCAGCCGCTTCGTGGAGCCCTGAGCCCCGCAGACCAGCCAGAAGACGGCTTGGCCGGGACCCCAACAACCTGGACGCTCCCGCCCCGCCAGCTCGCCGAAGCACGAACGAGGAGCCGTCATGTCGCATCTGCGGGTGGCGATCGGGCAGCTGCCCGTCGCGGTTGGCGACATCCAGGGCAACGCCGAGCGGATCGGCGAGACCATGGACTGGGCCGAGGCTCATGAGGTCGACGTCCTGGTGCTCCCCGAGCTCGCCCTCACCGGCTACCCGGTGGCCGACCTGGTGCTCCACCGGGAGTTCGTGGCCGAGGCCGAGGATGCCGCCAGCGCCCTGGCCACCCGTGCAGGGGCGACCACGACGGTGCTGAGCACCGTCACACGCGTGCCGCCACGACGGTCCTGGGACAGCGTCGAACGGCACGTGGCGATCAGTGCCGTGATCCTCAATCGGGGCGAGCGGCGAGGCGTCTACGACAAGGTGCTGCTGCCCACCTACGGCGCGTTCGACGAGGGACGCACGATGGCGCCGGGTGACGAACCCGGCGCGATCTGGCGGATCGGTGACGTCGTCGCGGGGATCGCCATCTGTGAGGACCTGTGGTCCGGCGACGGTCCGCCCGAGGCGCAGGCGCAGGGCGGAGCGCAGATCCTGTTGGCGCCCAACGCCTCGCCCTACCACCGCAGCAAGCGGGAGGGACGCGAACGACTCGCCTCCCAGGTCGCGTGGCGCAACGGCATCCCCCTCGTCTACGCCAACTTCGTCGGCGGACAGGACGACATCGTGTTCGACGGTTCGTCGCTGGTGGTGGGGGCCGACGGCGAACTGCTCTACCGAGCGCCAGCGTTCATCGAGCACCGGGCCTTCGTCGACGTCCCTCTGCCGCCCCACCGGGCGGCGACGGGACCACTGCGGACCGTGCATACCGTGCCGATCCCCGAACGGCCCCGCGCCCACACCCCGCCGTCGGCGGAGCCGTTGGACGAGCTGGTCGAGGTGTGGCAGGCCCTGCAGGTGGGCACCCGCGACTTCGCCCGACGCAACGGCTATGAGCAGGCGGTGCTCGGGCTGTCGGGTGGGATCGACGCGGCGCTGGCTGCGATGCTGGCCGCCGACGTGTTCGGGCCGGCCCGGGTGCTCGGGGTTGCGATGCCCGGACCCGAGACCCCGGAACAGGAGCTCGCCGACGCCCGCGAGGTCGTCGCGTCGCTCGGGATCGGGTTCGCGGTCGTGCCGCTCGAGCCGCTGATGGCGAGCACCGAGGAGGCCCTCGCCGGGGCGATGGGCGAGGTCGAACGCGCCACACCCGACGTGCTGGATTGCGCTCCGAGTGCGGCACGGCTGCGGGCGGGCATCCTCGCCGCCGTCAGCGACGCGCACGGACATCTGATGTTGGCGACGGCGAACAAGACCGAGCTGTCGATCGGCGCGGCCACGCTGCACAGCGACTCGATCGGCGGGTTCGCGCCGCTGCGTGACTGCCCCAAGACGCTGCTGTACCGGCTCGGCGAGCATCCGGCCGTCGGCCGCGGACGGATCCCGGACCAGATCCTCTCCAAGCGCACGACCGCACAGCAACGGCTCGGCGAAGAGCTACCGCCCTACGCGATGCTGGACACGATCGTGCAGCGCTACGTGCAGTACGGCGACGGGGTCGAGGACCTCGTCGCCCGCGGGCTCGACCCCGACATGGTGCTCGACGTGCTGCACCGGATCGATGACGCCGAACCGGCCCGCCGCCAGTCACCCCCTGGTGTCACCATCAGCCCCCGAGCGTTCGGGACCGACCGTCGCATGCCCATCACCAACGACTGGCGCGCCAAGCGGCGACCCGACAGCGCCCGGTTCGGTGCCGACCATCCGCAGCCGACCCTTGGGCCCGAGATCGCGGAAGAACCCGACCGCTGAACACGATCCCGACCCGACCGATAGAAGGGCTCTCCGGTCGCGAGGTGGCTCATGCAGATCTGAGCAGCGAACACCACACAGGACATCGCCGACCGATCTGACCGCCACCATGAGGACCGACCGGGCGTGGTCGCGCCCGAGATCCTGCTCGGCGTCGGACTCGGAGGTTTCGTCGACGGGATCGTGCTGCAGCAGATCCTGCAGTGGCACCACATCGTCAGCCAGGCACCTGCACCCCTTGTGGCAGCCGCAGCTCCCTACGTGGTCGCAGGACTGGTAGCCGCCGGACTGAGCCGATAGCAGCAACGCCCGCCCCTATAACGACAACCCGCCGACGGCCAGCAGCTCCTCGACCACGACGGACATCGAGGACCGCCGCCCCGCGTGAGCCCAAGCCACGGGACCGGTTCTCGAAGGGGCCAGTAACCGCCGTACGTGCACGACGTCAGCGGTCTCCGGATCGCGAGCCCATCACGCTGTTATGGGCGGACCGCCTCCATCGAGGCGCCGCCCGAAGTCACGGCGATGGGTGCGACACGAGGTCGCACGTGTTGAGTGGATACATCGATTGGAGGTCGACATGTCGAAGGTGTAGCCCAGGTCTGTGCTCGATGGCCTGTCCCCAGCCTGACGTGCGTCGCTGGTAACGGCGGGGTGCGAAGCTCAGGTGATCAAGCCCAAGGGTCGCTGTTCCATCCAGCGGCCACAGGTGAAGGGGAAGACCGGACGGGTGAATACCAG
>JBBDSW010000002.1:0-2555 GCA_040904745.1 Nitriliruptoraceae bacterium
GCCGGAGAGCCCGACGCCGCTGGCGAGGAACCGCTCACGCAGCTCCGTGCGTGCCGCCCGCACCATCCGCTCGATGTCGTCCGGAGGGAACGGGCGATCGAGCACGCGGGTGAACAGCTCGGCGATCTGCTCCTTGCGCTTGTGGATCGCCGGCATCACCAGATGGGAGGGGGTCTCCCCCGCGAGTTGGAGGATCCACTCCCCCAGGTCCGTCTCGACCGGGGTGATCCCGTTGGCTTCGAGGTGGCCGTTGAGCCCGATCTCCTCGGAGACCATCGACTTGCCCTTGACGATGAGGTCCGCCCCGGCATCGCGCATGATCGCGGTGACGCGTTCGTTGGCCTCGCCGGGTGTGGCGACCCGGGTGACACTCGCCCCGGCTGCCTCGGCGTTCGCCGTGAACTCCGCGAGGTAGTGCTCGCTGTTGGCGAGGACGTCGTCCTTGATGGCCGCGAGCTCGGCGCGCAGCTCATCGAAGGACCGGCCCTCCTGCTCCTCGAGCGCGGCGATCGCAGAGTCACGGCCCTCGCGCCACCCGCGCTGGAAGGCCGTGACCCCCGTGCGCACGTTGGGATCCGCCAGTGCCTGGGCGTAGCGCTCGGGGAACGGTCTGACCGTCATGCGCCGTCTCCTGGTCGCTCCGGGTCTCCGG
Source organism: Nitriliruptoraceae bacterium (assembly GCA_040904745.1). Classification (GTDB taxonomy): domain Bacteria; phylum Actinomycetota; class Nitriliruptoria; order Nitriliruptorales; family Nitriliruptoraceae; genus T1Sed10-7. The sequence goes on from JBBDSW010000002.1 coordinate 653, forward strand.
TGAGCACCACGACGTCGACCGTGTCCGGGCCCTGCACGCCGATGGTCAAGCTCCGCTCGATGTCGGCCGTACGGGATGGTCCGGTCATCAGCGAAGCGAAGCCGGGTGTGCCGCCACGTGGCGCCAACCAGTCGGCCACGGCCTCCAGTCGGTCGGTGATCAGCGCCACCGGGATCACCTGCACCAGCCGCTGGCACAACATGGTCACCACCCGATCACCGAGCTCGTGCTCGCTGACGAGGACGCTGCCGGTCTCGGCGACGGCGAGCACACCCCCGACGACACCGACGGGCACGTCCGCGACCGCGGCGGCCGGGTCATCGCCGTCCGGGACGACGACCTGGCAGCCGGCCCGCCCGAGCAGGCCCCGCAGTTCCGGCTCGGCTCGATCCAGCGACGGTGCCAGCGCCACGACCTGACCATCCTCGGCGAGCCAGGACGCGAGTGCCTCCCAGTCCGCCACCTCGTGGTAGGTCGAGCTCGCCGCCGCCACGGTCTCGCGGAACCGGGCACGTACCGCGGCAGCCGCTGGCTCGGGCGAGCGTTCCGAGGCTACCGACACACCTGGCTCCTGGTCGCTGTGCAGCCCTCCAGGGGCTGACTGCTGGTGCGGACGATAGGCGATGCCTCCGCCGGTCGGCGGGGCGTCGCTCACTCCGTCCTCACGGGGGCGGTCACCTCCGCCCCGATGGATCGACGTTGCCGGATCGCGCGGCTGATCACGATCCCGGCGAGCAGGAGCAGCACCACCAGTCCGGCGGTACCGGCGTTGAAGCCGACCCCCCACACGATCAGGTAGCTCATGATCCCGCCCGCCGCGAGGTAGTACAGGCAGGGGATCGCCACCTTGCGCATCAGATCGCCTTCCCGGCCGACGAGCCCGACCGTGGCCGCGGCGGCGACGACGTTGTGCACCGTCAGCATGTTCCCGGCGGCGCCGCCGACCGCCTGAGCCGCGACGACCGGAGCGGTGGCCACCCCGATGCCCTCAGCGGTCGCGAACTGGAACTGGGAGAACATGATGTTGCTGATGGTGTTCGAGCCGGCCGCGAACGCGCCGATCGCGCCGACGAAGGTGGCGATCATCGGCCAGGCGGAACCGACGGCGGTCGCCGCGCCCTCCGCCATGGTCAGTGGCATGGAGGCCAGATCACCCGATGCCGAGAACCGCTCACCGGAGTTGATGAAGATCCGCACCAACGGCACGGCGATCAGCATGGGTGGGGCAGCCTTGAGCAACTGACGACCCGCGGTCGCCCAGGAAGAGGTGATCTCCGAGCGTCGCATCCCGTGCAGCGGGTAGCTGACGAGTACGGCGAGGAGGAACACGAAGCCGGGCAGGTAGAGGAACTGGAAACCCGCGTTCAGGCCCTGCCCGAAGATGTCGGACCAGGTGGGGTTGACCGACTGCAGGGCCGACTGGATCCCGAGCTCCGGGATCCGGGTCAGCACCAGGACGGCCGCGAGCACGCCGTAGGGAGCCCAGGCACGGGCCGAGCTGATCGTCTGCCGCGGCGTGGCATCGTCCGGCTCGAGCGTGCCCATCCAGTCGACGCCCCAGGTCGCACGCGGCCCGAAGTCCCACGACTGCTTGGGCTGGAGGAAGCCCTTGCGTGCGGCGGTGACCACGATCGCCAGACCGATCAGGCCACCGAACAACGACGGGAACTCCGGGCCGAGGAGCCGCGCGGTCAGGTAGTAGGGGCCGATCATCGCGGCAGCGGAGAAGAGTGCGAACGGCCAGATGGCCAAGCCGTCGCTGAAACGCCGGTGCTCACCGAAGAAGCCGGTCAGGAGGCTGACCATGAAGAGGGGGACGAGGAGTCCGACGACGCCGTGCACGGTGGCCGCGGCCAGGCTCACGTCGCCCAGGTAGGCGGCCAACGTCCCGCCCTCGGCGACG
>JBBDSW010000002.1:2655-7723 GCA_040904745.1 Nitriliruptoraceae bacterium
CGCGGCCAGGCTCACGTCGCCCAGGTAGGCGGCCAACGTCCCGCCCTCGGCGACGGCCGCAGGGGTCCCGAAGCCGGAGGCCCCCTCGATGAACGTGCCGAACAGCCACGCGATGATCACCGCCTGGACCCGTCGGTCCGGGCTGATGCTGGTGAAGCCCGCCCGGATCGAGGCCATCGCGCCGGACGCGTTCAGCGTGGCGAGCAGGAGCAGCGCGCCGAAGACGATGTAGAGGACGTCGAGGGAGATGCCGAGACCCTCGATCACCGAGGCAGCGATGGCGATCGGCTGGACGTCCCACACCCCCCAGGCCAGGAACGCGACCACGACGAAGCCCACGGCCATGCCGTTGCGGGCCGACCATCGGAACCCGACCATCAGGACACCGATCACCACGATCGGCAGGGCGGCGAGGAAGGTCAGGACGGCGAGGTTCTCCACGGCACGGCTCCCGAGCCCGAGGGTGACCCGGATGCCTCTCCACGTGGAGAGGCGCGGCAGCTCACTCGCTGCGCTGCCGGGCTGGCGAAACCCTGCGTGGTTCGCCAGCGACGAGTCAGGGCCGGATGCCCCCGTGGAGCAGCGGACCGCCTCTCCTCGGATGGGACCTTCGGCCCGGAGACGCCGTGGGTGTAGTGCTTGTGGGGCCATACGGCCCGCCCGAAGCTGCACGACGCGTGCGCCAGGGCCAACTGGCCGGGCGTGGGCCGGACGCCTCCTTCCGGCCTTGGAAGGTCACGACCGTGCGCCTGCAACGTGGCGGCGTGCGCCTAGCGGTTGTTCGTGGCCGGTGGCTCGTCCAGGCGCGCGGCGATCCGGCCCGCGATGCGCTCCAGGTCGGCGACGTCGCGCTCCGAGAGCGGCTCGAAGACCACGCTCCTGACGGCCGCGACGTGGCCCGGAGCCGCCGCCACCAGCACCTCGCGGCCCTGCTCGGTCAACACCGCCAGGGTCGTCCGCCCGTCGGTCGGATCCGGCTGCCGTACGACCCAGCTGCGCTCCTCCAGCCGGGTGACCACGTGGGACAGTCGCGAGAGGGACGCGTTGGCCTGCGCAGCCAGGCGCCGCAGCGGCAGTTGCCCGTCCGGCTCCTCGCTGAGCAGGGCGAGCACCCGGTACTCGACATGCGTCATGCCGGCGTCCCGCTGGAGCTGACGTTCCAGCGTGGCCGGGAGTCGGAGCACGACCGCGGCCAGCCGCCGCCAGGCGCGCTGCTCCTCGTCGGTCAACCATCGCACGGGTTCCACGGCGGGCAGCCTGCCATGCTTGACGTCTCAACCGAAATGCTCCACACTCAGTTGAAGCTTCAATCGACCGCTGGAGCACGTGATGACCGGGACCGCCACCCGCCACGACCGGATGCCCTCGCTCTTCCTGAGCCATGGCGCGCCGCCGCTCGTCGACGACACCCGGTGGACGGCCGAGCTCTCGGAGGTCGCTGCGGGGCTCCCGCGCCCGACCGCGATCCTCATCGTCTCCGCGCACTGGGAGGCCGCACCGCTGATGATCGGGGCGACCACCCCGGTGCCCCTGGTCTACGACTTCGGCGGCTTCCCGCAGCGCTACTACGAAGCGACCTACGCCGCGCCCACCGCACCGGAGCTGGCACGGAAGGTCGAGGCCCTACTCCCCGACACCCAGCACGTCGTGCGCACCGACCGCGGTCTCGATCACGGCGCCTACGTCCCGCTCAGCGTCATGTACCCGGACACCGACGTCCCCGTGCTCCAGATGTCGCTGCCCACCTTGGACCCGGAGCAGCTCCTCGAGCTTGGGCGCCGACTACGTCCACTGCGCGACCTCGGGATCCTGATCGTCGGTTCCGGCTTCACCACGCACGGCCTGCCGTTCCTCTCCCGGGAGCACTGGACCTCCACCGACGCCGCGCCGCCCGGCTGGTCCCGCGAGTTCGACGCCTGGGCCGAGGAGGCACTGGCCCGCGGCGACGTGGAGTCGCTGGCGGCCTTCCGTGACCGTGCTCCCGGGATGCCGTACGCCCATCCCACTATCGAACACTTCGCGCCGCTGTTCGTGACGCTCGGGACCGCCTCCGATCCCGAGGCACCGAGCGACCAGGTGGTCGACGGCTTCTGGATGGGGTTGGCGAAGCGCTCGTTCCAGGTCCGCTGACGTCCCATCCGATCGGGGTTCACCACGTTCCCCACGTCGGAGATCGGGTCTGGACGGGCAGGGCCGTAGCGTGCCGCCCTCCGCGCGAGGGCCGGTGCATCGACCTCGCGTTCCGCGTACCCCGAGCGAGGTCTACGACGTGAGCCAGGTCACCATCACCGATCGCCCGGCGATCAGCAGCGCACCACTCCCCGCCCCGCGGATCGGCATCACCGCGGCCGGGGGGCTCGGTGTCCTCGCCCTCGCCTGGTACACCTTCCAGCGCTACGGGGTCGACCGTGCGGCATTGTTCGCCGTCGGCCTGGCGCTGGGGATCACCCTCTACCACGCCCGCTTCGGCTTCACCTCTGCCTGGCGTCAGCTGGTCAGCGTCGGGCAGGGCCGCGGTCTCCAGGCGCACACCCTCATGCTCGCCACCGCCGTGGTGCTGTTCGCGCCCATCCTCGCCGGCGGGGTCGGCCTCTTCGGCACCGAGCCGGCCGGGTTCATCGCACCGATCACCCTCGGGCTGTTCGTCGGCTCGTTGCTGTTCGGGATCGGCATGCAGCTCGGCGGTGCCTGCGCTTCGGGAACCCTGTACGCCACCGGTGCTGGCCACGTCCCGGTCTTCGTCACGCTCGGAGGGTTCATCCTCGGGTCCATCGGCGGGATCCGGACGGTCCAGTGGTGGCAGCCCGGGGGATCGCTCGGGCTGGTGGTCAGTGATCCGGTCTCCCTCGCGGACACCCGCTTCGGCACGCTCGGCGGGGTCGTGCTCTCCCTGGCCGCGCTCGGCGCCATCGCCGGTGTCGCGGAGATCGTCCGACGTCGACGCCAGGCACCGCCGATCGCGCCGCTGCCCACCACGACCGGTATCGGCCGGGTGCTCCGCGGTTCGTGGCCCCTGTGGGTCGGTGCGCTCGTGCTCGCTGGGCTGAACGCGCTGGTGCTGTTGACCTCCGGTCGACCGTGGGGCGTCACCGGCGCCTTCCGCCTGTGGGGCTCGAAGCTGGTCGGGGCGCTCGGACTGGGCGATCCGGCGAGCTGGCCCGCGTGGGAAGGCAACCCGGCCCTCGGGTCCTCCATCCTCCTCGACAACACCAGCGTCACCAACCTCGGCATCATCTTCGGTGCGTTGCTCGCCGCCGGGATCGCGGGCACGTTCAAGGTGCACCGCAAGACCCCTCGCAACATCGTCGCGGCGCACAGCCTCGGCGGCATCGCGATGGGCTACGGCGCCAGCATCGCCTTCGGCTGCAACATCGGCGCCTACTTCTCGGGGATCGCGTCGATGAGCCTGCACGGCTGGATCTGGGGACTCACCGCGCTCGCCGGCACCTGGATCGGGCTCCGGGCACGCACGCTCTTCGGCCTCGAGAACCCGGTGCCGACCGACAGCGTCTGCTGACGCCGCGAACGCCTACCGGCCCCGCCCACCTTCGCGCGTGGGCGGGGTTCGTCGCGTACCGTGGTCGTCGTTCCCGTGGGCGAGACCTGGGGACGGAGTGGGGGACGGAGGGACGTTGCATGAGGCCCCGATGACCGAAGGTGCGCCGGCCGTCTACGCGTGGTGGTCGCTCCTGGAGCACCACCCGGGAGTGATGCTCCTGATCGATGCGACGGATGGTCGGATCGTGGACGGCAACCGGGCCGCGGTCGACTTCTACGGCTACGACCGGACGAGCCTGCGCGGCCTCCCCGTCGCGAGACTGAACCCGATGCCGCCCGACGAACTGCGAGCGAGTCTGGCGGCCGCACGGGACGCCGACGGCAAGCACTACCACGTGCGCCATGTGCTGGCCAACGGAGACGTTCGGGAGGTCTCCGTCCTCACCGGCCCGATCCAGAGCGACGATCGGTCGCTGCTGTGCGCCATCATCCACGACGAGACGGAACGCAACGAGGCCCTCCGTGGACTCGAGCGCTCCCAGAACGAGCTCGATGCCACCCACCGACGTTTCGAGGCGCTGGTGGAGCGCACCACCGACCCGATCGTCGTCGTGGCCGCCGATGGGGAGATCTCCTACCGCACGCCGGCAGCCTCGACCTTCCTCGGAGAGACCGGCCCCCTGCGACTCGAGGACCTCCTCGATCGGATCGATCCGCGCGACCGCGAACGGCTCCGGGAGGCCTGGCGAACCATGGTCGCCGATCAGGGCGGCACCCGGCGCACCGCGGTCCAGTTCCGGCGAGCCGACGGTCGCATCCGTCACCTCGACGTGACCCTGGCTGACCTGCGCCACCTCGCCGCGATCGGTGGGGTCGTCGTGACGGCGAAGGATCTCACCGACGAGCTCGCGGTCCGGGCCAGACTGGAGCACCAGGCGACCCACGACGGACTGACCGGCCTCGCGAACCGCTCGCTGTTGTTCGAGCACCTGCGGAGCCTCCTCGGCCCTGGTATCCGCAGCCGGCCCGAGGCCAGGGTCGACGAGCCGGCCGCAGGCATCGAGGTACCCACGGAGACGCCAGCCGCCGCCCTCGTGATGCTCGACCTCGCGGGCATGTCGGGTATCAACGACCGGATCGGTCACCAGACCGGGGATCTGCTGCTCCGTTCCGTGGCCCAACGCCTCGAGCGCCTCGTCGCCGACGACGGCCTCGTGGCGCGCACCAGCGGAGACGAGTTCGCGGTGGTGCTCCACGGGGTCGGCGACATCGAGAGTGCCCAGAGCGCGACGTTGCGCCTGGCCACGGCGTTCGACGACCCTTTCGCCACGCCGGGCGGCGGCACGGTCGCCCTGCGAGCACGCTTCGGCGTGGCCGTCACCCTCCATGGGGACAACACGGTCAGCGGTCTGCTCCAGGACGCCGCCCTCGCGCTGCGGGCGGCGAGAACGGGCGGGGCCGAGCCGGTCCGCATCTGTGACGACGAACTGCGCGTGGCCGAACAACGACGGATCTCGGTCGAGCACGGCCTGACCCACCCAGCGGTGACCGACCAGCTCTGGACCGTCTA
>JBBDSW010000002.1:7823-13876 GCA_040904745.1 Nitriliruptoraceae bacterium
CGGTCGAGCACGGCCTGACCCACCCAGCGGTGACCGACCAGCTCTGGACCGTCTACCAGCCGATCATCGGGCTGGAGGACGGCCGGGTCCATGCGCTCGAGGCCCTCCTGCGGTGGGAACACCCGGAACTCGGACCGGTCGGTCCGGCGGAGTTCATCCCACTGGCCGAGCGCAACGGCACGATCATGCCGATCGGCGCCTGGGTGTTGCGCACGGCCTGCGAGCAGCTGGCCTCCTGGGATGCCGCGGGCGGCGACCCGGAGCTCGCGATCTCGGTCAACCTCTCGGCACGACAGCTCCTCGATCCGGATCTGGCCGCCACCGTCTCGGCCGTGCTCAGCGACACCGGGATCAGCCCAGCGCGGCTGTGGCTGGAGGTGACGGAGACCGCGATCGCCGACGAGAACGACGTGACGGGTGCGACGGTGGACGCGCTGGCGGCCTTGGGCAGCCGCATCCACATCGACGACTTCGGGATCGGCTACTCCTCCCTGGCGCAACTGCGGCGCTTCCCCTTCCACGGGCTCAAGATCGATCGCAGCTTCGTGACGCCGCTGGGCGACGACGAGGAAGCGGAAGCCGTCCTCTCGGCCCTGCTCGCCATCGCCGCCGCGAGCGACCTGCATGTCGTCGCCGAAGGCGTCGAGACGCAAGCGCAGCTCGACTGTCTGACCCGGCTGCACTGCCCGCTGGCGCAGGGCTACCGCTGGGCACGCCCGGTGGTCGCCGATGCGGTCCCCGAGCTGCTGGCGGAGCTGTCCAGCGAACGCACGCCGTGAGCGGTCACACCGCGCGGTGACCGATGATGCGTGGCACCCTGTGCCTTGGCCGCCGCGCCTCTCGTGCGCGCGCCCTTCCCCCGGTTCCCCGCTCCCGCGGACGATGGCCACCTCCCGTGGTCCGACCGGTGATCGCTCCGCCCGACAGGAACCCACCATGACCACCCCGGACCCGGGATCGACCGCGGTCGCCGATGACCCCGGGAGCGATGCCACCTTCGCATCGCTCGCGCTGCGTCCCGAACTCGAGCAGGTCCTCGCCGAACTCGGTTACGAGGAGCCGACGCCGATCCAGCGTGAGGCCATCCCGCCGCTACGGGACCGCCGCGACCTGCTCGGTCAGGCAGCCACGGGCACCGGCAAGACCGCCGCGTTCGCGCTCCCGCTGCTCGAGCGGCTACCGGCCGGTGACCGCGGCCGTAACCCGAGCGCACTGATCCTGGTGCCGACCCGGGAACTGGCGATGCAGGTGTCCCAGGCGGTCCACACCTACGGCCGCAAGCTCGGCGCGCGGGTCCTGCCCGTCTACGGAGGGCAACCCATCTGGCGTCAACTGAAGGCGTTGGAACGCGGGGTCGACGTCGTCGTGGCCACCCCAGGACGGGCTGTCGACCACCTCGGGCGGGGCACGCTCGTCCTCGACGACGTCGACATCGTCGTGCTGGACGAGGCCGACGAGATGCTCGACATGGGCTTCGCCGAGGACCTCGACACCATCCTCGCCGCCACCCCGGAGCATCGCCAGACGGTGCTGTTCTCGGCGACCCTGCCGCCCCGCATCGACGGTCTCGCCCGCCGCCACCTCCACGAGCCGATCCGCATCACGATCGGCCGCGCGGACGCCGGCGAAGCCCACACGCCGAAGGTGCGGCAGAGCGCCTACGTCGTCGCCCGACCACACAAGGCCGCCGCGCTGGGCCGGGTCCTCGACGTCGAGGCACCGGACTCCGCGATCGTCTTCTGCGGGACCCGCAACGAGGTGGATGAGCTCACCGAGGTCATGAACGGCCGCGGCTACCGCGCCGAGGCGCTGCACGGAGGGATGACCCAGGAGCAGCGCGACCGGGTCATGGACCGGCTGCGCAGCGAGACCGCGGATCTCCTCGTCGCGACCGACGTTGCCGCCCGCGGTCTGGACATCGACCACCTCACCCACGTCATCAACTACGACGTGCCCTCGGCCCCGGAATCGTACGTGCACCGCATCGGACGGGTCGGACGGGCGGGCCGCGAGGGCATCGCGATCACGCTGGTGGAGCCACGCCAGACCGGGCTCCTGCGTGCCATCGAGCGTCACACCCGACAGCGGATCGAGGTCGAGCCGGTCCCCTCGGTCGCCGATCTCCGCGCGCGTCGCCTGGAACTGACGCGCACCGCGCTCCACGAACGGCTGGTCGAGGACCAGCAGCTCGACCGGTTCCGCGGGCTCGTGGAGTCGCTGAGCGACGAGTTCGATCTGATGGAGTTGACCTTGGCCGCCGTCTCGTTGGCCCATGAGGCGACGGCGGGCAGCGACACCGACGAAGCCGAGCTGCCGGAGGTGCGCCTCCACGAGGGCGGCGGCAAGGGCGGCCGCGGAGGCCCATCGGGACGGGCCGGCGCTCCGGCCGGCAAGGGGACGCGGGGGCGCGGTACGCCGAAGGGCGACGCCGCGCGGATCTACGTCGGTGCGGGACAGCGCCAGGGCATCCGTCCCAAGGACCTGGTCGGCGCGATCGCGAACGAATCCGGGCTCACGGGCAAGGACGTGGGCAACATCGAGATCACCCCGAACTTCTCGCTCGTGGAGGTCCCGCGGCATGCAGCCGACGAGGTGATCCGGGCGTTGCGCGGGACCACCATCAAGGGTCGCCGCACGACGGTGCGCCCCGACCGGCACACCTGAGGGGACCGCTTCGTGCCGCAGGCCGTTGGAAGAGGCCGACGTGCTCGCCGGTTCCCACCGGCAACGCCCGATGCCCGCCCCGAACCCCTGCTGAGGAGCCGCCGTGCGCCGATGGTCGCTGCTGATGCCCGTGCTCGCACTCGTCCTGGCTGCCTGTACGGACGACGGTCCGGTCAGCATCGACGAACAGGCCGCGGACCTCTCCGATGAGCTCGGCGACGGCTGGGAGACCGACATCGTCGAGGACGACCGTGACGGGACGTTCCTGCTGTCGCGCCCGGTGGATGCCGAGGTCTGGATCATCGGCGAGCCGACCGAGCCGATCGCCTCGTTGACGGCCGACACGGCGTGGGCCGGCTTCTGGCTCCCGGCGCTCGAAGCCGCCAGCGCCGACCGGAGCAACATCCGCGCGGTCGTCGCGGACACCGCCACCGTGCCGGGGTCCGTCGTCTCGTGGCAGGTCAACGTCAACGCCCACGATCCCAGCGTGGAACTGGCGGCTGATGAGCTCGTCGACGACCTACGCCAGCGCTTCGAAGGACAGGATCTCGAGGTGGTCGAGGCCCGGACCGCCGAGTGGGAGGAGCGCACCATCGCCTTCGTCGCCTTCGAAGTGCCGGCGGAGACCTTCGGCGGCGAGGAACGCGTGGTCCGCCAGTGGTTCATCGCGGACGACGCCGCGGAGGCGATGTGGTCGTTCAGCTGTGACGCCCCCGCGGATCACGACGCGACGGAGGAGGCGTGCCGGACCGGACTCGACGGGTTCCGTCCGACGCCCCCCGCATCCGATGACGTCGCCGCCTGAGGTGGCTGCCTCAGGCGTCCTCGGTGGGCGGGTCCTTCGGCAACCGTTCGAGGAACCCGGCGAGGCGCTGGATCGGCTCGGGATCGAGGTCCGGGCGCTGACGTCGGATCGCGTCGACCACCCGGGCGACCGTCTCGGTCTCGATACCGCAACGCTCACAGTGCTCGAGGTGTGCTGCCACCACGCCGGCGTCCTCTGGTCCGAGTTCGCCATCGAGGTAGGACTGGAGCACCGCGCCGACCTGTCGGCAGTCCGCGTCGGCCGGCAACGGCAGCTCAGGTTTGCGACCTCTCATGATCGTCCCTCGAACCCCGGACTCGCCTCCAGATGAGCACGCACCTTCGCCCGCGCACGGTGCAGCCGGCTCATCACGGTGCCAACGGGGATCTCCAGCACCTCCGCCGCTTCACGATAGGACAGACCATCGAGGTCGACGAGCCCGATCACGGCCCGGTGTTTCGCGGAGAGCTCCCGCAGCCCCTCCCGCACCACCGGATCGAGCTCGTCGTGGAAGGCCTGCTCAGCGGTGCCATCCTGCCGCGCGTCCGCGCCGTGACCAGGCAAACGCTGCGCAACCTCGTCGTCGAGCAGGTCGGGCCGGCGCTTGCGCAGCTGGTTGCGGAAGTGGTTGCGCATGATGGTCAGCAACCAGGCACGCAGGTAGCGGCCGTCGAAGCGGTCGAACGCTCGGTAGGCCTTGATGAGCGTGTCCTGGACCAGGTCCTCCGCATCGATCGTGTTCCCGGTGAGGCGGCGGGCGACGCGGTACAGCACCTCGAGTTCCGGGAGCACCTGCTCCCGGAACCGCGCATCCGTACCCTCATCCGTCACCCCACGCAGGATAGTGAGCCCCGTAGACCATCAGGAGCACCATGACCACCGAGTCCCTGACCTTCCCGGGCAGCAGCGGCGATCAGCTCTCCGGCATCCTCCACGTGCCGGAAGCCACGGCTCGCGGCAGCGTGCTGCTCGCACACTGCTTCACGTGTTCGAAGGACCTCCACACGATGACCCGGCTGGCCCGCGGGCTCGAGGAGGGCGGCTACGCGGTCCTGCGCTTCGACTTCACCGGGCTCGGCGAGAGCGGCGGCGAGTTCGCACGGACCACCATCGCCCACAGTGTGCGGGACCTGGCGGCGGCAGCGACCGCGCTCATCTCCCACGGCTTCGGCCCCTGCGGGATGCTGGGGCACAGCTTCGGTGGTGCCGCCGCCTTGCTCGCGGCGAGCCGACTCCACACGGTCCGCTCGATCGTCACGCTCGGCGCGCCGTCGACCCCCACCCACATCCGTCATCTGTTCACGGATGCCGAGGCGCTCGACGAGGACCGGATCAGCGTCCGCATCGGTGGACGTGACTTCGCGCTGGCACGTGGGTTCCTCGACGAACTCGAGGACCATGACCAGCGCGGAGCGGTGGGGGAGCTCGGACGGCCGCTGTTGATCCTGCACTCCCCCGATGACGAGGTCGTCGCGGTCGAGGAAGGCGAGCGGCTGTTCGCCACCGCCCGCCAGCCGAAGGCTTTCCATCCGCTCGTGGGCGCCGACCACCTCGTCAGCGACCGTGACCAGGCCGAGCGGGTCCTCCGGCTGGTGCGCGACTGGTTCGACGACACGCTGTGAGGCCACCGAGTTGAGCCCCACTGGTCACAGCCCGAGGTCTTCGGCCCGCACCTGTTCCAGCAGCCGCAGCCACACCTCGGAGACGGTGGGGAACGACGGGACGGCGTGCCACAGGCGCTCGATGGTCACCTCACCGACCACCGCGATGGTCGCGGCGTGCAGGTGCTCGCCCGCACCCGCGCCGACGAAGGTCGCACCGACGATCACCCGCCGGTCGCGGTCGATGACGAGCTGCGCCGTGCCACCGGCACCCTTGCCCTGCAGGGCACCGCCGGCGGTGTGGCCGAGGTCGAAGCGGACCGCGAGCACGTTCACGCCGTCCTCGCGTGCCTCGGCTTCGGTCAGGCCGACCGCAGCCACCTGCGGGTCGGTGAACACGACCCGTGGCACCGCCGAGTCGTCCGCCCACGCCGGGTCGACATCGACCCCGGCGAGCGCGTCGCCGACCAGCCGGGCCTGGTACTTGCCCTGGTGGGTGAGCAGGGACCGGCCGTTGGCGTCCCCGACCACGTAGAGCCAGTCGTGACCAGGCACCCGGAGGTGGTCGTCGACCTCGATGAAGCCTCCGCGACCGGGCTCGACGCCGAGCCGATCGAGTCCGAGGTCGTCGGTGGGCGCCCGGCGACCGACGGCCACGAGCAGCTCATCGCCGGTCAGCTCGCGTCCGTCCGCCAGCGTGACCGTGACCGGGCCATCGGTGCCCTGGCGTGCGACGCGTTCCGCCCGCGCGCCGAGCTCGACGCGGATGCCGGCTTCCTCCAGGCCCGCCTGGAGCTCCTCGCCGGCGAACGGTTCCTCGTTCGCCAGCAGCCCGTCCAGGGCCTCGATGATCGTCACTTCGCTGGCACCGAGCCAACGGATGGCCTGTGCCATCTCGACGCCGATGATCCCACCACCGAGCACCAGGAGGCGCTCCGGGATGTCCTTGGCGGCCGTGATGTCGCGGTTGTCCCACGTCCTGG
>JBBDSW010000003.1:0-2266 GCA_040904745.1 Nitriliruptoraceae bacterium
CAGGACTAGTGGTCCGTTACGAAAGTTGCTCTTCGTTGAGGCGTTCGGGGTAGATGCTGCCTACAAGTCCGACCATGCGAGAGTTCTGGACGTCTTCGAAGAGGACCTGGAGGTCCTGCAGTCCCGCGGATCAGTCACGCCGGGCGGATGATGCCGGGCCCGATGACGGTCCAGCGCCGTTCATCTCGCCGCGGCGATCGCCGAGCAGACGTCGGTGGGGCCGCAGTCGGCCGGGTCGAGCTGGTCGAGCCGGCCTCGGACGCGACGCAGCTCGGTGCGTGCCCGACCCAGGTCAGCCAGCCGCCGGTCGATGTCGGCGAGCCGGACGTCGACGAGATCGGCAACGTGGGCGCACGGTGGGCGGCCGTCATCACGGATCACGAGGATCTCGGCGACCTGGGCCAGCGTCAGCCCGGCGGTCTGGGCGCTGCGGACGAACGCGACCCGGTCGATCGCGCCGGTCGGGTAGTCGCGGTAGCCCGCGTCGGTACGTGCTGGGGCGGGGAGCAGCCCGGTCCGTTCGTCGTAGCGCAGTGTCGAGGTCGCCATGCCCGTCGCGGTCACGAGCTGCCCGATCCGCACCGCCATCCTCCCGAGACTTGACCTTGCACTGTGGTGCGGGTTTACCGTCCCGACGTCGACCGCAAGGAGACGCGGATGGACGTGACGCTCATGTACTTCGACGACTGCCCGAGCTGCGAGCTGACCGACCAGCGTCTGCGAACACTCGCCGGCGAGTACGGGTTCGAGCTGACCTACCGCAAGGTCGAAACACCCGAAGCAGCGGAAGAGCTGCAGTTCCGCGGTTCACCGACGGTGCTGATCGACGGCAGGGACGTCTTCGCGGACGGCGACGAGCCCGTCGGGCTCTCCTGCCGGATCTACCAGACCCCCGCCGGCTCCCCCACCCTCACCCAGCTCCGGGAGGTACTCGCAGGCCGGTGAGCGTTTCGGACTCACGCAGTCGGCCGCTACGGCCGACGAGGAGCCACGGCGCCAGCGTCCATCTGCAGCCGAGTTGGCTGTCAACGAACGGTCAGAGCAGCAGCCCCCCGGAACAAACTCGAGGGGGCCACAGGGTGGGGCGTAGAGGACTCGAACCTCTTGCGTGTCGACCAGCGCCACGAGGTCCACCACCGTCCACCCCGCTCCATGGAACCGCCCCTGACCAGGGACGATGCCCCACATCGGTCCAGCACCATCCAGGGCGATCCAGACGAGTTGGCTGTCAACCATGGCAGTCAGGATCAGCCGCGTCGAGGCGAACCCTCACGAGGCCCACGCGAGGTCGAGCGCTGCGTGCCGGATGGTTCGCGTTGCGGAGGCGGACCTTGCCCTAGACAGGTGGGTGGCCTCGTTCAGCCGACGCTGCCTCGAGGCACGACCCACTCGGTGGTCTGCCCCGTGACCTCGGTGATGAGGTCGAAGTCGTGGTCGTAGTGCAAGACGACGAGCTGCTCGATATCGGCGATCGCTGCCAGGATCAGATCGGGGATGCTCACCCCCCGGTGCCGGCCGCGGCGGACCAGGCCCGCCTGAAGCTCGCGGGCTCGCTGCTCGGCACGAACCGGAGTTGCGACCGGAAGCAGATGGTCCAGGAGGTCGTCTCGGGTCGCGGTGTAGTCGCGCTCCGACCGTGCGGAGTAGCCCACCTCGAGTTCGGTCACCAGTGCCACGCCGACCTGTCCTGCACGGATGCGCGGCAGGACAACCTCTGCGACCGGGTCGCGATCGAGGCGGACCAGGACGGACTTGTCGACCAGCCAACGCGCTGGTGTCACCGCCACGCTTCGGTCATGACGTCGTCGTCAGCGAGATCCCTGGTTGCGGCTACGAAGCGTGTGAGGGCGTCGCGGTCGACGTGCTTGCGACGCTCGGCAGCGCGCACCGCCTCGCTCAGCGCGGCGTTAACGGTGTCCTTGATCGTGTCGGTGCCCAGGACCAGCTTGGCTCGGTCGAGCGTGCCGTCATCGATGTCCACCAACCGTTTCGTCACCACACCCTCCTCCGTATATCCCAACGTGGAAAGGATATACGAGGAAGGCGCGCCTGCACAGCGACGTTGGCCACACCGCGCTCTGTGAGCGCGGTGCTCCGCGGCTCCGAGCAGCTTCCACCTCCGTGGTAGCTCTCTCGTCTGGGGTTTCGGTGCGGCCCGGCTTGCGACCCGCCGCTCGCGCTCGACGAGGCGCCACTGACGAGTTGGCTGTCAACGAGCTGTAAAAGCAGGAGCCCCCCGAGCTGATTCGTGGGGCTACGGGGGTGG
>JBBDSW010000004.1:0-1658 GCA_040904745.1 Nitriliruptoraceae bacterium
GCGTCGGGCGTCCCGGCGTGCCGCCGTGGCGGGGGCGTCGTGCCTTCTCCCTAGCTCCAGCCGAGATCCTCGATCCCGTCGTCGTCGATGCCGAGGTGGTGGGCCACCTCGTGCAAGACGGCCTCGCGGACCAACGCGGTGAGCTCGCCCTTGCTACGCGCCCGACTCTCGAGGGGGCGGCGATACAGGGTGAGCCGATCGCTGCCGGCGTGCGGTTCCGGCTCGTATCGGACGAGCAGGACCTCATCCCCGTGACCGAACGGGTCCGGTGGGGGGATGTCCGCCACCTGGATCACGACGCCTCGAAGCTGGTCGAGCAGTGGCGTCGGCAGCGTGCGCAGCGCGTCATCGACGAGCCGATCGAAGCGGGCCGTGTCGGTGGTGCGGAAGCCGTCGATCGGACGACGTCGCACATCCGCGGTGCGCAGTCGTTGGCGGGCGTGCCGGTCGTCCATGCGTCCGATCGTAGCGGTGGCTGGATGCCCTGGAGCCGTGCTGAACTACAAAACCTGGTTAGGTGCGCGCGGTTACCCAAGAAGCCCTGGTGCGGCGCGGCGCGGTGGACGGTGCTTGCCGAACCACACCGTTGTGGTTTAGCGTCACGCCCGTGGATGCCTCCCTCGGTACGACACGAGCCGTCGAGCACGGCGCTCCCTCCCGGCCTCGGCCTGGGGAGGACGTGGCGGCGTCGACCACACCCCGCCGGGCGCGCCGCGACGATCATGGCATCCGGCGACTCCCGACGGCACCGGAACGTGCCTGCGCACGTCCGGCCTGCCAGGCTCCTGCGGTGGCGACGCTCAGCTTCAGCTACACCGAGCGTCAG
Organism: Nitriliruptoraceae bacterium; assembly: GCA_040904745.1. Lineage (GTDB taxonomy): Bacteria > Actinomycetota > Nitriliruptoria > Nitriliruptorales > Nitriliruptoraceae > T1Sed10-7. The sequence goes on from JBBDSW010000004.1 coordinate 827, forward strand.
GTCGTCCTGGCGTCCCTGTTCGAGGAGCCGGCACCACAGACCTACGACCTGTGCATCTCGCACGCCGGTCGCACGCGGCCGCCGCACGGGTGGCAGCTGCGGGACAGACGCCCCGAGGAGGAACGGGAGGAGCCCGTCGGGCGTATCCCTGCCGATCTCGGGGGAGAGGGCACCGTGGCGGTCCTAGCCGCTGCGCTGCGAGCCGTGCCGGGGCCCGTCTCCGAGGATGCCGCCCCGGCACCGGCTTCCCCTCGTCCATCCGCGCGTGCGGACGTGACCGGGGCCCCGCCGCTGGTTGCCAGGCCCGTGTTGGCCGCCCGCGACCGTGGCGGAGACGCTGGCAGCTGACCTCCCGAGGTGGGACGGCGCCCGTCTCGCCGTTCGCCGGACCACTCGGCGCGGTCGCGCCTCCACCCTGGAACGTGGTTGATGTGGTTTCTTACGTGCTGTCGCGGTACCTAAGTGATGCGTTCGCGGAGCCAGGAGCCAGCGTTGTCCGTCCCACGTGAGCTGCTACGGCAGGTGCGTCGTCTCGATGAGTACGAGCTGCGCCGCCTGCTGATCGTGATCCGAGGGCTGCTCGTGGCCGTCGACGGCCACCCGGAAGCCGAGCCCTCGCTGCCCCCGACGCTCACCTACCGCCAGGAACACGTCCGGTGCGGCAAATCGGGTTGCTCGACCTGTCCCCATGGGCCGTACTGGTACGCCTACTGGAAGGAGGACGGCCGGACCCGCAAGCGCTACATCGGTCGTCATCTCCCAGGGGAGCCATTGGAGCCGGTCGCGCCGGAGGGTGCTCGCCCGGCCGAAGCGCCGGCGGAGGTCGTCGATG
>JBBDSW010000004.1:1758-13684 GCA_040904745.1 Nitriliruptoraceae bacterium
CGATGGCCCGTAGACCCCGCACTACGGTGCATCGTCCGCGACCGCCCCTCCCGTGAAAAGCTGCGCATGCGAATCGACCCGACACCCACGTGGCCGCATCCCCTCCCGGGCAGCGGTCACGACGCGGTCTCGCACCTGAGCGGCCCACCGCCGGCGGGGATCTTCCGCGATTACGACGTCCGTGGCCGTGTCGAGGGCCCCTTCGATCACGATCGGGAACTTCTCACCCCGTTCGGCGCCAACGTGATCGGTCGTGCCTTCGGTACCCACCTCGACGCGCTCGGGATCGAGGCGGTCGCGGTCGGCCACGACAGCCGTGCCTACGCCCCCTCCTTGGCCAACGCACTGATCGAGGGGCTGCTGTCCACCGGTCGCGCGGTCGTCTCCCTGGGGCTGAGCACGACCCCCATGGTCTACTTCGCGCAGCATGCGCTCAGTGTCCCTGCGGCCGTCGCGGTGACCGCGAGCCACAACCCGAACGGTTGGGCCGGCTTCAAGCTGTCGGTCGCGCCCTCCACGACGCTCGGTCCGGACGACATCCGTGCGCTGTGGCAGGTCGCGAGCACCGGGTCGTTCACCCGAGGTACCGGCACGTTCGTGGAGCACAGCGTCTCGGAGCGCTACGTGACCCACCTCGCCGAGCTGACCCCGGCACCCGAGCCGCTCGACGTCATCATCGACGGTGCGAACGGGATCGCCGGGCCGATCGCGCTGGAGGCGTTCCGGGCTGCTGGCCACCGCGCCCGGGCCATCAACCTGGAGCTGGACTGGCGCTTCCCCAACCACGAGCCGGATCCGGAACTCCTCGAGTCCCGGCGTCAACTCGCCCATGCCGTCACCGCGCAGGTTGCCAGCTTCGGGGCCGCCTTCGACGGGGATGGTGATCGGCTCGGGGTGACCGACGAGGGCGGTGAGACCGTCCTATCCGACCGGGTGTTGGCACTGCTGGCCGAGGACGTCCTGGAGCGCCGGCCGGGGGCGACGATCCTCCACGACGTCAAGTGCTCCCGGCTCGTCGGCGATGTGATCCGGGCCGCCGGCGGACGAGCGGAGATGTGCCGAACCGGTCACTCGCACATCAAGCAGCGCATGCGGGAGCTGTCCGCGCCGTTCGCCGGTGAGCGCAGCGGCCACTTCTTCGACGCGCTCGACAACCTGGGGTTCGACGATGCGATCCACGCCGCGTTGCGTTTCGCCCACGTGGTGGCGGCCTCTGGCCGCCCGGTCTCCGAACTGGTCGCCGCCCTGCCGCACTACGTCTCGAGCCCGACGATGCAGGCGCCGTGTCCGGACGAGGTGAAGCACGAGGTCGTCGAGCGCGTCGCCACCGCGCTGGGCGAGCAGGCCGATCCGGAGCGCCTCGAGCGCCTCGAGCGGCTCGATGGCGTGCGGGCGGAGTTCGCGGACGGCTGGCTGCTGGTGCGGGCTTCCTCGAACCTCCCGGCGCTCGTCATCCTCTGCGAGGGCACGGATGACGGGGCGCTCCGGCGCAACTACGAGCTCCTCCGCGCGGTGCTCGACGCGCAGCCGGAGGTCGACCGGACCTGGGAGAACGACACCCTCGGCGCCGGACCGCACCTGGACGCTCCGCCACGGAGACGGCCAACGTAGGCTGCGGGCGTCGTCGCGCACCCGTCCCTGTCGGGGCGACGGCCGTCACGACCCGGCAAGGAGCCCACCGTGATCCTCGACGAGCGCCTGATGGAGATCCTCGTGTGCCCGGCCTGTCGGGGGAAGGTGGAGCACAAGGAGCGCAGACACCTCATCGTCTGCACCGAGTGTGGCTTGCGCTACCCGGTACGGGACGGGATCCCGGTCATGCTGATCGAGGAAGCCACGCCGCCGCGGTGAGTGGGGCGCTCCACGACGTGCCGTCCACACGAGGCCGATGTCGGAGCGGCTGGGCTCGCCGGCAGGTGGCAGGCTCCTCGCATGCCGCCTCCGACCGCCCATCCTGCCGTGACCCCGTGGCGCGGGGTGCTCGAGCTGCTGGCACCGTCGCGCTGCCTCAGCTGCCGGGCCCGGGGCCGGACCCCGTGGTGCCGCAGGTGCCACGCCGAGGTACGGGTCCTCGGCGCCGGGTGTCCGCGCTGCTCGGCTCCGAAGGGTGGCGCTCATGCCTGCTGGCCGGCGGATGCTCCGGTGGCGGGCACGGTCGCGGCCTACGACTACCGCGGGGTTGTTGCCGCCGCGGTCGTGACGGCCAAGCTCGCGGGTGCGCACGCCGGGTGGCCGGGCCTGGTGGCTCCGCTGGCCACCCGGCTGCAGGCAGAGCCTCCCCCCGTGGACGTGGTGACGGCCATCACGACCCCGGCCCGCCGGGTGCGAGCGCGCGGGCGGGATCACGCCGTGTTGCTGGCGGGTCTGCTCGCCGAGGCGCTCGGGCTGCCGGTGCGGCCCCTCCTCGAGGCGGTGGCCGGCCGCGACGGCCGGGACCGGTACCGGGCCCGGCATGCGCTGCCCGGCACCGATGTGCTGCTGGTCGATGACGTCCTGACGACGGGTGCGACCGCCTGGCGCGCCGCCGCGGCGCTGCGGGCCGCGGGGGCCGGCGCCATCCATCTGGCGGTCCTGGCCCGCGCCGGCACCCACCCCCTGGGCGTCGCCGCCCGCGACGTACGGTGAGGCGGGGGCCCGCGAGGGTGCGCGAGCGTGTGCGGCTTCCGAGCAGCAGGCAGGGTGTTCCTCGCGCCCTGCTGTCCGGCCCCCTATCGTCCAAGCAAGGCCGGGGAGGACGGATCCCCGCCGGATCCGTCGGAACCGGTCCGCATCGAGGTGGGAGGTCCGCCTCCACCTCGGTGGGCACGACGCCACGCGCGCGTGCAGCCACCCCTCCTGGGGCCCGCCCGCGCGGTGGCGCCCCGCCGCGCCGCCGGTGCGGCGACCCGGCACGCGGCTCGCCTCCGGGCGACCGCGGGACAGGAGGACCGATGCGGATCACCGTGAACGGCACCAACCTCGACGTCTCCGACAAGCTCCGCGACGAGGCGATCGCGAAGCTCTCCCGTGTCAGCCGGATGTTCGACCGCTTCATCGATCTCGAAGTGGTGTTCACCGAGGAGACCAACCCGCGCATCGAGGATCGCGTGCGCTGCGAGGCCACGCTGCATGCCAAGGGGCAGTACCTGCGCGCGAGCGCCGCAGGTCCGGACCCGCTCACGGCGATCGACCGCACGGAGGCGAAGCTCGCCCGGCAGGTGCGCAAGCTGAAGACCAAGCTCGTGTCCAAGCCGCGGCTCGAGGCGGCGAACGCGGCCCCGGCGGTGGCCGATGTCTCCCCGGGTGACCTGATCGGCTGAGCGCGTGCCCGAGGGTGCCCGGTCACGGGCACCCTCATGTGTGTCCCCGGTGGGCCATCGGGCAGGTACGTGTGCGCCATGGCCCGTACCATCGGGGGCCACGCGCCCGCGCCGGCGGGATCGCCCCATGATCGGTGGCCCGCCACCAGGGGCTCCGACGACCACGAGGGATCAGAACGTGCCAGCGATGCTCGACAAGCTCCTCCGTGCCGGCGAGGGCAAGCGCGCCAAGGAGTTGCAGACGGTCGTCGATGCGGTCAACGCCCGCAGCGACGAGGCAGCCGCGCTCTCGGACGCCGAGTTGCGTGCGAAGACCGACGAGTTCCGCGCTCGGCTCGAGGACGGCGAGACGCTCGACGACCTCCAGGCGGAGGTGTTCGCCGTCGTCCGCGAGACCGCGTGGCGGGTGTTGCGCGAACGCCCCTTCGATGTCCAGGTCTTCGGTGGTGCCGCCCTGCACGGCCACAACATCGCCGAGATGAAGACCGGTGAGGGCAAGACGCTGACCTCGACCATGCCGGTCTACCTGAACGCCCTCTCCGGTCGTGGCGTCCACATCGTGACCGTCAACGAGTACCTGGCGAAGCGCGACGCCGCCTGGATGGGCCGGGTCCACGAGTTCCTCGGGCTCACGGTCAGCGTCGTCTACTCGGGCCAGACGAAGGCCGAGAAGCGGGCGGCCTACGCCGCGGACATCACCTACGGGACCAACAACGAGTTCGGTTTCGACTACCTGCGCGACAACATGGCGCTCGAGAAGGCCAAGCAGGTCCAGCGGGGCCATCACTTCGCCCTCATCGATGAGGTCGACTCCATCCTCGTCGACGAGGCTCGGACGCCGCTGATCATCTCGGGACCGGCCGAGCAGTCGGCGAACCTCTACCAGATCTTCGCCCGACGGGTCGCACCCAACCTGACCAAGGGCGAGGAGGGCGATCTGCCGGGCGAGGCCACGGGCGACTACGTCATCGACGAGGCCAAGCGGACCGTCGCGGTCACCGAGGAGGGGGTGGCCAAGGTCGAGAAGTTGCTCGGTATCGAGAACATGTACGAATCGGTCAACACCCCCCTGATCCACCACCTCCAGAACGCGCTGAAGGCCAAGGAACTGTTCCGCCGCGACCGGGAGTACATCGTCACCGACGGTGAGGTACAGATCGTCGACGAGAACACCGGCCGTGTGCTCGCCGGCCGTCGGTACTCGGAGGGACTGCACCAGGCCATCGAGGCCAAGGAAGGGGTGCGGATCAAGGAGGAGAACCAGACGCTGGCAACGATCACCCTCCAGAACTACTACCGCACCTACGAGAAGCTCGCCGGCATGACCGGTACCGCCAAGACCGAGGAGGTCGAGTTCCTCGAGATCTACGGCCTCGGCGTCGTCGAGGTGCCGACGAACCGGCCGGTCGTCCGCCATGATGGTGCGGACCTGATCTACAAGTCCGAGACGGCGAAGTTCGATGCCGTGGCGGCCGAGATCGAGGAGCGTCACGCCGAGGGGCAGCCGATGCTGATCGGCACGACCTCGGTGGACAAGTCGGAGTACCTGTCGCGCCTGCTCACCAAGCGGGGCGTCGAGCACGAGGTGTTGAACGCGAAGAACCATGCCCGTGAGGCGACGATCGTCTCGCAGGCCGGTCGACTCGAAGCCGTCACGGTGTCGACCAACATGGCTGGACGCGGGACCGACATCGTGCTCGGCGGGAACGCCGAGGAGGTCGCCAAGGAGCGGGCGGTCGAGGAGGTCGGATCCGAGGCCACGGAGGAGGGGTTCGACCAGGCGCTGCAGGCACACCTCGGGCGGTTGGCACCGGAGTTCCAGGAGGAGGCCGCCAAGGTCAAGGAGCTCGGCGGCCTGTACGTCATCGGGACCGAGCGGCACGAGTCCCGACGGATCGACAACCAGCTTCGCGGTCGGTCCGGCCGGCAGGGCGACCCCGGTGAGAGCCGCTTCTTCCTCTCGCTCGAGGATGACCTGATGCGGCTGTTCAACGCTTCGGCGGTGGACAAGATCATGACCCGGCTGAAGATCCCGGATGATGTCCCGATCGAGCACAAGTGGGTCTCCCGGGCGGTCGCGAACGCCCAGGGCCAGGTGGAGAGCCTGAACTTCGACCGACGCAAGAACGTCCTCAAGTACGACGACGTCATGAACGAGCAGCGCAAGGTCGTCTACGGCCAGCGGCAGGACCTGCTGGACGGCAACATGGAGGAGGTCGAGGACCTCGCTCAGCGCTACCTGAGCGACACGATCGAGGGGTTGATCGACGAGCACTGCCCCGACGGTGTCTATCCGGAGGAGTGGGACCTCGACGGGCTCGCGACCCGGCTCGAACAGATCTACGAGCACGGGTACGACTTCGGCGCCATCGACCTCGAGACCATCGACGCCGGGCAACTCTCCAACGAGTTGTACGAGGACGCGCTGGCCGCCTACGAGCGGCGCGAGGAGGAGGTCGGGGGACCGGAAGTGATGCGCGAGATCGAGCGGCGCGTGATCCTCACGGTCGTGGACCGCAAGTGGCGTGAACACCTCTACGAGATGGACGCCCTGCGCGATGGCATCGGCCTCCGGGCGGTCGGACAGCGCGACCCGTTGACCGAGTACCAGCGCGAGGCCTACGACTCCTTCGCCGACATGATGGGTGGCGTGAAGGAGGAGGCCGTGACCTACTTCTTCCGGCTCCCGATCCAGCGCGAGGGCGAGGCGGAGGGTGCGAGGCCGGCAGGTGCCTCCGGGGGCCCGACGGTCACGGCTGCCAGCGCCGCGGCGACCGCCGCCACGGCGCCGACCGCTGCCCGCTCGGCTGACGGCCATGACGGCGACGGGAACGGGGCCGCATCACGGGTGGCGGCTGCGATCCCGCTGCAGGAGCGTGGATCGGCCAGTCAGCTCTCCTATCGTGCGGGTGGCTCCGGCGGTGGAGCGAGCAGCTACACGACCGGTGAGGGTTCGACCACCACGACCGACGACCAGGGTCGGGAGGTCGAGCGGCGCGAGGACGGCTCCACCGTCCGCAAGGTCGCGGCCGGAAGCACCTACACCGCGGACGACAAGGTGGGTCGCAACGACCCATGTCCGTGCGGGAGCGGGAAGAAGTACAAGCGCTGCCACGGCGCTTGACCCGGCGCCGTCAGCAGCGCGCACCCCGTGCGGCGTGCTCCGTCGCTTCGTCATCGAAGCTGTCCCGCCGTCGATGACCATCCGGGAGCGAGGCGGTGGGAAGTGCGGTCAAGCCGCTCTCCGGAGGCGTGAGTTCGACGACCCGCCAGCGTCCGAGGTGGCGCTCCAACCGCACGGCGACCGCGGAGACCCGACCGCCTGACTCGACGACCACGACGGCTTCGCAGGCGGCCGGTTGGGGTCGCCGGGCGATGACCTTCCGGATCCGGACACGGTGCCGGGCAGGAGCCTGGTGCGGCGGCGCCTGGGCGGCGAGACGGCGGTGGGCCGCGGGAGAGAGGAGCGGCTCGAGTTGCGACAGCGGCCGGCGGCCGGCGCGGACCTCGGCCCAGGCGGCGACGAGGACGCCCGCGACCCGGCCGGGATCGTCGCCGAGCGGCGAGGTGGTGATCGGACGCGCGGTGCGTGCAGCGGGCTGGCTGGTCATGGCGTTCCCTGGCTGTGGTCGGCGAGCGTGGTGCCGGCGACGACGAGGCCGTCCAGATGCGGGCGGAGCCACACCGAGCGTTGCCCGTCCTCGTCGGAGAGGTTGGCCACCACCGGCCAGCCGTCGGCGGTCGCGAGCGACTCGATGGTGTGCTCCCCGAGCCCGGCGGCGGACAACGCCGACGCCGCGGCAGCCTCGGTGGCCTCGTCGGTCAGCGGTTCGAGGTCCGGCTGGAGAGCGATCAGATCGGGCGCGGGGAGTGGCCATGGTGCCGTCACGGGACGGGGACCATCCCCGGTGGTGGCGAGCGGTACGGCGAGACGCCGCAGTTCCACACGAGCGGGGCCGTCAGATCCGTCGACCAGTACCACGGCCAGCACGGTCACGACGGCGACCTCGGAGGTTGGACGCTCGACCGCCTCCACGACGAGGTGTTCCGCGTATGTCGAGGCGTCCGGTGCTATCCCATCCACCTCCAGGTGCGGGCCGAGTCCGGTCAGCGAGGCTCGGGCGATCACGACCCCCAGGGCCGCTGCCTCCTCCTCGCCGGGGGCGACCCGCCAGCGGCCGCGGAACTCCTGGAGGGTGAGTAGCCCTTCCTCTGCCAGCGATGTCGGTGCCGTGGGTGCGGAGGTGGCTTCGTCGCCCTCCGACGCCGATGGCCCGGCGGATGGCCGCGCGTCGGCCTGGCCGGTCGGCTGGTCGGATGGCATCACCTCGGCGTCGTCGGTCGCCGTCGTCTCACCCTCGTCGACGGCGCGATCCGGGAGGAGGAGCAGCGCCGCAACGAGCACCCACGGGACCGTCGCGAGCAGCAACACCAGGTGGCGTCGTCGCGGCGTCGGTGTCGGTTGTTCGTCGTCCTCGTCATCGAACCAGTCGGGCTCTCGCATGCTCGTTCCTCCGTCCCTGCCGGGCTGCACGCCGGCCGGGTCGGTCGGAGTGGTGAGGCCGGCCCAGGCTCCTGCCAGGGCCGGCGACCCGACCGCGGGGGGCGATCGCGGTGGGATGCCGACGATAGCGTGTAGATACATCTCATGTAAAGTCATGTCATGCAGATATCTCTTGAAGTCTCTTGTCCTCGGCACGGGGGTGCCCATGGCAGCGTTAGGCTGGCGGCTAGTAGCGCCCGTCTGGGCGTGTCCTCCCCCCGACCTCTTCGACCCAGAGCGCGTGGAGCCCGGCGCGCGGGAGCGATCACGACCGTGAGCGATGCAAGCGCCCCGCCCGATGGCCCTGTCGGGGTCGACGAGCCCTCACCCGTGCGTCGGGATCTGAGCGACGCACAGCGGCGTGCCCGGTTCGAGGCGGAGGTCCTTCCCTACCTCGATCGCCTCTACTCGGCCGCACTCCGCTACACCCGGGATCCCACGGATGCCGAGGATCTCGTCCAGGAGACGATCGCCAAGGCGTTCCGTTCGTTCCATCAGTACCGGGAGGGCACCAACCTCCGGGCGTGGCTGTACCGCGTGCTCCACACGACCTACATCTCCATGTATCGCAAGGCGCAGCGCAGGCCGCAGGAGTCCCTCCAGGACGAGATCGATGACTTCTCGTTCTACGACGAGGTGAGCCGTAACACGGGTGGCTCGGCGGAGCGCGAGGTCCTCGAGGCGCTCACCGCCGACGAGGTGAAGGAGGCGCTCGCCGGGCTTCCGGAGTCGTTCCGCGTCGCGGTCTACCTCGCGGATGTGGAGGGTTTCGCCTACAAGGAGATCGCGGAGATCATGGATACGCCGGTGGGCACCGTGATGTCTCGTCTCCATCGGGGAAGGAAGGCGCTCCAGCAGGCGTTGGCTACCTACGCGAGGGCCCGTGGGCTCATCGACACACCGAGCGGAGGATGACCGTGAGCAGCGAGAGCACGCACGAGTGGAGTGACGAGTGCCGCGCCGCGTTGCGTCGTTTGGAGTCCTACCTCGACGGGGAGTTGGGCGATCTGACGAAGGGCCGGCTTCGGCAGCACCTCGAGGACTGCGCCCCCTGCACAGACCGGGTCGGGTTCGAGGGCCAACTCCGGGCGCTGGTCCGACAGGGGTGCTTCGACGAGGCGCCGGCGGCGCTGCGCGACCGGATCCGCAACCATCTCGACGAGCTGACGGCGACCTGAGCGTCCCCGATCGGTCCAGGGCCTGCGGGTAGGCTCATCGGCCCGCCGGCCGTTCTCGGCCGATGTCGTCCCGGAGCCCTGCATGGCTGATCTCCCCGTCCTGGTCACCGGCGCCGCCGGCTTCATCGGGTCGAACCTGGTGCTGCGTCTCCTCGAGGACGGCCGTCGTGTCATCGGCGTCGACGATCTGTCCACCGGCGCCCTGGCGAACCTCGCCGCGGCCCGCTCGGAGCGGTTCGCCGGTCGGTTCACCTTCGAGCGGCTCGATGTCCGGCAGGGAGGACTCGACTCGGTGATGGATCGGCACGGCCCTGAGGTCGTCCATCACCTCGCCGCACAGGTCGATGTCCGCCGGAGTGTCGCGGACCCCCTGCACGACGCGTCGGTGAACGTGCTCGGCAGCATCGCCGTGCTCGAGGCGGCACGGCGCGCAGGTGTCCGCAAGATCGTGTACGCGTCGTCCATCGGATCCTACGGAGAGCCCGCGGCCGCGGACCTGCCGGTCGACGAGTCCTTCGACGGTCCAGCGTCCTCGCCATACGGCGCGTCGAAACGCGTCGTGCTCGACTACCTCGCCACCTACCGGGAGCTCTACGGCCTCGACTTCACGGCCCTGACCCTGGCCAACGTCTACGGGCCCCATCAGACGACCGCGGGTGAGGGGGGTGTGGTAGCCACGTTCATCGGGCGGATGCTCGCCGGGGAGCCTTGCACCATCTACGGCGACGGCGAGCAGACCCGTGACTTCGTGTTCGTCGATGACGTCGTGCACGCGCTCGTGCTCGCCACCGACCGCGGCGATGGCGCTCGCTTCCTGATCGGGACCGGTGAGCGCACCTCCGTGAACCAACTGTTCCGTGCGCTCGCGGCGGCAACGGGTTATCCGAACGAGCCGATCCGTGAGCCCGAGCGTCCGGGGGAGATCCGTGATTCGTGCGTGGATGCACGGCTGGCCGCGGCCGAGCTCGGCTGGAAGCCGTGGACCACGATCGAGGAGGGGTTGGCTGCCACGCTGCAGTGGGCAGCCGCTGGCCGCTGATCGGTGCACCAAGCCCAGCGAGTCCCAGGGATCGGCAGTGCTGCCGGGCCCATGGGGGCGTACACTGCGCGCTCACGTGAACACAGGGCGCTAACTTCCACGGGGATCTTCGCGTGGCAACGCCTGGACAGGGGGAGGTGCCGGTGTCGTACTCGAGTGACGTTGGGGAGCGCCTTCGTCGGGTTCGGGTGGAGCGCGGTTGGTCCCTGCAGGAGGTCGAGCGTGCATCCGGCGGCCGCTGGAAGGCTGCGGTCATCGGGTCCTACGAGCGTGGTGACCGCAACATCAGCGCGACCCGGCTCTTGGAGCTCGCGGAGTTCTACGGGGTGCGGCCCGCCGATGTCCTGCCCGGCGAATCCGCTCCGCAGCACGGTGGCGGGTCGTCGATCGTCCTCGACCTCCGGCGTCTCGAGTCACTCGGCGACCGGTTCGCGCCGTTGCGACGCTATCTGGAGACGATCCAGGTCCAGCGCGGCGATTTCAACCGTCGTGTGCTCTCGGTCCGCAACGAGGACCTGCGGGCGCTCGCCGTGATCCACGAGTCCACGCCAGAGTCACTGACCGATGAGCTCCGCCGTGCTGGTGTGCTCGGTGGCGATACCACGGTCTTCGAGGATCCCGCCGCCGGTGCGTCAGCTGGCTGAGGCCGCGGCCTCTTCGAGGGTGCGGTTGAGGGAGTCCAGGACGCTGCGGGCGACCGCGTCCGGCGCCGAGTCACGGACGATGGCCGTGCCGCACAGGAGATCCTGACCGCGCGGGTTGCGCAGCTCGAGGACGGTCAGGGCGATCTCATGCCCCCCGGTCTGCACGAGCTCGACACCCTGAAGCTCGATCCGCAGATCGATCTCCAGGAGCTGCTTGATCGCGGCGATGGTCGCACCCGCCACGGCCCGGTCGCGACCTCCGGTGGTCGCAGCCCCCTCGGCGCTCGCGCGGGCGCGCTCATCATCCCGGGCGAGGACCACCTCGGCGACCACGCCGGTACCCGAGCGCACGATGCCGACCTCGTCGATGATCACCCGAGCGGCGCTCGCGAGGACCTGACGCTCGTCGAGCTGGACGACGCTGATCACGCGGTGGTCGAGGGGGATGCCGAAGCGGGCCATCAGGACGGTCTGCGCATCGCGCACCGTCCCCTTGGGGCCGCGGTCCGGCGTCGTGACGATGTGCAGTTCGTCGACCTGGCGCTCGAATCCCGGCACCAATCTGGCCGCGAGTACCCCGGGGACCCGGCCGAGCTCCTGCTCCACCCGGCGACGCTGCGCCGGATCGTGGAGATCCGTGGACGGCGGAGGGGTACTGAGGTCGATCTCCGCGCCGAGCTCCGGCGCCGGATCGACGTCGGGGAGCGACCCCACGTGCGAGTTCACGACGGCTCCTCGGTCGGCTTCCCGCGGACGATAACAGCCCGCCGACGATGCGCGTGGGAAGGCGACACCCACGCAGCCGGGTCGAACGACCACAGACTGGCCCTGGACGTCCGGCCAAGAGTCGCGTAACGTGCGCGATTGATCACGCTTCGATAGAAGTAACAACAGAAGTGTTCACCAGTAACTAACTGGTGGATGGTCGGACGACCCGTTCGACCGTGACGATGGAACTGAAAACTGCAGAGCGAGCGATGTGCAGGGGAGGTCGTCCCGACGGCCGCCGTGATTGAACGACCTGCGATACCGCAATACCAAGGTCCGAACAGCTACCAAGCATCACGTGTCACCACCGCCATCAGAGCGGTGACCATCGAGCGAAGCGAACCCGACCAACGTCCAACAGCGAGGGCGGAGGCCAGGCAGCGACTCGATGGAGGTGTGCACATGTCGAAGAGGATCTTCCTCGCCATGGCCAGCCTGGCAGCTCTCGTGCTGTC
>JBBDSW010000005.1:0-13609 GCA_040904745.1 Nitriliruptoraceae bacterium
CTGGTGCCACGTGATGGCACATGAGTCGTTCGAGGACGAGGAGGTCGCCGCGACCCTCAACGAGGCCTTCGTCAACATCAAGGTGGACCGTGAGGAGCGTCCGGACGTCGACGCGGTCTACATGCAGGCGGTCCAGGCGATGACGGGACGGGGCGGCTGGCCGATGAGCGTGTTCCTCACCCCGGACGGCGCGCCCTTCTTCTGTGGGACCTACTGGCCCCGGCAGCCGGTCCACGGGATGCCGGACTTCCCGACCGTGCTGTCTGCGGTCCGTGAGGCGTGGGACGAGCGGCGCGAGGAGGTCCTCGACTCCGCGCAGCAGATCTCGACCGCGCTGGCGGAGCGCACCAGCGGGACCGCTGCCGCCGACCTCGACCCGGAGATCGTGGACGGCGCCGTGGCCCTCGTGCTGGAGCGGGCCTGGGATCGCCACCTCGGGGGCTTCGGGGCCGCACCCAAGTTCCCCCAGGCGATGACGATCGAGTGGCTGCTCGCCCATCACCAGCGCACCGGCCACGAGGAGGCGCTCGAAGCCGCGGTGCACAGCCTGGATGCCATGGCCCGCGGTGGCATCCACGACCAGCTCGCCGGAGGGTTCGCCCGCTACGCGACGGATGCGGCCTGGCTCGTCCCGCACTTCGAGAAGATGCTCTACGACAACGCCCTGCTGCTACCCGCCTACGCCACCGCCGCGCAGCTGACCGGCCGGGACGACCTCGCTCGCATCGCACGGTCGACGGCGCGCTGGCTCCTCGAGGTGGCGCGCGGCGACGAGGGCACGTTCGTGAGCGCCTTCGATGCGGACTCCGAGGGCGTCGAGGGTCGCTTCTACGTGTGGCCGTACGACGAACTGGTCGGCGCGCTCCAGGAGATAGGGGCGGACGCGCAGCTCTGGACCGACTTCCTCGGGGCGCGCTCGGGCGGCAACTGGGAGGGGGTCAACATCCTCCACGAACCCACCCCGCGCGTGGAGTTCGCGGCACAGCGTGGTATGGACGAGGAGGCGTTCGATACCGAGTGGGAGCGGGTGCGCGGACACCTGCTCGCCCGTCGGGCCGAACGGGTCCCCCCCGGTGTGGACCACAAGGCGCTGACCGATTGGAACGCGCTCGCCGTGCGTGGACTCGTCCGTGCCGGCATCGCGTTGGACGAGCTCGGGTGGGTCCAGGCCGCCGCGGAGGTCGCCGAGGTACTCCACGACCGCCACGTCGTCGACGGCCGCCTCCACCACGTGCGGACGGCCGGGCGCACCGCGGTCCCCGGCTTCCTCGATGACCATGCCGCCCTCGCGCTCGCCGACCTGGAGCTGCTCGCAGCCACCGGCCAGACGCGCTGGTTCCGCCGGGCCGTGGCGCTGGCGCGCGACGTCGAGGAGCGGTTCCTGGACCCGGCGGAAGGGGGCTGGTTCCAGACGGCCGAGGATGCCGAGGCACTCGCGAGCCGGCCCAAGGACACCTTCGACAACGCCGTACCCGCCGGGACGGCCGTCATGATCGAGGTGTGCCTCCGACTGGCCGGGCTGACCGGAGACCTCACCTGGCGTCACCGTGCCGAGGAAGCCCTGCGCCTGGTGCAGCCGTTCGCGGCGCAGGCGCCGACCGGGGCGGGCTGGTCACTCCGCCAGCTCGAGGCCATCGCCGCGGGCCCCCGCGAGGTCGTGATCGTGGGTCCACCGGGAGGAGAGCGCGACAGGCTGCTCGCTGCGGCCCGGGCTCGGACCGGCCCGGGGACGCTCGTGCTCGCGATCGAGGAGGACGACGGGGTGGTGCCGCTGCTCGAGGGGCGTGTGCCGATCGACGGCCAGCCAACCGCCTACGTCTGCCGGGAGCTGGCGTGCCACCGGCCGGTCACCTCTCCCGCCGCACTGGAGGAGCAGCTGGCATCCGCGGGAGGCCCCGCCGATGGGCCCTGACTGGGGGGAGAAGGACCCGGCCTGGGCCGGGATCGTCAGCGAGCACCGCGAGGTCGCCGGACACCGGGTGCACCTGCTGCGGGCCGACGGGCCGACCGACGGTCCGGTGCAGCTGTTGATCCACGGGCTCGGTGGCGCGGCCATCAACTGGTTGGAGGTGATGCGCCCACTCGCCGAGCGTGGGCCGGTCCTCGCCCCCGATCTGCCCGGCTTCGGCTCGACGCCGCCGCCGCGGCCCGGGGCGAGCAGGATCGAGCACAACCTCGCCTTCCTCACCGCCCTGCTCACCGAGGAAGGCATCGGCGCCGCCGAGGTGCACGGCAACTCGATGGGCGGGATGCTCGCGACCCTGCTGGCCGGCGAGGAGCCGCAGCGGGTGACGCGCCTGGTGCTGGTCGACCCCGCGCTGCCGGGGACCGAGCGGGCGCCGCACCGCCTCGATGCCGGGACCATCCGGTTGTTCGCCCCGTTCGTGGTCCCCTCCCTCGGAGCGCGGCTGGTGGGTCGCATGTACGCGACCCGGACGGCCGAGGAGCTGGTGGCCGACTTCCAGGACCTCGTCCATGCGGACGCCACCCGTCTGCGTCCGGCCCTGCGCGACGCGCTCATCGTCAACGCGGTCCACGGGCAGCAGATGCCGTGGCGTGCCGAGGGCCTGGCCGTGGCTTCGGGTTCGCTCCTGCGGCTGCTCGCGTCACGGCGGCGGCTCCACCGGGCGCTCGACGCGATCGTCGCGCCCACGCTCCTGATCAGGGGCGAGGACGACCGGCTGATCGGGCGGTCGGTGGTCGACGCGACGATGGCGCGCCGGCCGGACCTCGATCTCCGGGTGCTGCCCGGCCTCGGCCACGCGCCGATGATGGAGGCCCCGGCCCGCTACCTCGAGGCGGTCTCCGACTGGCTGGAGACGCCCACGTTGAGCGCGGCGTGAGCCCGTCAGGTCGCGTCCGCAGCCGACCCCCGGCGGCGGAAGCGCAGACCCCGCGAGCCCGGCACCCGGCTGATCAGCCCGGCGTCGAGGAGGGCGGCGAGTTCGGCGCGCGAGCCCTGCGGTCCGGAGCCCAGCGCACCCCGGTACTCCGCGATCGTGAAGGCCGGGGTAGCCGCCGCGAAGCGACGGGCCGCCTCACCCGGGGCGGCCTCCAGGACCCCGAGCTCGCGGGCCGCGTCCCTCAGGCCATCGGCGACGGCTTCGCCCCAACGCTCCAGCCACACGGTCAGGTCGCGGCGGCGCAGCGTGCTGGCGACCTCCTCGTGGTAGCCGAGCGGGTCGGCGGCCAAGGGGATCTCCGGGGCGGCGAGGTGGTCGGGATCCAGCCCGCGCGCCCGCAGGACGAGCCGTGCGGCCGCGCGGGCCAGGCGGCCGTTGGCGGCGTCGAACGGGTGCAGGCGGAGCAGCTCGAAGTGCAGCACCCCGGAGGCGATCAGCCCGTGCTCGCGGGCACCCGTGGTCGCGAGCCACAGCTCCAGTAGCGACAGCTCGCGGGGGATCTGGGCCGGTTCGGGGGTCAGGAACACGATGCGGCCGGTGGAGCCGTCGTGGACGGCCTGGTCGGTGGTCCGCGGTTGGCCGACGCGTTCGTCGGCGACCAGTCCCCGGGTGAGCCGTCGGTGGAGTTCGACGAGCACCGTGCCCGGGTCGCGCAGGACCTGATCGGTCAGGTCGTCGGCGTCGTCGGCGGCGAGCACCCCGAGCACCTCGAGGGCGCGGAGCTCCGCGTCGTCCCCGTCGTCGAGGACCCGCAGCGTGTCCAGCCAGGATCCGCTGGCGCGCGCGACCTCACGCTGATCATCGGCCGGCGGAAGGCGGGAGGCGACGCTCCGCTCGGCCGCCGCGCGGTCGGGGATCGCCTCGCGTCGTGCCCCGTCGAGCACGAGGCTCGCGGTCGCCGCCGCGGGCGTGGCTGTGCGGGCCAGCGCCGTGCGGGCCTCCAGAGGTGCGGCGGCCACGCGGGTGGACAGCCGCTCCACCTCGGCGATCAGGTCGACGAGCAGCGGGCTGCGGCCGAACCGGGGCGGGGTGGTCGGTCTCACCGCCAGGGCAGGAGGACGCCGCGGACCGCCTGGGCGTGGATCCGGCCGTGCCGGCGACCGAGCCCGTAGGTCAGGCTCGCCAGGGCAGCCGCGCCACCGAGCGCGGTGGTCGTCTTGACGACCTTCTTCACCCGACGCGCGAAGACCACGATCGGCCACCCGCGCTGGTGAGCGACGTTCTCCAGCGCCCCATCGGGGTTGACCGCCACCGGATGACCGACCATCTCCATCATGGGCAGGTCGGAGGCCGAGTCGCTGTAGGAGAAGGAGAGCCGGAGGTCGTAGCCGCGTTCGGCGGCCAGCTTGGCGATCGCCTCGGCTTTGCCCTCCCCGTAGACGAACGGGCCGTCGAGTTCGCCGGTATAGCGGCCGTCCATGACCGCGGACCGGGTCGCGATCGCGCCTTCCATGCCGAGCGCGCGTGCCAGCGGGTCGACCATCTCGATGGGGGAGGCCGAGACGATCCAGCACTCACGGCCGGCTTGCTGGTGCATGTCGATCAGGCTGCGCGACTCCGGCCGGACCCGATCGAGGATCGCCGGGATGGTGGACTCGTTGAGCGCCAGCAGGTCGTCCTGGTGTGCGCCCTCGACCGCCTGCAGGATGCGGTCCCGCACCGAGGCCGAGCGCTCGTCGGTCGCACCGAACAGCTTGAACGAGATGGCCCTGACCGCGTCGGTGAGCAGGTCGCCGAGCGGGATCATGTCGTTGCGCCAGGCCGCGATGCCGAAGTAGTAGGCCGACGAGCCGCTGATCAGCGTGCGGTCCAGATCGAAGAACGCGGCGGCGGGTGCATCGGTCACTTCTCGCCTCCTGTGCGGGCGTGCCGATGGTAGTGCTGTGCACCGCTCCGACAGGCGAGATCCCACGACATGCGAGATCCCCAGGGTCGGCCGCCTTCACGCTCCCTTCCCCGTGGAGCGTGCTGGCAGGTCGACCGCTGGGGACCTCGCGTCTCCGACGGTAGGCACCGCCTGGACAGGTGTCGACCGCCCCATCCCCCTCGCCTGTGGACAACCGGCCTCTAGGGTGGGGATGACCTGTGGATGACGGGTGGACGAGGGGTACGGGACCGCTAGAACCCAGGGTGATCGGTGCGGTGGGGACGTGCTGGTGGGTGCGGAGCGGCTACTCCGGCTCCACAGGCTGTCCACACCGTGTGGACGCGGTCGGTCCGGGGTCCTCGCTCGCCGTAGTGCGAGCGCCGCACGGCAGCCTCGGTCGGCGCGCCCACGTGCTCCCCGCTGTGCTATCCGAGCGCGGGCACGCGCGCCGAGAGGCACCATCCCACTCCTGTTCCGGATGCCCGCCGCCCGCGTCTGCGGTCGTGACCGATGAGGACACCGTGACCCGATCCAGCTTCGCACCGCCCGTCGTCGAACACCGCGCGGCGACCGCCGTCCTGCCGCCGCTCGAGATCCACCGCAGCCCCCGCCGACGCCGGACCGGGCATGCCGCGGCCCGGTCGGGCCGGATCATCGTGCGCGTGCCGGCCGGGATGTCGGCAGCCTCGGAGCAGGAGCTCGTCAGCCGCCTGGTCGCCAAGGTGGTCCGGAGCCGCTCGATCGAGGCGCTCGGAGGGGACGAGGGGCTCGCGGCCCGGGCGGACACCCTGGCGGACACCTACCTCGACGGGGTCCGGGCCAGCGAGGTCCGGTGGTCGCGCCGGATGGCCCATCGCTACGGCTCGTGCACCCCGGGCGACGGCACGATCCGGATCAGCGACCGGTTGGCCGAACATCCGTCCTACGTCCTCGACTACATCCTGGTCCACGAGCTGGCGCACCTCAGGGTCGCGCACCACACCGCCGCGTTCCGCGAGCTGGTGGCCCGCTTCCCCGAGGCGGAACGGGCCCGCGGGTTCCTCGAGGGCCACGAGGCGGGCCAGTTGGCCGCGGCACGGCTCGTCGACCCCACGGTCGAGGAGACCGCCTGACCGCACGCTCAGCCCTGGTCGGAGGAGCCTGGGTCGCCATCGTCGTCGTCCGGGTCATCGTCGTCGTCCGGGCCGTCGTCCAGGGTGCCGGTCGGGTCGTCCTGGCCCCGTTCCCGAGCGGCGAGCCGTTCCTGCGCACTGCCCTCGCGGGGCCCCGGCTCCAGTCCTTCGAACAGCCCGGCGGCATCGTCGGGGATCTCCGCCGCCTCACCGATCCGGGCCAGCCAGCTCGCTGGGTCCTCGAGCTCGCCCCCGTCGGGGAGGTTCTCCGGGTGGGCGAGTGCCTGGTGCAGCCCTTCGGGACCGAGCGCCTCCTCGACGGCGACGACGAAGGACTCGCCGACCGACTCGTCGTCGGGCTTGAGGTCGAGCCCGAGGAGGGTGGCCAGGAGCTCCTCGCCGTCCCCCCGGGCGACCCGCCGCCGCCGGAGGACCTCCTGGATCCGGGCGAAGTTGGGGAGGCGACCCTCGACCGCCCGGGCGACCTCGTGACGGGCCCAGGCCCCGATCAGGCACACGACCCCCTGCAGGCGGGCGAGCACCCGCTCCTGCTCGGCGGTCGGCGTCAGCCGGAAGCTCGCGGCGCGCTCCATGGCCTCGCGCAGCGCATCGGGATCCTCGGGGTCGATCCCGAACGTCATCTCCTCGGCGACCTCGCGCATGCGTTCGGCGTCCACCACGGTCCCCGCCGCGAACCGGCCGACGAGCGAGCTGATGTGGGCCTCGAGCCAGGGGACCGCGTGGTAGAGCCGGCGATGGGCCGCTTCGGTGAGCGCGAGGACGAGCGCCACCTCGGCGTCGTCGAGGTCGTAGCCGGCCAGGTCGTCGGCGACGTTGACGACGAGGTGATGCGCCTCCGCGCGGGGGGCGGTGGGGATGCCGAGGTCGTACTGGCCGATCAGCTGGCGGGAGAGCTGGCCGATCACCTGACCGGCCTGCAGCCCCGCCAGTCCGGCCCCGGCTGGCCTGAGCAGTTCCCCGGGATCGCCGCCGAGGAGCTGTTCCATCATGCCGCGGAGCCCCTCGGGGAGCTCTTCCATGCCGGGGAGCGCCTGCATGGCCTCCTCCGGGCCCAGGTCGTTGAGCTGCTCGCGGGCCAGATCCACCATCGCGTCGGTGGCGGCCCGGGCGACCGGCTCGACCAGAGGTGCCAGCGCGGTCACCGCGCCGTTCACCCAGGTCTGACGTGAGGCGGCGACCACCTGTCCGGCATCCGGGGGGCTCGGCAGCGGGGTCGCGTCCAACCAGTGCTCCGCCAGGTCGAACGCCTCCCGGACCCGCCGTGCCTCCTCGTCGGTGGCGGAACGGTCGCCGTCGGCGGCCACCTGGAGGGCGACGCGGGACGCCAGCTCCCAGTCCACGGGTCCGCTCGGCGCACCGGAGGGTTGGAACCCGAAGCCGGGCACGGCCCCGCCCAACAGCGACTGGAGCTGCTGCTGCGCCTGCTCGAGGGCGTCGGGGCCACCGAGCTGCTCGAGCATGCGCCTGACCTCCGGCGGGAGGTTCGCGAACGGATCCTCGTCGGGATCCTCGGGATGGTCCGGCACCTCGCTCACGGCGGGCCTCGTTCATCGTCGGGAGGTCGCTACCGTACGACAGTGACGCCCCCACGGCCGCGGGGGTGAGGAGGGTGAACGCAGATGAGCACCATCGCGATCACCGGGGTCGGCGGCAGTCTCGGTCGACGGCTGGTCGGCCGACTCGCGGCCCACGTCGACGTGGAGCGCGTGGTCGGCCTCGACCGTAACCCGCCGCAGGGGGTCAACGCCCCGCGGTTCACCTTCCACGACGCCGATCCCGGCACCGCCGCGTTGGACGGGGTACTGACCGGTGTGGACGCCGTCATCCACCTCGGCGGGCTCCTCGACCCGGCACGCGGCGACGCCGCCCAACGGGTCCGGCAGGTCGACGGGGCGCGCCACGTCATCGAGGCCGCCGGCCGGGTCGGGGTGCCACGGGTCGTGCTCACCTCCTCGGTGCTCGCCTACGGCGCCCACCCCGACAACGACGTCCCGTTGAGCGAGGACAGCGAACTCCGGGGTCTCCCCGGGTTCGCGGCCGCCGAGCACGCCCGCGAGGTGGAGCGCTGGGTGGCCACCTGGCGGGAGCGCAACCCCGCGACGGCCGTCGCGGTGCTCCGCTTGGCCCTGTTGGCCGGCCCGGACCTGGACACGATGATCACGCGGTCGTTCGAGGCCCCCCGGATCCCGGTGGTGCGGGGTCACCGTCCGCCGATGCAGTTCCTGCACCCTGACGACGCGGTCGAGGCCATCGTCCACGCGATCACCGCGGAACTCGACGGGACCTTCAACGTGTGCGCCGACGGGTGGCTGTCCTACGACGAGGTGATCGCCATCGTCGGGCGGCGCTCGCTGGAGGTCCCCGAGGAGGTCGCCTACTCGGGAGCGGCGGGCGTGTACGCGCTCGGGCTCGGCGATCTCCCCCCCGGCTCGGTCTCGTTGTTCGTGCATCCCTGCGTCATGACCAACGCGGCGCTCACCGAGACCGGCTGGCGGCCGCGCTACAGCAACCGCGACGCGCTCGCCGCCCTGGCGGCCGAGCATGCCCCCTACGTCACGATCGGACGCGTCCGCACCCGCCGGGCGACCCTGTGGCGGTCGGCGATGGTGGCGGTCGCGCTGGTCACGTTCGGGACCTGGCGCGCGGTGCGTGCGCACCGAGGTCGACGGGCTGACAGCCCGCCTACGTGACGCGGTCGCAGCCCGGCCACGCTCGCGGGTGCCGGTGCGGCCCGCTGGATCCGGGTGGATGCTCAAGACCGGTCGTCCACGCGCCGATGGTGTGACCACGGTGCCTCGGCGAAGTGTCGAGGCTCGGTGGCCCCGCTGACGTGTTGGGGTCCGCTCACTCGCGAGGCGGGAACGGAGCGTGCCATGGGCTACGCGGTGCACCACGTGGATGGAGACGGGCAGACGCAGCTCGACGACCACGCCAGCTTGGACGAGGCGCTGGCCGAGGTCGAGACGCTGCGCAACGATGGTGCGGTCTCGGAGGTCCGGGTCCTCAAGGAGGTCCCCATCGAGGTCCGTACCTACTACCGCGTCGTCGCGCTCGAGGACGGGCCGGCGAGCGAGCCGGCGCCCACCGCCGAACGCGTCGTCGCGGCGGTCGAGCCGCCGTCCGGCGCCACCGTGATGGGCCCGCCGCCGAGCAACCCGCGGGTCGAGGTCGACGGGGGCGAGGAGGATCTCGCCGCGAGCGAGCCCCGTCGCGCCCTGTTCGGTCGCGGCTAGATCCCGGCCCGACCGACCGGCCGGAGTCGGCGGCCGGCGGCACGGTCGCGGTCGATAACCTCGCTGAGGTGGTGTTCTCCCGCCACCATGTCGTCGAGGTCCCCGCCGCGCGGTGTGACCCGGAGGGGCAGCCGTGCGTCGCATCCTGCTGGCCATCACCGTGGCCGGGCTGCTCGCCGGTGGCGTCCTGCTGGCCCGGGGCGACGTCCCCTGCGATCTCCTGGCGGCGCAACCCTCCTGCGAGGTGGCACTGCAGCCGGGCCCGACCGAGGACACGTTCGATCTCATCTCGCTGGACGAGGTGGAGACGTTCCGGCCCGCGGCCGGGTCCCTGCGTCTGACCACGGTGGCGGTCGCGGACGACCTGACGTTCGGTGAGTGGTTAGCGGCACGCACCTCCTCGGTCATCGAGGCCGTTCCCCGCGAGCAGATCTACCCGCCGGGGTTCGATCGTGAGGAGGTCAGCGACCTCAACGCCATCGCGATGCAGGACAGTCAGCTGACGGCGATCATCGTCGCCCTCGAGAACCTCGGCTACGAGCTCGACGGGGAGGGTGCGCTGGTCGCCGGCATCCAGGACGACGCGGTGACCGACCGCTTCGCGGTGGGCGACGTGATCGTCGCGATCGACGGTGAGCCCGTGCGCGAGAGCAGCGACGTCGTCGAACTCGTCCAGGATCGCCGCCCCGGATCCACGGTGACCTTCGAACTGCGCGGGGATGGTGGGCGCTCCCGGACCTTCGACGTCGAGCTCGGGAGCGCTCCTGACGATCCGGACCGCGCCTACGTGGGGGTGCTGGTCACGACCGAGATGGACCTCCCCGTGGACGTTACGGTGGATGCCGGCTCGATCGGCGGACCCTCAGCGGGCCTGGTCTTCGCGCTGTCGATCATCGAGCTGTTGGAGCCGGGCGACCTCATCGGCGACCGGGTGATCGCCGGGACGGGGCAGCTCGAGCGGGACGGGTCGGTCACCGCCGTCGGCGGGGTCCCGCAGAAGCTCGCCGGCGCGGCCGACCCGGCCGACGGCAGCCCCAGAGCCGAGGTCTTCCTGGTCCCGCGCGGCAACCTTGAGCAGGCACGAGGTGCGACGGTGGCCAACGACCTGCTGGTCGTGCCGGTGGACAGCCTCGAGGAGGCGCTGGCGGCCCTCGATGCGCTACGCCACGGTGAGGAGCCAGAGGAGGTGCTGCGCCTGGCGGCCTCCTGAGTGCGTCCTCGGGTGGGCGCCCGACCGTGGTCGTAGGTAGCCTCGGCGCTCCGGACACCGTGTCCTCCGGGAGGCGTCGGCGCACCCGGGTCGGTGGGGTCTTCCCCCCGGCCCTACGACGTCCTCCGAGCCATCGCAAGCTTCGAACCAAGGATCGTCGTGGGCGACTTCGTCCGCCGCCGCCTGGGCACGGTCGTCGTGCTGGGCCTGCTGCTCGTCCTGTTCAGCGCGAACCGCATCGCGGTGCTCATCACCGATCTGTGGTGGTTCGATGCCCGGGGGTTCCGGCAGGTGTTCACCACTCTGCTGGGGACCCGTGTCGTGTTGGGGCTGGTCTTCGGGGGCGTGCTGTTCGCGCTGATCGCTCTCAACCTGTTCATCGCCCGCAAGCTCCGGCCGTTCTACGTCCCGAGCTCGCCGCAGCAGGCGCAGATCCAGCGCTACCGCGAGATGGCCGATCCCTACCTGCCGTGGCTGATCGTCGCGGTCGCGGCCGTCTTCGCCGTCACCTCCGGCTTCGCCGTCAGCGCCAGCTGGGAGACGTGGCTGCTGTTCAGAGGTGGGAGCGACATCGGCGTCACCGACCCGCAGTTCGGGGCGGACATCGGCTTCTACCTGTTCAAGCTGCCGTTCTGGTCGCTGCTCCAGGCCTGGCTGTTCACCTCCTTGATCCTCACCGGGCTGTTGACCGCGGGCGCGCACTACCTGCTCGGTGGCATCCGTCCGGAGGCCGAGGACGAGAAGATCCTCCCCTCGGTCAAGGCGCACCTCGCCGTCCTGCTCGCGGCGATCCTCGCGGTCCGCGCCTGGGGGTACTGGCTCGACCGCTACGAGCTGAACTACTCCGACCGCGGAACCGTGACCGGTGCGTCCTACACCGACGTCAACGCGGAGCTCCCGGCCCTGTACCTGTTGATCGGCGTGTCGGTCATCGCGATCGGCCTGGTGCTCGCAGCTATCCGCCGCTCCGGGTTCCTGCTGCCCGGCGCCGCCGTCGCCCTGTTGGTGGTCGCTTCGATCATCCTCCAGGGCGCCTACCCGGCCGTCATCCAGCGGGTCCAGGTCGACCCGCAGGAGCTCGCCCGCGAGGAACAGTTCATCCAGCGCAACCTCGATGCCACCCGTGCCGCCTACGGGATCGACGAGGTGGATCGGGTCCCGTTCACGATCCAGAACAACCTGGACGAGCAGGACGTCATCGAGAACGACATCACGATGCGCAACGTGCGGCTGTGGGACCCCAACGTCCTGGAGACCACCTACCAGCAGCTCCAGTCCCTGCGTCCGTACTACGAGTTCAACTCGGTGGCGACCGACCGATACGAGATCGACGGGGAGCTCCGGCAGGTCATGCTCGCCACCCGCGAGCTCTCCGAGCTGCCGGAGACCTCGGACAACTGGCAGAACCGCCACATCACCTTCACCCACGGCTTCGGGATCGTCGCCTCGCAGGTCAACACGGCCAACGCCGAGGGTCAGCCCGTCTTCATCGCCAGCAACATCCCCACCGGCGGTTCGGACACCGTCGTTCCCGATGACGAGCAGGCCGTCTACTTCGGTGAGTTCGCTGAGCCGTTGTTCAACCTCGTCCGGACCGAGGCGGACGAGCTCGATTTCGAGGACCCGGAGACCCAGGCGCAGGAGCTCACCGAGTACGACGGCAACGCCGGTGTCCCGATCAACTCGATCCTGCGCCGGACGCTCTTCGCCCTGCGCTTCAACGACTACAACCTGGTGCTCACCAACCTGCTGCGAGACGACTCGCGCATCATCTACAACCGGCAGATCAACGAGCGTGTCAACCAGGTCGCGCCGTTCCTCGAGTTGGACTCGAACCCGTACCCGGTCGTCCAGGACGGCCGCGTCAAGTGGGTCATCGACGCCTATACCACCTCGAACCGCTACCCGTACTCGGAGCGCCGCCTGCTCACCATCGGGAACCAGCAGCTGCCCGTCAACTACGCCCGCAACTCCGTGAAGGTGACCGTCGACGCCTACGACGGTGACGTGACGCTCTACCGCGTCGAGGAAGACGACCCGGTGCTCGACGCCTGGGAGGAGATCTTCCCCGACCTGATCACCCCGATCGGCGAGGCCGGCTCCATCGCGGACAACTTCCGCTACCCGCAGGACCTGTTCGGGCTGCAGTCCGACATCTACACCTCGTACCACATCCAGGAGGCAGCGGCCTTCTTCAACCGGGCGGACGAGTTCGATCTGCCGCCCGACCCGGCCGCTGCCGCGAACCAGGCGACCGGCGGTCCGGCCACCACGACCGATCTGCAGGCGGCCGCCGACCGGTTGGAGCCCTACTACCTGCTGATGCGGCTCCCCGGCCAGGAGACCGAGGAGTTCGTCCTGATCCAGCCCTACCTGGCCCGCAACCGCCCGAACATGGTCTCCTGGCTGGCCGGCCGGTCCGATGGGGAGAACCTCAACACCCTGCTGCAGGTCCGCTTCCCGTCCGACCAGCAGGTGCTCGGTCCGTCGCAGGCCCAGGCCCGCATCGAGCAGAACGACGACATCTCGGCCTACATCACCCTGCGTTCACGCGAGGGTTCGGACGTGGTCCGCGGGAACCTGCAGGTCCTCCCGGTGGCCGACTCGATCCTCTACGTCCAGCCGCTGTTCCTCGAGAACCCGCAGGCCCAGATCCCCGAGCTCGCGCGGGTCGCGCTGGTGATGGGGGCGCGCACGGCATTCGACGAGACCCTGGCCGGGGCGCTGAGCCAGATCATCGGCGTGCCCGTGCCCGAGTCGATCGCCGAGGAGGAGGGCGTCGACGACGTCGACACCGATCCGGGTGACGAGGTGGTCGATGACGAGCCGGACGATGACCGTGCCGACGACGATGGCGTCCAGGTCTCCGAGCAGTTGCTGCGCGACGCGTTGGCGGCCTTCGCCCGGGCCGATGAGGCCCTGGCCGACGGCAGCCTCGCCCGCTACCAGTCCGCGATCCGCGAAGCCCAGCGCCTTCTCGAGGACGCAGCCGAGGCACAGGGCATCTCGGTCGAGGAACTCCTCTCGCCCGAGGAGGACGAGCCCTCGGACAGCGATCTCCTCGAGGACCTCGACGAGGCGCCCGCGGACGACGAGGGGCAGGACGACCAGGGCTGACGGTCGGATCGAGCCCCCGCGTCCGGCCACCGCACGCCGGATCGGGGCTCGGTTCGACAGTCGCGCGGGGTGGTCGGTACCTTCTTCAACACAACGGCGCGGGGTGGAGCAGTTCGGTCAGCTCGCCGGGCTCATAACCCGGAGGT
>JBBDSW010000006.1:0-13527 GCA_040904745.1 Nitriliruptoraceae bacterium
GGTTCGATGGCACGGATCGACGTTGTGGACGTCGGATCTTTCCATCGAACGGCGTGAGCGGCCGGGACGGAGGCTGGAGACCACCCGCGGCCGCAAGACAGCGCGGGCCGCAGACCCGCTCGGCGGGCCCGCTCGGGTGGACGGGCCCGGCCGGTATCGTGGGCGGATGAGCGATCCGCAGCTGTTCAGCGACCAGGCGGGCCCGGTCGACGCGGTCGGCCCGGCCGACGGCACACGTCCGGCCCACCAGCCGCACGGTGCCCACGAGCAGCACGACGCTCATGGCGACCGACGGCGACCGAGTGCGATCCCGGCGGGCATGCCGCTGGCCGCGCGGCTCCGCCCTCGCGACCTGGAGGAGTTCGTCGGCCAGCTCGATGCGCTCGGTCCGGGCAAACCCCTGCGGTCGATGCTCGATCAGGGGGACCTGCGCTCGTTGGTCCTGTGGGGGCCACCCGGGGTGGGCAAGACCTCGCTCGCCACCGTCATCGCCGCACACGTCGATGCGGCTTGGACCGAGGTTTCTGCGGTGACCGCCGGCGTCAAGGACGTCCGCCGCCTGATCGAGGAAGGGCGCAGCCGGCTGGAGCTTCGGGGTCGTCGGACGGTGCTCTTCGTCGACGAGATCCACCGGTTCAACAAGGGCCAACAGGACGCTCTGCTCCCCGGTGTGGAGGCCGGCTGGGTGACCCTGATCGGTGCCACGACCGAGAACCCGTTCTTCGAACTGAACGCTCCACTGCTCTCGCGTTGCCAGCTGGTCCGCCTCGAACCGCTGGCTCCAGGGGACGTCGAGGTCCTGCTGCGGCGCGCCTGCGAGGATCCCGAGCGCGGGTTCGGCGGCCGCGTCGCCCTGAGCGAGGACGCCCGCGAGTACCTGGTCAACGTCGGTGATGGTGATGCGCGAGCGGCCCTGACCGCCCTCGAGGTGGCGGCGACCGCGGCTGGGGCGGCGACGGCCGCCAGCGACGCCGCCAGCGACGCCGATGGCGATACCCCGGACCCGGAGATCGTGACGCTCGAGTTGGCCCACGTCGCCGACGCCATGCGGCGTTTCCGCTACGACAAGTCCGCGGATGGCCACTACGACCAGGTCAGCGCCTTCATCAAGTCCCTCCGGGGCTCGGATCCGGATGCCGCCGTGTACTGGCTGCTCCGGATGCTCGAATCCGGGGAGGACCCGCGCTTCATCGCCCGTCGGCTGGTCATCTTCGCCTCGGAGGACGTCGGTCTCGCCGATCGGCAAGCGTTGCCGCTGGCGGTCGCCGCGTTCGACGCGCTCGACAAGGTCGGCCTCCCGGAGGCGCGCTACGCCCTGACCCACGCGGTGCTGGGGCTCGCGGTGGCACCCAAGTCCAACAGCGTCGCCCGGGCGCTGTCCTCCGGTACCGAGCTCGTCCGGCGGGCCGGGAACCTCGATGTCCCCGCACATCTGCGCGATGCCCACTACCGGGGCGCGGCCACACTCGGGCACGGCTTGACCTACGACTATCCTCACGACGACCCGAGCGGGTACGTGGCGCAGCAGCGCTACCTCCCGGACGAGCTCGCGGGGACCGTGCTGTTCGAGCCGAGCCACCACGGACACGAGGCTCCGGTCGCCGACCGACTCGCCGAGCTCCGGGAGCGGGCGCGAGCCGCGGGCCGCGACCGGCGCCCCGGCGAACGCTCGGGGAGCAACAGAACCGACCCCACCGACACCGACCGTCCGGAGCGCACGTGACCGTCAGGGACTGGGCCATCGTCGTCGCCGTCACCTTCTGGGGAGTGCTGGTCGTCATGGCCTCCTACGCGCTCCTGAAGGTCGTCGGCCTCCTCGAGGAGGCGACACGCGACCTCCGGGAGACCACCGACCGGGTCCTTCCGACCCTCGAACAGGTGACGGAGACCGCCGCTGGTGTCAACATAGAGCTGGCCCGGATCGACACCATCGTCGCCGGTGTCCAGTCGATCACCTCGACGACGGATCAGCTGGTGGGGGTCGTGCACGCCACCGTGTCGAACCCCCTGATCAAGGTCGCCGCGTTCGCTGCCGGGACCGCCCGCGCGACCCGGAAGGCCCGCGAGTGACGGCTCGGAGCAGTCGTTCGGCGTACCAGCACAGGAGCGCATCGTGAAGCGTGTGTTCACCCTCGCCCTCGGGCTCGGTGTCGGCGTGATGGTCGGCGCCTACGTGGTGCACCGCCTCGATCAGGCGCAACGTGCCGTGCAGCCCGGCAACCTCGCCGGTTCGGCCGGTCGCGCGGTCGGCGGGCTGGCCGAGCGGCTGGGGGAGGCCGCGGCGGAGGGGCGTGTGGCCGCGGCAGAGCGGGAGGCGGAGCTCAGGGCCCGTTTCGACGTGCCTTCCGTCCGCAACGCTCTGGGGGCCTGAGCTCCGACGTCGCCCGACGCCGTTCGGCCACATGGACAAGGAACACACGTGGATTCGCTGACGATCAGAGAGACGTTCCTCCGCTTCTTCGAGGAGCGTGGCGCGCGGCGCTACGAGAGCGCGCCGCTGATCCCCAACGACCCGTCCCTGCTGCTCACGATCGCCGGGATGGTGCCGTTCAAGCCCTACTTCCTCGGTGACGCCACACCACCGAGTCCCCGTGCCACGAGCTTCCAGAAGTGCGTGCGCACCAACGACATCGAGAACGTCGGGCGGACCACGCGCCACCTGTCGATGTTCGAGATGCTCGGCAACTTCTCGTTCGGTGACTACTTCAAGCGCGAGGCGATCCGGTGGGCGTGGGAGCTCTCGATCGGTCCGTACGGGCTCGATCCGGAGCGCATCTGGGTGACGATCCACGAGACCGATGACGAGTCGGAGGCGATCTGGCTCGAGGAGACCGACGTCCCGCGCGAGCGGATCCAGCGCGTCGGTGCCCCCGAGGGCTCCACCCGCATGGATGCTTCGGACAACTTCTGGTCCACCGGCGGCGCCGGTCCGTGCGGGCCCTGCAGCGAACTGCACTACGACCGCGGGCCGGCGTGGGGAGAAGAGGGTGGCCCGGAGGCCAACGGGGAGCGCTACCTCGAGTTCTACAACCTCGTCTTCATGCAGTTCGTGCAGGACGAGGACGGCGAGGTGGGAGGGGAGCTGCCCAAGCCGAGCGTGGACACCGGTCTGGGCCTCGAACGCATGGCGATCCTGCAGCAGGACGTCGAGAACGTGTTCCGTACCGATCTGTTCGTGCCGCTGCTCGATCGCGCCGGGGAGCTGACCGGGGTCACCTACGGCGAGGACGAGGAGCGCGACGTCTCGCTCCGGGTCATCGCCGAGCACTCCCGGACGGCCGCCTTCCTCATCGGCGACGGCGTGCTACCCGCGAAGGAGGGCCGTGGCTACGTGCTCCGGCGCCTGCTCCGGCGGGTCGTACGGCACGGTCAGCTGCTCGGCATGGACGCCACCGGGGCCGGGGGCAACGGGCAGGGCCTGCTCGTGCCCATGGTCGAGGCCGTCATCGAGCACATGGCCGCCAGCTACCCGGACCTCACCAAGCAGCGCGAGCTCATCACCCGCATCGCCGGGGCCGAGGAAGCCGACTTCGCGGCACGGCTCAGGCAGGGGCTCGAGAAGGTCGACCAGGTCCTCACCGAGGTCGCGGGGAGCGCGGACACCTCCGCGTTCCCCGGTGATGCCGCGTTCGAGCTCCACGACACCTTCGGGTTCCCCGTCGAGCTGACCGCGGAGATCGCCGCGGATGCCGGGCTCGAGCTCGACCGGGACCGGTTCGAGGCGCTCATGGACGAGCAGCGTGCCCGGGCGCGTGCTGCGGCCAAGTCGTCAGGGGGTGGGATCGGGCTCGACACCTACCGGGAAGCGGCTGCCGCGGTCGGCGCCACCGAGTTCGTCGGCTACCACGCGTTGGAGGCCGAAGCGGACCTCGGAGCGATCGTCACCGCCAGCGGCCTGCACACCGGTGCGAGCGAGGGCGACGAGGTGGAGGTCGTCCTCCCGCGTACGCCGTTCTACGCCGAAGGCGGCGGGCAGATCGGCGACGCGGGGGTCCTGGTCACCCCGACCGGCCGTCTGGAGGTCATCGACACCCAGGAGGCACTGGACGGGCTGATCGTGCATCGCGCGCGGGTGATCGCCGGCGAGGTCAGCACGGGGCAACCGGTCGAGGCGAAGGTGGATGCCGACCGGCGGGTCGCGACGGCACGCAGCCATTCGGCCACCCACGTCCTGCACGCGACCATCAAGGAGGTGCTGGGCGACCACGCCCAGCAGGCGGGGTCCCTGGTCACCCCCGGTCGGCTGCGGTTCGACTTCCCACACTTCGAGTCCGTGCCGCGTGAGACGATCGATCTGCTCGAGCGGACCGTCAACCGGCGGGTGGTCGACGACCCGTCGGTCGCGACCGAGATCATGCCGCTCGATCAGGCCCGTGCGGCCGGCGCCGTCGCCAACTTCGGGGACAAGTACGGCGAGGTCGTCCGCGTGGTGACGATCGGCGACTTCTCCAAGGAGCTGTGCGGCGGGACCCACGTCCCGACGGGGGCCAAGATCGGCACGATCACCGTGGTGCGCGAGGAGTCGATCGGCTCGAACACCCGCCGGATCGAGGCGCTCACCGGCGAGGACGCGTTCATCTACCTCACCCGCGAGCGGTTGGTCGCCGAGGAGATCTCCCGCCTGCTGGAGGTGCCGACCGATCAGGCCGTCGCCCGGGTCGGCACGCTCCTCGAGCGCCTCAAGGCCGCCGAGAAGGAGCTGTCCGCGGCCCGCGGCGCCCAGCTCTCGCAGGAGGCGGTCCGCATCGCCGAGCAGGCCGAGCGCGCGGATGGCCTGGCCGTCGTGGTCCACCGTGTGGACGGCCTGCCCATGGACGAGCTCCGGCGCCTGGCGACGGAGGTGCGCGGCCACCTCGTCGACCGGGCGGTCGTCGTCGTCGGCTCGGCCACCGATGACGGCAAGGCACAGCTGCTCTGCGCGGTGACCTCGGACCTGGCCGATGCTGGTGTCGAGGCGCGCGGGATCCTTGGGCCGGCGGCACAGGTCGTCGGCGGTGGTGCGGGCGGCAAGGGCGACCTCGCCCAGGCCGGCGGCAAGCAGGGCACGAAGCTCGACGAGGCACTCGAGGTCGCGGCACGTGAGGCCCGGACGGCTGGCGGCGCCACGTGAGCGGCACCGGCGACGTACTGCCACACGCCGGTCGACTGCTCGCCATCGATCTCGGGGAGGTCCGCATCGGCCTGGCGCTGAGCGACCCTTCGCAGGTGCTCGCCTCACCGGTGGAGACGCTCAACGTCCCGCGCGACGACGACGCCTCCGCGGTCGACGTGCTGGTCGCGGCCGCCGTGCGCCACGAGGCGAGCGGGCTCGTCGTTGGCTATCCGCGTACGCTGGCGGGGCGAGAAGGACGGGCCGCCGGTCGTGCCCGCCGGATCGCGGACCAACTCCGTGAGCGCACCGGGCTGCCCGTCCGACTGTGGGACGAGCGGTTCACGACGGTGGAGGCGGAACGGGTCCTGATCGACGCTGACCTGTCCCGCGCCGACCGCAAGGACACGATCGACCGCGTGGCGGCCAGCGTGCTCCTGCAGAGCGTGCTCGAGTCCCACCGACGTACCCGCCCGTGATGATGGCCCGCCCGTGACAACGATCCGCTACAACCCGACGACGGAAGAGGAGCGCAGGTGCGACTGAGCCGTGGTTCGCGCTGGTTCCTCGGTTTCGGCCTGATCCTCGTCGCCGGGGTGATCGCGGGTGTGTGGTACCTCGACACCACCGTGCTGGACGACGGCGTCGAGGCGGGCCAGTCGGTCGAGTACACGGTGGAGCGGGGGGCCTCGGTGAGCCGCGTCGGCGACGATCTGGCCGATCTGGGCGTGGTCCGAAGCGGGTTCCGGTTCCGCAGCGCTGCCGGGGAGGCCGGTCTCGCCGACACCCTGCGGCCCGGCGTGTTCGAGCTGGAGACCGGGATGGAGGTCGATGAGGTGATCCGTGTCCTCGAGGCCGGTCCGGTGGCTCCGCCGACGATCCGGTTCACGGTCCCCGAGGGGCTGACGGTCGAGCAGACCCTGGAGGAGCTCGCCGAGCAGTTCCCGGCGCATGAGGTGGAGGACTTCCGGGAGGTCCTCGATGCCCGTCGCGACGTCGATCTCGAGGACGAGGAGGTCTCCGCCGAGATCGCGCTCTCCGGCCTCCTCGAGGTCCCGGCGTGGGTCCCCGAGCCGAGCGAGGTCAGTGCGGACCTGGAGGCCTTCGAAGGCCTGCTGTGGCCGCAGACCTACGAGGTGCTGGACACCGCATCCGCCCAGGAGGTGTTGCAGCGCATGATCGACCAGCTCGACGTGGAGCTGGAGGCCGTGCCCGAGGACCTGCGTGAGGGCGTTGCGGACGAGGAGCTCTACGACACCCTGATCTTCGCGAGCCTGATCGAGCGCGAGACCCGCGTGGACGAGGAGCGGCCGCTGGTCGCCGGCGTGATCCAGAACCGCATCGACGAGGGCATGCGGCTCCAGATCGACGCGACCGTGGTGTACGCGCTCGGCGGCGGTCCGCGTGACGTCGTCACCTTCGACGATCTCGAGATCGAGCACCCGCACAACACCTACGTGATCGACGGGCTGCCGCCGACACCGATCAGCGGGGTGGGGACGGCCGCGTTCCAGGCCGCCTTGGCCCCGGCGGAGACCGACTTCCTCTTCTACGTGCTCGATCCGGCCTGCGATGGCACCCACGTGTTCGCCGAGGACCTCGAGGAGCACAACCAGAACGTCGAGGCGTTCCGTGACGGCAACCGTTGTCAGGACGGCGAGCTGCGGTGAGCGATCCCGGCCAGCCCCGTCGGCCCCCGGCTCGCCTGCCGCGGGGGCCGTGGCCGACGGCGACGACGCGTCCCGTGTTCCTGCTCGGCTGGCCGGTGCACCACTCGTTGTCACCGCAGCTGCACAACGCGGCGTTCCGCGAGCAGGGACTCGACCTCGTCTACCTGGTCGCCCCCACCCCGCCGGATGCGCTCCTCGACGTGGTCGCCGCACTCGGGGCGATCGGCGCGATCGGGGCCAACGTCACCGTGCCCCACAAGCGCGCCGTCGTGTCGGCTTGCGACGTCCTCACCGACGAAGCACGCCTGATCGGCGCGGTCAACACCCTCACCTGGGCCGCCGAGGGGCTGATCGGGGACAACTCCGACGCCCTCGGCCTCGCGGAGGCCCTGTCCGCGGAGATCGACCCGGCGCCGGGTGACCGCTACGTCCTGTTCGGCACGGGCGGCGCGGCCCGAGCGGCAGCCGTGGCAATCGGTCGCCTCGATGGCGAGGTGACCGTCATCGGACGCCGCGACGAGGCGGCCCGTGACATCGCATCGCTCGCCGACCGGGCTGGCGCAAGGCGCATCGCCGCGACCACCGTGGACGACTCGGCCACTCTGGAGACGGCCGTCGCCGAGGCACGGACCGTGATCAACGCGACCCCGCTCGGGATGGGCGGTGAGGATCTCCCGCCACCGTTCCACCGCCTGAACGCGTCGCAGATCGCCTACGACCTGGTCTACGACCCGCCGACCACGCCGTTCCTCGCCGCTGCGCAGGCGCGGGGTGCCGGAGCCCACCATGGCCTCGGGATGCTCGTTGGGCAGGCAGCCGTCAGCTACCGGCGGTGGACCGCGCAACCCGCGCCGGTCGCCACCATGTCGGCGGCGGCCCTGGCCGCCCTCGCGCGCCGTGGTGACCGGGGGCACTGAACGCTGTCGGGCTCGTTCCTGCTCGACCGGCCCCAGCCCCTCGCCGACCGGGCCCGCTCAAGTCCGCGGCGCCGTGGGCCGATGCGTGGGACGTGGCGACGCGTGAGTTGGCCCGAAGCGCGGCACCGCCATGCCCGCCGCTGTCTCCCGGCGCTGCGGCCTTCACGTTCCCGCTCCCGAGGTCCCCATGCAGGCACCGAGCGACACCCGTTCCGGACGGCTCACCGCCGCCCTGGATGACTTCGTCCGCACCTCGGCGGACATCGTGGGTGCCGCGGTCGTGTCCTTCGACGGACTGGCGATGGCCAGTGCGCTGCCGAGAGACCTCGAGGAGGACCGGGTCGGCGCGATGAGCGCTGCCCTGCTGTCCCTCGGGCAGCAGGCTGCGAAGGGCCTGACGAGGGGACAGCTGAACCAGGTCTTCGTCGAAGGGGACCAGGGCTTCGTGTTCCTGATGAGCGCCAAGGAGCAGGCGGTCCTCGTCGCCATCGCCGATCACCACGCGAAGATCGGGTTCGTGCTCTTCGAGATGCGCCGTGCGGCCGAGCGGATCGGCGACGCACTGTCGGCCCCGCCCCCGCCGCCGGGTGGCCCAATCCCTCCGGGTCCTCCCGCGGGGTCGCCGAGGCACCGCGCCGCTGAGGAGGTGAGCCGTGCTCGCTGGTGATCTCCACGAGTTCTCCGTGGCGGAGCTGCTGCGTCTGCTGGCCGCCACGTCCAGGTCGGGATCGTTGCGTGTCACGACGCCGGTCCACGACGGCCGCATCGAGTTGGTCGAAGGTCGCATCCGGCAGGCCAGCGCGGATGTTGCTCGCGCGGGGCTTGCACGGCGTCTGCTCGGCTCCGGCCTCGTCACGGGGGAGACGCTGGAGCTGCTGCTGGCCGAGGCTGACCACCTCGTCAGCGATCTCGAGCTGGCCGAGATGCTGGTGGCCGGGGATCATCTGGGCTCCGGGCAGGTCGCGGCATCGCTCCGGGAGCAGACGATCAGCGCGGTCTGCGCGCTCCAGGAGCAGGGCGGTGGCACCTTCCGCTTCACGTCGGGTGGCGTCGACGGCGCGCGCACCGCGGCGGTCGCCATGGCCGTGCCCGAGGTGCTGACGGTCGTCTCCGAGCGCGGCGCTGCCCTGCCGCGGCTGCGTGAGCGCACCGGGACGATCGCCGCGGTCGCGACCGTCGT
This sequence comes from Nitriliruptoraceae bacterium, assembly GCA_040904745.1. Lineage (GTDB taxonomy): Bacteria > Actinomycetota > Nitriliruptoria > Nitriliruptorales > Nitriliruptoraceae > T1Sed10-7. The sequence goes on from JBBDSW010000006.1 coordinate 8,857, forward strand.
CGGACCGGCCGTCGTCGACAGCGATGCCCCTGAGGGGCTCTGGCAGCTCCTCCAGATGGTCGACGGGCGTCGGACCGTGGGCGAGCTGGGTTCCCTGTGGGGCCGGGGGGAGTACGAGACGCGCGCCGCGCTCGTGCACCTCCTCGATGTCGGGGCGGTCGAGGTCGATGAGCCCGAGGACGCCCGGATCGGGCGTCTCCTGGCCGCGCATGCGTATCTCGTCGAGCTCGAGGAACGCCTGTCCGGCGACGAGCATGCCGGTCGGTCGCCGCGGGACGTGGCCACGGGTGACGCTTCGAGCCGGCTGCGGCCCCATCAGACGACTACCGGCCGTGTCATCGACCTCACCGAGCGGCGCGCAGCGTCCCGGACGGTGGGCGAGCCGACGATGGACGCGACGACGGTCCACCGTCTGATCGCCGGCATCGAGGCCCTGGCATGACGACGACCTTCCCTCGCCGAAGCACCGACCGTCCCGTCAAACTGGTGGTCGCCGGTCCGTCCGATGCTGGCAAGACGACCCTGATCCAGACGATCTCGGATGCGACCGTGCTCTTCGCCGAGCGCGAGGGCACCACGGAGGCCGACGACGGTGTGCACTCCGGACCGACCACGGTCGCGATCGACCTCGGCCGCATCGAGCTCGGCGAGGACCTGTCGCTGTTCCTGTTCGGAACGCCGGGGCAGGACCGCCTCGGGTTCGTGTGGGACGTCCTGGCCGAAGGGATGCTCGGCTACCTGTTGGTCGTGGATGCCTCCCGGCCGTCCTGCCTGCCGGAGGCCAGGCGTGCCCGTCGCCACTTCGAGTCCCTGGCCGACGTCCCGTCCGTGATCGTGGTCAACAAGGTGGAGCGTGACGAGGAGCGGGTGCTCGCGGAGGTCAAAACCGCCCTGGAAGTGCCGGAGAACGTCCCCGTGCTCGCCGCGGACGTCCGGGAACGGGCGGACGTCAAACGGGTGCTGATGGCCTTGCTCCACACGGTCCTCGAACGTCTCGAGACCGACCCGCACCGGTCGAGCGACCACGTACGAACAGGGGACGTCGGATGAAGAACCTCGGTCACATCCTGGTGGATCGGGAGCTGATCACCGACGATCAGCTCCGCGAAGCCGAGGAGCAGCAGCGTGATTCGGGCCGCTCGCTCGGCCGCGTCCTGGTCGACCGCAACATGGTCACCGAGAAGGACCTGGTGGCGGCACTCGCCACGCAGATCGGCATGGAGTTCGTCGACATCCCGGATGCGGACGTCGACCCACGTGCCACGACGATGCTCTCCGACACCATCATGCGCCGTCACAACGTGCTGCCGATCGGCTTCGACCAGGGGAAGCTCGTCCTCGCGATGAGCGACCCGTCGAACGTGGTCGCGATCGACGACGTCCGGACCCTGACGAAGATGGAGGTCAAGGCGGTCGTCGCCACGAAGGAGGACGTCACCAGCGCCATCGCGAAGTACGCCTCGATGTCCGACGACATCGAGACGATGGCGGGTGATCTGGCCGGCGAAGAGGACGACGACGATCTCTCCGGGCTCCATGCGGTCACCGAGGACGCGCCGATCGTCAAGTTCGTCAACCTGCTCATCTCGCAGGCTGTGGCGGATGGGGCCTCGGACATCCACATCGAGCCGGGGGAGCGCGAGCTCCGGGTCCGCTACCGCATCGACGGTGTGCTGCACGAGGTCATGCGTAGCCCCAGGTCGATCCAGGCCGGGGTCATCTCGCGACTGAAGATCATGGCCGACGTCGACATCGCCGAGCGGCGGATCCCCCAGGACGGCCGTATCGGCCTGACGGTGCATGGCAAGCAGATCGACCTGCGCTTCTCGACCCTGCCGACCGTCCACGGGGAGAAGGTCGTGATGCGCATCCTGGACAAGTCGTCGGTGATGCTCTCCCTCGATGACCTGGGCTTCCTCGACCACAACCTGGCCCGCTTCGAGGAGTCCTACCGCAAGCCGTACGGCATGATCCTGGTGACCGGCCCGACCGGTTCGGGGAAGTCGACGACCCTGTACGCGACCTTGAACGTCGTCAACCAGGAGGGCGTGAACATCATCACGACCGAGGACCCGGTCGAGTACCAGCTTCCCGGCATCAGCCAGGTCCAGGTCAACCCGAAGGTCGGGCTGACCTTCGCCAAGGCGCTGCGCGCGATCCTCCGACAGGACCCGGACATCGTCCTGGTGGGGGAGATGCGCGACCGCGAAACGGCCCAGATCGGCATCGAGGCCGCGCTCACCGGACACCTCGTGCTGTCCACCCTGCACACCAACGACGCGCCATCGGCCATCACCAGGCTCACCGAGATGGGTGTCGAACCGTTCCTGGTCGGCTCGGCCGTGGACTGCGTCCTGGCCCAGCGGCTGGCCCGCCGCGTGTGCCCGCGCTGCGTCCAGATGGTGCGCCCGGAGCCGGAGATGCTCAAGGCGGCGGGCTTCGGCGACGACATCGTGGAGGAACGGCCGGAGGTACCGCAGGCCGTCGGCTGTTCGCACTGCTCCAACACCGGCTACCGAGGACGGCTCGCGATCCACGAGGTGATGACCGTGACCGAGGACATCGAGCGGCTCGCCGTCGCCCGTGCCTCCTCGGAGGAGATCACCCGGGTCGCGGTCGAACAGGGCATGCGGCAGCTCCGCGAAGACGGCCTGGCGAAGATCCTGCTGGGGCGGACCACCATCGAAGAGATCGGACGGGTCGTCATCTGACGGCGCGACACGGCGGCGCGAGAACCCGCGCTGGGGAGGGCACGAGGACGTGGCTGGACTCGCAGAGTTGCTCGTCGACCAGGGTGTCGTGGGCGAGGAGGACCTCGCGCGCGCCGAGACCCACCGGGCGGAGAGCGGGGGGAACCTCGCCCAGAGCCTGGTCGCGCTCGGACTGGCCTCGGAAGGCGACCTGGTGCGTGCCTTCGCCAGCTCGATCGGCCTCGCCTACGCCGAGGTGGATGGTGGCTCGATCGACCAGCATGCCGCCGCCCTGCTGCCCGGTACACTCGCCCAGGAGCTGACCGCGCTGCCGATCGGCTTCGGTGACGGCAACGAGGTCATCGTCGCGATCGCCGACCCGAACGCTCGTGAGGAACTCTCCAGCCGTCTGCAGTCGGAGATCGGCCTCCCCGTCACGCTGGCACTCGCGCCCCGTCGGGCGCTGCTGGACGCGATCGCCGGCCACGTGCGTGAGCACGAGGCGGCGGTCCCTGCCGCCGCGACCTCGCCACCGGCGCCGACGAACGGTTCCGCCCCGCCGGCCGACCAGGCCGCCGGCCAGCCCATCCAGGAGCCAGCGACGCTGCCCGGGCCCCCGCGCCAGGAACGCGAGAGCATGCCGGCCAGCGTCGGTGGCCCGCGGCTGCGATCCGAGGAGGAGAGCGAGCTCGATCTCGACCAGCTGCTGACCACCCTGGTCGAGCGTGGTGGCTCCGACCTCCACCTGACGGCTGGCATCCCGCCCGCGATCCGGGTCAACGGCGAGCTCGCTCAGCTCTCGGAGTTCCAGAAGATGACCGCCGATGAGCTGCAGAAGCTGCTCTACGGGATCATGACCCAGAAGCAGCGCGAGGCGTTCGAGAACGACCTCGAGCTGGACATGAGCTACTCGGTCCCCAAGCTCGCGCGTTTCCGCGTCAACATCTTCCAGCAGCGCGACACCATGGGCGCCGTGATGCGCGTCATCCCGTTCGAGATCCTGCCGCTGGAGGACCTCGGGATCCCCGAGCAGGTGTCCAACTTCGCCTACCTCGCCCGCGGGTTCGTCCTGGTCACCGGGCCCACCGGGTCGGGCAAGTCGACGACCCTGGCCTCACTGGTCGACCTGGCCAACCGCAACCGTGCGTCACACATCATGACCGTCGAGGACCCGATCGAGTTCCTGCACACCCACAAGCGTTCGGTCGTCAACCAGCGCGAGGTCGGCACGGACACCCACGGGTTCGCCACGGCGCTGAAGCACGTCCTGCGTCAGGACCCGGACATCATCCTCGTCGGCGAGATGCGGGACCTGGAGACGATCCAGATCGCGCTGACCGCGGCCGAGACCGGCCACCTCGTCTTCGGGACCCTGCACACCCAGGACGCCCCGCAGTCGATCGACCGCATCATCGACGTGTTCCCGCCCCACCAGCAGGAGCAGATCCGGGTGATGCTGGCCGGTGCGCTCAAGGGCGTGGTGTGCCAGACGCTGTTGAAGACGGCGGACGGCAAGGGACGCATCGCGGCGACGGAGGTCATGGTGACCACCTCCGGGATCAAGAACCTGATCCGTGAAGGCAAGACCCATCAGATCTACTCGGCCATCCAGGCGGGCGCCAAGGACGGGATGATCGCGATGGACCAGTCCCTGGCGCACCTGGTCAAGGCCGGCAAGATCACCTACGACGCCGCCCTCGAGAAGGCGAACAACGTCAACGAGTTCAACCGGTTGGCGGGCCGGGCCTAGGCCCACCCCACCACGCCGCACAAGGAGCCAGACGATGGCCAGCGCGACGCTCACCAAGTTCGACTACCAGGTCCGTGATCGCCACGGCAAGCTGGTCTCGGGCCAGCTGGAGGCCGACAACCAGGCGACGGTGGCCTCCAAGCTCAAGTCGATGGGCTACTCGCCGCTCAGCATCGACGAGGTCAAGGAGACCGGTCTCCAGATGGAGATCAAGATCCCGGGCCTCTCGGA
>JBBDSW010000007.1:0-13519 GCA_040904745.1 Nitriliruptoraceae bacterium
CCGGCCGGGATCTGCAGCTTGATGAAGCCTGCGACCTTCTTCGCCATGGTTGTCGTGTCTCCTCGCGTGGTACTGACGGCCGGTCCTCCCGGCCTCCCACGATCGATGGGTGGTGCGTGCCCGCGGCGGCGGTCGGCGCCGGCGGTGGGTGCTGGAGGTGGCCTAGAGCTTGGCCACGGTGTCGAACGGCAGCTCGAGCGGGGTCTCACGACCGAACACGCTGACGAGCACCTTGAGCTTGGCCTGATCGAGGTTGATCTCCGCGATCGTGCCCGTGAAGTCGGCGAACGGCCCGCCGGTCACCCGGACGGTCTCGCCGACCTCGAGGTCGATCTCGGCCACGACCTTGGCCGGGGTGGCGTCAGCCGCTTCGTCCGTCGCGACCGCTTCGACGACCTCGACCGGGATCTTCAGCGTATCCGCAACCTCCTTGAGAGGGAGCGGCACCGGTCGGGTCCCAGGGGAACCGACGAACCCGGTCACGGCCGGCGTGTGGCGGACGATCCCCCACACCTCGTCGTCCATGATGGCGCGGACGAGGACGTAGCCGGGCAGGAACTTCTTCTGGGAGACGGTCTTCTTGCCCTTCTTGTACTCGGTGACCTCCTCGGTGGGGATCACCACCTCGAAGACCCGGTCCTCGGCCTCGAGCGCTTCGACGCGGTTGGCCAGGTTGTCCTTGACCCGCTGCTCGTAGCCCGAGTAGGTGTGGACGACGTACCAGTCGCCGAGCATCCGGGCGAGGTCCTTCTGATCGCGGACCTCCTCCAGGGAGCGAGGGCGGCGCCTGCGTGCCGGCGGGGCGTCGGCGGCGGCGTCGTCTCCGGAAGCACCCTCGCCGGAGGCGTCGTCGGCTCCCGTGGCGTCCGCGGCGGTGACGGCGTCGCCTTCGGAGCCGGCCATCCCCAACAGATCGTCGAGGTCGTCGCCGTCGCTGGCCGCAGCAGCCTCCTCATCGGGCGGCGGCGCGGGTGTCTCCTCATCACCGGACTCCGGCGCAGGGGCAGCATCGAACCCGCCCGGCGCGGCCTCGTCGTGCTCGGCAGCCTCGGTCGGCTCGTGGTCGGTCGTGGTCTCGTCGGACACGCTGTTCACCCCAGGGTGTTGATGATGGCGCGACGGATCACCTCGTCCATCCCCCACACGATCCCCACGAGTACGAAGGTCGTGACGAGGACGACGATGGTGTACGACGTCACCTCTTTGCGGTTCGGCCAGGCGACCTTGCGCAGTTCCCCGCGCACCTCACGGAGGAACTGTCCCGGCGAGGTCCGAGAGCGGCGCTCCGGCTCGGAAGCCGCGCTCGCCTGGCCCTCGGTGCGCCGCTCTTCGCGGCCACCTCGACGCTTGTCCTCACGGTTCATGGGTAACTCCCGAGCCGGGTGATGGTCGGTGGTGGGGCCCGGACGCGTCCGCGGTGCGGGCTCCGGGTCGGCCCGCTCGTCGGTGATGGGTGGCGCGGACGGGACACGCGGCGGTGATGGTCGGGTGCGGGCCGCTCGTTCCGGCGGCGGATCGCCGGAGTGCTGGATGCCGCGCGAGCGGGTGATCACCTCGCACGGGAGGAGGGACTTGAACCCCCAACCGCCGGTTTTGGAGACCGGTGCTCTGCCAGATTGAGCTACTCCCGTCCGTCCCCTCATGACCCACCCGCTGCGGCGGTTCACGACACGGGAACGCTGCCTCACGGGGAGGCAGCACGGCGAGGCTACCCCCGTGGTGACCGCGGCGACAACCGAGGGTCACGGACCGCGCACGCCCGCATCGGCATCCGCACCGGCCGCGGCCTCACACGCGGACCTTCCCGGTCCCCCTGAGGATCCGGCCGGTCTCCGCGTTGGTCCCCACCACGGCGACCGTCGCGACCCCGTCCGCGACCGCGGTCACCTTGCCGGTGAACGTCGAGGTGGTGCCGAGCGGCCAGGGGCGGGTGAAGCGGACCTGCAGTTCGAGGACGCGCTCGGGCCCCCCGGCCAGCGCCGTCAGCATCCGGGACGCGAGCCCCATCGAGTACATGCCGTGGGCGATGATCCGGCCGGTCGGGCTGACCTCGCGCGCGGTCTCCGCGTCGAAGTGGAGCGGGTTCAGATCGCCGGAGGCACCGGCGTAGCGCACGGAGCTCGCCAGGTCGGCGTGGGCGACGACGGGTTCGGCCTCGGTTCCCACCTCGAGCGCGCTCATCAAGCCGACCCGAGGAAGACCAGGGTCGTCTCCGAGGTGACCAGCGGCGTCCCGTCCTCGGCCACGCAGACCACCTCGGTGACCAGGAACTCGTTGTCCCCGCGCGAGGAGATGTCCGCGATCCGCGGGGTGCAGGTCAACACGTCGCCCGGTCGGATCGGTCGGTCGCCGTAGCGGTAGCGCTGCCCGCCGTGCAGCAGCGCCGGGTGGGTCCCGAGCCCCTCGTCGGCGAACGTGGCCTCGCCGCCCTTGGTCAGGGTGAAGCAGGCCGCGAAGGTCGGTGGGGCGACGCAGTCGTCACCGTCGCTGTAGTAGCGGGGATCGGTCTCGCCGACCGCGGCGGCGTACTCCCGGATCTTCTCCCGGGACACCTCGTAGCGGTACGACGGGTAGCTCGTCCCGATGCGGTCGCGGTTGAGCGCCACAGGGTCCTCCCACCGGCGGTGCGGATCGAAGCCGTGACCGTGTGCGGTGACGGGCAGCACACGCTGCTCCAGCCACCACCGGACACCTCACCCGTGGGCGGCCTCGATCGTCTCCTCGACCAGCAGCTCGGCCTGCTCCTCGTCCTTCTTGATCGCGACGGCGAGCTCGGAGAGCAGGATCTGCTTGGCCTTGGTCAGCATGCGCTTCTCGCCGGCGGACAGCCCCTTGTCCTTCTCCCGGGTGGCGAGGTTCCGCACCACCTCGGCGACCTGGTAGATGTCACCGGAGCGCAGCTTCTCGTAGTTGGCCTTGAACCGGCGCGACCAGTTCCCCGCGGCCTTGCCCTCGGGCTCGCGCAGGACGTCGAGCACCTGCTCGACCTCCTTCTTGGAGACCACGTTGCGGATGCCGACCTCCTCGCAGGCGTCCGCCGGCACCATGAGCGTCAGATCGCCGTAGGTGAGGCGGAGCACCAGGTACTCCCGCGACTCCCCCTTGAGCTCCCGCTCCTCCTTGCGTTCCACCACCGCTGCACCGTGATGAGGGTAGATGACGGTGTCTCCGACGCTGTAGGCCATAGGGAGCTGCTCCTGACGTGGTCCGGGGATCCGGGGGGACGTGGGCCGCGGACCGGACCGAGGAGCGACGGGCACCGGACCTGCAGCGGGCGTCGCGCCAGGCGATCGCAGGCTGAAGGGGAGGGCCTCACCCAGCTCATCGGCCGTCTCCACGACGCCTTTCGCTCGGTCGATGTTGCTCGGGCCCTGCGGGAGGATGGGCACCGCCGCACGGGCCGGTCCGACCATCTCCAACGGCTGCGGGACGGTCACGCGAAGTGTGGCCACTGGCCCGTCAGCCAGGGGCGAGCATACCACATGAGGGCAGGGGCGTCGAGGCCAGATCCCAGCTGAAACCGCAGGTCGCACGGGGTTTCCGAGGATCCGTTGCCCCTAGACGTAGCGCTCGAGGACCGTCGCCTCGGCCAGTCGGCGCAACCCGTCCTGGATGCTCCGGGCGCGCGACTCGCCGATCCCCTCGACCAGGTCGAGCTCGGCGATCGTGGCCTCCATCACGCGTGGGAGGGTGTGGAAGCGTTCCACCAGACGGTCGACGATGCTGGCCGGCAGACGCGGGATGCTCGCGAGCAGGCGGTAGCCGCGGGGGGTCACCGGCGCCTCCAGTTGATCCTCGTCGTAGGCCAGCAGCGCGGCGACCTGCTCGGAGTCGAGCAGCTCCTCGGTGGTCAGGTCGCTGAGGTCCTCGAGCACGCGGTTCAGCTTGCGCCGCCGGTCGCCGAGGTAGTCGCGCACGACCAGCTCGCGTTGATCGGCCACGGAGGCGACCAGCTCGTCCAGTTGGAGCTGGATCAGGCGCCCTTCCGTCCCGAGCTCGACGACGTGATCCTCGACCTCGCGGGCGATGCGCCGGAGCATCTCGGCTCGCTGCAGCGTCAGCACCGCGTCACGGACGGTCACCGCGTCCTCGACCTCCCGCGCGGAGAGCAGCGCGGACACCTCGTCGAGCCGGTGGCGGTAGCGCTCCAGGGTGGACAGGGCCTGGTTCGCCCTGACCAGCAGCGCGGACACCTCCTCCACCACGTGGCGCGCGGACCCGTGGTAGAGGTTGACCTTGCCCATCGACTCTGAGACGGCGATCACCGGTCGCCCGGTCTGGCGGGCGGTCCGTTCGGCCGAGCGGTGCCGGGTCCCGGTCTCCGAGGTCGGGATCGTGGGGTCCGGGACCAGGTGGACGTTCGCGCGCAGGATCCGGTTGGTGTCGTTGTCGAGCACCAGGGCACCGTCCATCTTGGCGAGTTCGGCGATCCGCTGGCTGGTCGCTTTGATGTCGATGACGAACCCGCCGGAGACCAGCGGCTCGACCTCCGGCGACCAACCGATGACGATCAAGGCACCCCGGCCGGCACTGATGATCCGTTCGATCCCCTCACGGAGCGGGGTGCCGGGAGCGAGCAGGGCCAGCACGTCACGCACGGCCGGGTCCCTGGAGAGCTCCACCACCACCTCCTCCTGGCGTCCGTGCGTCATCTCACGTTCCAGCGGCACCCGTGCGTCGGAACGCGGGGCCACCCGTGCGACGTCCGCGAAGGGTAACGCAGCGTCCCCGTCAGGCGCGGTCAGCCGTCCAGCCAGGCCGCCACCGCGCCGGGCTCTGCGGTGACATCGAGCGGGTCGATGGACCGGGCAACGCCGCGCACCTCGCCCAGGAACGCCGCGTGGCCGCCGCGGTCCGGATCCTCGAGCGTGCCCCGGGCGAAGGCGAGGACGAGCCGGGCCATGCCACGGTCCGGCTTGAGCCGCAGGACGCGTCCGAGCCGCTGGATCAGCTGGCGGCGGGTCCGGAAGGCCGCCAGGACGATCGCCACATCAGCGGCGGGCACGTCGATCCCCTCATCCAGGACACGGGGGGCGACGAGCGCATCGATCCGCGCGCGGCGGAACTGCGCCAGGCGGATGCGCCGCCGCTCGTCGGTCAACCGGCCGTGGACGGTCTCCGCCCGGACGCCAACGCCCAGCAGGACCCGGGCGGCATCCTCGGCCTGTTCGACGGTGTCGGTGAACACCAGGGAGCGACGGCCGACGAGCGCCGGGGCGGCCGAGCGCGCCACGTCGAGCTTGGCCGCCGCACCCGCGGCCACGTCCCGGCGCTGGCGCAAGCGGCTCAGGTACTCCCGACAGGCTCGCACCTGCTCCCCGTCGCCCCCGAGGTCGCCACGCGGTGCCTGGGCGACGACGGCTGCCGCGGCACGCAGCAGCGCCGCGGGTTCCTTCGGCATCCCGAGACCGGAGATCAGCTCCCGGTGCAGCGAGCGGACCCGCGCATCCGCGGCATCGTGGAGGGCACGTTCCTCCTCGGTGAGGTCCACGCCGGCCAGGGCGATCCGGAACGGGGCGACGGTGCCGTCGGCCACCGCACGGTCGTAGCGGTAACGGAAGGCCACCGGACCGAAGTACGGCTCCAGGACCTCGGCGACCCCTTCGTCGCTGCGCTCGTAGGTCGCGGTCAGCGCCAGACGCAACCCGAACCCCTCCGGCAGCGCCTCGCCCCAGGTCGGCGAGCCGTACCGGTGCGCCTCGTCGGCCACGACCAACCCGGCGGCGCCCGGGGGCAGGTCGATGGGCACATCGGCCGCCGAGTGCGGGGTCGCCAGCAGCACCTCGTGGGAGAAGAGGTCGTCGCGGTGACCGCCGCCGAGCCGGCCGACCCGGGCCTCGGGGAGGCGTTCGGCGAGGCTGGCCCGCCACTGGTCGAGCAGCTCCAGGGTCGGGACGAGCACGAGGACACGTCCACCACGATCGAGCACCGCACGGATCACCGCGAGCGCCAGCAGGGTCTTCCCGGTCCCCGTCACGGCCTCGACGACACCACGTCCGCTCGCCGACCACGCGGCGAACGCCTCCGCCTGCCAGGGCCGCAGATCGAGCGCATCGATCGCAGCCCGCGTGCGGCCACCGGCCGCGGTCGCCTCGGTCCGGGCCTGGTCACGGGCCGGCTCCGGGGTCGCCAGCACCCACCGCCTCCGCCCGAGCTCTAAGCGCCAGCCGATGCGCTCGTCGGCCTCCAGCGCCCGTTCCAGCGCCGCTCGGGCGACGCCGTGGCCGCCCCCGGCACGGACCTCGCGCAACAGCTCCTCGGTGCTGGCGCTCCCCTCCCGCTCCAGCAGCCCGATCGCCAGCTCGACGGTGCGCCCGGTCACCGGCTGGTGTTCGGGAGCGCGAGCTGCCCGTCCACGTACTCGGCCAAGCCCTCCCCCACGAGACCATCGGCCACACGTCGGGCGCGGGAGGGCTCGTCCGGCCACCCGGCCACGTCCGGCACCCGCTGCAGGTCGACCGCACCGGTCCGAAGCGCCTGGACCAGGCGTCCACGCCCCTGCCGATCCGAGCCGACGAACGCGGTCTGGCGTCCGGAGACGCCGGCCGTCCCATCCGCCGGGTCCTGCCCGGAGAACCCCGCCCGTGACCAGGAACAACTGGTCGCGATGGGGCACACCTGGCAGCGCGGACGTCGCTTGACGCACACCTGGGATCCCAGGTCGAGCATCGCCTGGTTCCACGCCCAGCCACGGCCGAGCGGCACCACCTCATCGGCCAGCTCCTGCACGGCACCTGCCGAGAGCCGCTGGCCGGCGACGGCCCGCGCCAGCACCCTCGCCGCGTTGGTGTCCACGACACCGTGATCGCGCTCCCGCGCGAAGACCTGCACGGCGCGGGCGGTGTAGGCACCGACCCCCGGCAGCGCGAGCAGCGCATCGAGGTGGTCGGGCAGTCGACCGCCGTGCTCGTCGACGACGACCTGCGCCGCCCGGTGCAGGTGCAGGGCCCGCCGGTTGTAGCCGAGCCCCTCCCAAGCTCTCACCACCTCGGCGACCGGTGCCTCGGCACACGCGGCAGGCGTCGGGAAACGCGCGAGGAACGCGAGGTAGGCGGGCACGACCCGTGCGACCTGCGTCTGCTGGAGCATCAGCTCGGAGACGAGGATCGCCCACGGATCCCGCGTGTTCCGCCAGGGCAGATCGGCACGGACGTCCGCCGCCCAGGCGAGCAGATCCTCGGTGAGACGACGACGTGTGGCGGCATCCGGTACGGCCGGAGAGGTCACGCTTCCACCGATCTGCGGCGGCTCGGGAAGCCGCGAGGCTACCGGGCGGCGCCCCCGTGGGACCACGGCCGGCGAACCACGCGGTCGACCGTGGCCGTCCACCGCCGCCTCCGGAGCCGGGTAGCGTCGAGCGCGCCGCGTACGACCGCGGAGCCGCTCGGGTGAGCGGCCGGAGGAGGAACCATGAACGCGCCACCCGACCCCGCGACGCCGGAGGGTCTCGACGTCCCGGGGACCGCAGATCCCGCTCTCGACGACCGCCACGTCGAGGTGTTCGAGCCCGTCGCCTCCCCCGCGGCGGTGCGCGAAGAGCTGCCGGCCACCGATGTCCACCATGCCACGGTCGGTCGGGCCCGCCGCGAGCTGGCCGCGGCGCTGCGTGGCGAGGACCCCCGGATGGTCGTGGTGGTGGGACCGTGCTCGATCCACGATCCCGGCCTCGCCCGGGAGTACGCCGAGCGGCTCCGACCGCTGGCCGATGCGCTCTCCGACCAGCTCATCGTGGTGATGCGGACCTACTTCGAGAAGCCGCGGACCTCGATCGGCTGGAAGGGCCTCATCTACGACCCGGCGCTCGACGGCAGCTCCGACGCGTCCCGGGGCCTGCGTGTCGCCCGACAGGTCCTGCTGGACGTCAACGGCCTCGGGCTGCCCTGTGCGGTGGAGGTCCTCGACACGATCACCCCGCAGTACCAGTCGGACCTGGTGGCCTGGGCGGCCATCGGGGCGCGGACGGTCGAGAGCCAGGTGCATCGGCAGTTGGCCAGCGGTCTCTCGATGCCGATCGGGTTCAAGAACGGCACCGACGGCACGTTGGGCGGCGCGAGCAACGCGCTCGGTGCGGCGACCGCACCACACGCGTTCTTCGGGGTCGACGGGCAGGGTCGTACGGCCGTGGTCCGCACGACCGGCAACCCGGACGTCCACATCGTGCTGCGTGGCGGCAACGACGGACCGAACTACGCCGCCGAACACGTGCTCGCCGCCCGTGACGCGGCCCGCGAGGTCACCGGTCTCGCCCGGCCGGTGATGGTCGACGCGAGCCACGGGAACTCGGGCAAGGACCACCGTCGCCAGCACCTCGTGGTCGAGGACGTGCTCTCCCAGTGGACGGGGCCGGACCCCGGTCTGCTCGGGATCATGCTGGAGAGCAACCTCGCCCCCGGACGCCAGGACTGGCAACCGACCACCCCGCTGAAGCACGGCGTCTCGATCACGGACGCGTGCATCGGCTGGGACGAGACCGCCGACCTGCTACGCCGGTGCGCCGCGACGGTCGCCGCCACCCGGTGATCCCCGGATCGGAGGAGGCCGGGGCGGCGTTCAGGCGGTGACGGCGGACTCGCTCGGGATCACGTAGACGTAGCGGGCCGCCTCCGCACCGAGCGCGAACGCGTGGCCAGCCAGCGTGAGCTCCACCTGGTCACCACGTGTGGCCACCTCGGCGCGCTCACCGGCGATCATCCCGTGCTCGTGCAGGATGTGCATCACGTCCGCGTCGGCCTGGAGGTGTTCGGAGATGGAGTGCAGCAGCACCTCGCCGGCCACGACCTCGGCCAGCGGGACGATGTGGTCGAAACCCTCCCCGGAACCCGGTATCGGGTTGCCGTAGGGGCTGGTCGTGGGGTTGCCGAGGAACTCCACCAGGCGCTGCTCGACCCGGTCGGAGATCACGTGCTCCCAGCGACACGCTTCCTCGTGCACGTGCTCGTGTTCGAGCCCGAGCACGTCCACCAGCAGCCGCTCGGCCAACCGGTGCTTGCGCATGACCTGCTCGGCCCGCACCCGACCCTGCGCGGTGAGCTCGACGACCCGGTCATCGGAGAGATGCAGCAGCCCTTGCGCCTCGAGGCGTACCACACCCTCCGAGATCGACGGGGCCGAGAGCCCCAACCGCTCCGAGAGGCGCGCGCGCAGGGCCGGGATGCCCTCCTCCTCGAGCTCGAGGACGGTTCGCAGGTACATCTCGGTCGAGTCGATCAGGTCGTGGGCCACCGGAACCTCCCCCTACGGGCTCGGACGGAGGTGAGCCTAGCCTTGGCACGGACCGTTCGGCCGGGCAGCGAACGGCCGGGGCGGACCCCAAGGTCCCACCCCGACCGCCGGTGATGGCTCACTCGTCGTGGTCGCCGGAGTTGTGCGCGTTGTGCTCGTCGTGGTCGCCCCCACCGGCCAGCTCCACCGGGGGGACGTCCGGAGCGGCCGGCGAGTCCACCGTACGGAAGGCGACCGTGTCGGCGTCCTCGTCGACGTCGGCGACGATCAGCTGGCCGCCGGGGAACTCCCCGTGGAGGATCCGCTCGGAGAGCTTGTCCTCGAGCTCCCGCTGGATCGTGCGGCGCAGCGGCCGTGCACCGAGCTGCGGGTCGTACCCCTTCTCGGCGAGCCAGCCCTTCAGCTGGTCGGTGAGCTCGAGGTCGAGCCCCTTGGTCCTGAGCTGCCCCTTCACGCGGCGCAGCATCAGGTCGACGATCGACTTGATCTCGTCGTGGCTGAGGGGGTGGAAGACGATCGTGTCGTCGATCCGGTTCAGGAACTCGGGGCGGAAGTGCTTCTTCAGCTCGTCGTTGACCTGCTGCTTCATCTTGTCGTAGAGCGAGTCGTCGTCCTCCGCGGCGAACCCGACCGTCGGCGAGGTCAGGTTCTTCGTGCCGAGGTTGGAGGTCATGATCAGGATCGTGTTCTTGAAGTCGACGGTGCGACCCTGGGCGTCCGTCAACCGCCCGTCCTCCAGGATCTGGAGGAGGGTGTTGAACACGTCCGGGTGGGCCTTCTCCACCTCGTCGAAGAGGACGACGGAGAACGGCTTGCGCCGGACCTGCTCGGTGAGCTGTCCGCCCTCGTCGTAGCCGACGTAGCCCGGCGGCGAGCCGATCAGGCGGCTGACCGTGTGCTTCTCCATGTACTCCGACATGTCGAGGTGGATCAGCGAGTCCTCGTCCCCGAACAGGTACTCCGCCAGCGTCTTGGCCAGCTCGGTCTTGCCGACCCCCGAGGGCCCGAGGAAGATGAACGAGCCTGCCGGGCGCTTGGGATCCTTGAGTCCCGCCCGGGTCCGGCGGATCGCCTTGGAGACGGCCGCGATCGACTGCTCCTGCCCGATGACCCGCTTGTGGAGCTCGTCCTCCATGTGCAGGAGCTTCTCGGTCTCCTCCTGGGTGAGCTTCAGCACCGGGATGCCGGTCCAGTTGGACAGGACCTCGGCGATGACCTCCTCGTCCACGGTCAGCACCGTGTCCAGGCCCTCGGAGCGCCACTCGTCCTCGCGGCGCGAGCGCCGGTCGATGAGCTGCTTCTCCTCGTCGCGGAGGCCCGCGGCGCGCTCGAAGTCCTGCGCGTCGATCGCCTCCTCCTTGCGCTGGCGCGCATCCTCGATCTCTGCATCGAGGTCCTGGAGGTCCGGCGGGGTGGTCATCGAGCGGATCCTGAGCCGGCTCCCGGCCTCATCGATCAGGTCGATCGCCTTGTCCGGCAGGTACCGGTCGGAGATGTAGCGGTCGGCGAGCTCGGCGGCGGCGAGCAACGCGTCGTCGGTGATGGTCACCCGGTGATGCGCCTCGTAGCGGTCCCGCAGGCCCTTCAGGATCTCGATGGTGTGCTCCATCGAGGGTTCCTCGACCTTGACCGGCTGGAACCGGCGCTCCAGCGCCGCGTCCTTCTCGAGGTGCTTGCGGTACTCGTCCAGGGTCGTGGCCCCGACGGTCTGCAGCTCCCCGCGCGCCAGCATCGGCTTCAGGATCGAGGCGGCGTCTATCGCACCCTCCGCCGCACCGGCACCGACGAGGGTGTGGATCTCGTCGATGAAGAGGATGATGTCCCCGCGCGTGGTGATCTCCTTGAGCACCTTCTTGAGGCGCTCCTCGAAGTCACCGCGGTAGCGCGAGCCGGCGACCAGCGCCCCGAGGTCCAGGGTGTAGAGGTGCTTGTCGGCGAGCGTCTCCGGCACCTCGCCGGCGACGACGCGCTGCGCCAGCCCCTCGGCGATGGCGGTCTTGCCCACGCCAGGCTCGCCGATCAGGACGGGGTTGTTCTTCGTGCGGCGGGAGAGGACCTGCATCACCCGCTCGATCTCCTTCGAGCGACCGATGACCGGATCGAGCTCCCCGTCACGGGCGGCCTGGGTGAGGTTGGTCCCGAACTGGTCCAGGATCGTGGAGCCCTCGCGCGAGCCCTGGCCCGAGGCCTCGCCGACACCAGCACCCGCCTTGCCCTGCTCGCCGCCGGCGTAGCCCGACAGCAGCTGGATCACCTGCTGGCGCACCTTGTTCAGGTCCGCGCCGAGCTTCTGGAGCACCTGTGCCGCGACGCCCTCACCCTCACGGATCAGGCCGAGCAGGATGTGCTCGGTCCCGATGTAGTTGTGCCCGAGCTGCAGGGCCTCGCGGAGGCTGAGCTCGAGGACCTTCTTCGCCCGGGGGGTGAACGGGATGTGGCCGGCGGGCGCGGTCTGCCCACGGCCGATGATCTCGGTGACCTGGTTCCGGACGGACTCCAGCGAGATGTTCATGGACTCGAGCGCCTTGGCGGCGACGCCCTCACCCTCGTGGATCAGGCCGAGCAGGATGTGCTCGGTCCCGATGTAGTTGTGGTTGAGCATCCTCGCTTCTTCCTGCGCGAGGACGACCACCCGTCGGGCCCGGTCGGTGAACCGCTCGAACATGCGGATGACTTTCTGGCTGGGGGTCCCAGGGGTCGGGGCTTCGACGGTGACCGGTCATCCGGTCGTCGCCGTCAACTACCCTCCCGAATGTAACCCATGATGTACTGGCTGATCCCGTGTCTTGGCGGTGGTTCGGCGCCGAACCCCCCGGCGGTTGCCGTCCGCGGCCTTCTGCCCGGTGCCGCAGCGGACATCGGCGAAGCGACCACGGTACGTACGGTGCGGGCTCGGCGCGAGCGGTGCAGGTGGCACGGTGGGGCAGCGGGGCGCCGCTCGCACGTAGCTGGAGCCGGGGCGCCGCCGGTGACCTGCGCCCCTACGACGCAGGTCGGCGCGGACCGCCCCCCGTCGTCGGGTCAGTAGGGCTTGGTCGGGAGCGCACCCGGCTCGTCGTCGTCGAGGTGGGCGAACACCTCGTCGACATCGTGGGCCACCGCCCACAGCCCGGCGTAGGTCCGGTCGGCGAACCCGAGCTCGAACAGGTGCTCGAAGGTGGCCAGGAGCGGCTGGAAGAACCCGTCGACGTCCAGCAGCACGACCGGCCGGTCGTGGACACCGAGCTGCCGCAGCGTCAGCACCTCGAGGAGCTCCTCCAGCGTCCCGAACCCGCCCGGCAGGGCCACGAAGGCCTCCGCCCGGTCGATCATGGCACGCTTGCGCTCGCCCATCCCCGCGGTGATGACCAGCTCGTCGCAGTCGGTGTCGGCCAGGCCACGATCCGCCATCAGCGACGGGATGACGCCGGTCACGTGCCCACCGCCGGCACGAACGGCGGTGGCGAGCTCGCCCATCAGCCCGAGGGCCGTCCCGCCGTAGACGAGCGCGTCGCCACGCGCCGCGAGCCGTTCGCCGAGCGCTCTCGCGGCCCGGTGGAAGCGCTGGTCGACACCGCCCGAGGAGGCGGCGTACACGGTGACGCGCACCGTCAGGTCACCTCCGGCCGCAGGGTCGGGAAGAGGATGACATCGCGGATGTTGGTGACGTCTGCGAGCAGCATGACCACACGGTCGACGCCGATGCCGAGCCCGCCGGTGGGGGGGAGCCCGAGCTCCATCGCCCGCAGGTACGGCTCGTCGACGACCATCGCCTCCTCGTCACCGGCCGCCTTGGCCCGAGCCTGGGCCTCGAAACGCTCCCTCTGGTCCTCCGGGTCGATCAGCTCGGAGAAGGCGTTGCCGAACTCCCGTCCCGCGACGATCAGCTCGAACCGCTCGGTCACCCGGGGATCGTCGCGATGGCGTCGGGCCAGAGGGGACACCTCGACGGGATAGTCGATCACGAACGTCGGGTCCCACAGGGTGTGCTCGACGAGCGCCTCGTACAGCTCGAGCAGCAGCTTGCCCGACCCCCACCCCGCCTCGGTGTGGATGTCGTGCTCGTCACACAACCTCCGGAGCTCGACCGGATCGGTGTCGTGCTCGAGGTCACCGCGGCCGGTGGCATCTCGGACCAGATCGAGCAGCGGGACCCGCTCGTAGGGCCCTGCCAGGGACACCGGCCGGCCCTGGTGGGACAGCTCGGTGGTGTCGAGCGCCGTGGTCGCCGCCCGGGAGAGCAGAGCCTCGGTCAGGTCCATCACGTCGTGGTAGTCGGCGTAGGCCTCGTAGGACTCGAGCATCGTGAACTCGGGGT
>JBBDSW010000008.1:0-20023 GCA_040904745.1 Nitriliruptoraceae bacterium
GACGCCGACCTGACCTGTTGCGAGGGTCACCATAGGTTCCCTCGCTCACCCCGACGCCGGGACGCCCGACATATCGAGCATCCCGCTGCCGAACCCCGTTGGTGCCATCTCGGTGAGCTTCTGCCAGCCGTGGACCGCCATCACGGATCCGACGAGAAGCCGGGCGAGCACAGGGGCGGCAGGGGCAAGGCGATGGAGTGGGCGGAGCGCGAGGGTCTGCATGCATCCTCCTCGATCGGGTGGCGTTGGCTGCTGCCGGCTCGGTCGAGCGTGGGACCGGCATCATGTCCTTGATGGTGGTCTTCTCCCTCGGCACGGTCGGCCTCGCACTGGCGGAGCCGTTCGGTGAAGGGGTGACCGCAGATGCTCTGGAGTCCTTCGGGCCGGGTCCGTTCCAACTGCTGCTCCATGCCGACAGCATCGACATGGCCGACGCGTTCATGCAGGATCAGGGTCTTCGGGCGCCCGCGCGTGGTGTGCGGCTGAGTGGTGAACATGCGGTGCTGGTGATGCCCGAGCATGCGTGCGGCAGCTACGTGGCCCTCGCTGGTCCCAAGTGACGCCGCGTTCTCGCGACCCGCGGGTCCGTTGGTAGTGCGAGGGGGTCGACCCGGACGGTCTGTTCGGTTCCGGTCGGCGGCCCGGGCCCTGGGTTGCGCTCGCACGGCGGTGGCCCGGTCGACGGCGACCGGCCCGACTCCGAGCCTCGGGTGGGGTGATGTGCATGGCACCGACGCGGAGGCCTCGTCGTGCTGCCATGCGGTCGGAACGGGCCTGTCCGTGACAGCGGATCGTCCCGTGGCCATACTGCTGCTGGGCACCGGCGCGGGGAGACGCAGGTGGCACCCCGACGCATCACGTCACGAGCGGCGACTCGGGTGGTTGCCGGTGTCGTGCTGCTCACGGTCACGATGACCGCCGCGGCGCAGTCAACGACGGCCGGCGCCATCGGCCTGACCACGGCCGCGCTCATCTACGGACTCATCCGTACCGCCGACCGCAGGCTGCTGCGGGCCGACCGCATCCGTCAGCAGCCCCCGGACGGCCCAGGCACGTCCGCGGGCGATGAGGCTCGCCGACGGTGGAGGCGTCGCGTCGCGGCGGTCGCCCTCGTAGCCGGCGCCGCCACCCTGTCGGTGCTCTACGTGTGGCCGTCGGACCGCGCTCCTTCCGACGACCCCGGCGCTGGGGCGCCCCTCCCGGAACGCGCCGTCATCGCCGCCACCTACCACGGGACGGCCGATCATGACGATGGATGCGGCTGCTGGGAGCTGGTCGACAGCGTGACGATCCCGGCCGCAACCCTCGACGAGACCGCGGCGAAGGTTCAGCTCACCGCGGTGACCGCGGACGAACTGCGGGATGCGGTCGTGGCCGCAGCGACCCGTGATGGCTGGGAGGCAATGCTCTTCAACGATGCTCTCTCACTGACGCGTCATCGGCAGGTCCGCTTCCCGTCCGGCGGCACGGGTCTTGCGTGGCTGCTCGCGACTCACCGGCTCGCCATCGCCGCGCCGAGCGCCTGGGTCGGGGACCTCCCCGTCCTGCTGCGCTTCGACACCGACTCGCTGCTGCGCTTGACCGCACCGGACAAGGCTGTCAGCGCCACCGATCCGGCCTTCGACCGTCGCGACCTGCTCGCGCAAGGCCGGGAGCAGGTTGACGTACCGATAGTGGAGGCCTGGTCTGCTCCGGCGACCCCGTCGGGCGGTCCGTTCGCGGACGTCACTATCGATGTCCTCCACCCATGGGCCCGCATCGGGGCGGTCGGTCCGGCGCTGGCCCGGACGCAGACCGGTGGGCTCGCCGCGATCGTGCTCGTCGGCACGCTCGGACTGATCGGCGTGACCGGGAAACCGCCGATGTTCGCCATGGTTCGCTCCGCGATCAGCGAACTGCGGGCCTGGCGGGAGGCACGCCGCGAGGAACAGCGCATGGGCGCCGCGAGCGACGACCGGGGTTACCTATAGCGCGGTTGCGTCCCTGGATGGGCAGGAACGCCTGAGGTGGCCCTCTGAATGGTTGCGGCGCCGTCCTGACGAGACGCCAGTCGAACCGCTTGTCCCGCGGGTCAAACGGTGCGAGCGGGGGGACTTGAACCCCCAAGGGCTGTGAAGCCCACTGGGACCTAAACCCAGCGCGTCTGCCGGTTCCGCCACGCTCGCGTGGGAGGGAAAGCTAGCGCTGACCTGCGAGAACGCCGAACGGGTATCCCGCGCCCGCGGTTGGCTCCGCCAGACTTGGACGCGGTCTGGGCACGGAAGCTCGGTGATCGGTAGGGCCCGAACTCGGAGCCGCTGGTCCTCGACGACCACGATGGCACGGTTCTGTAGATCCGACTCCACCGCCGGCAGGTTCGCGAGTAGCAGCGCTGCCTGCTCCCGTGGCCGACGGCCAGTCTGCCGGTGGAAGAGCACGACCGAAGACTCCGCCGCCTGCCGCGTGGCGAGCAGTTCGCCGAAGTCCGTGTCAGCTGCCACGACCACCCGGCCTTCTCGGGAAGCGTGCTCGAGGATGTCCTCGTCGGGGCATGCAGCCGCAGCACCTCGCCGACGTGCACCGCGTCGTGGCCGGCTTCGCGTAGGTGCTGTACGACGACCGGTGACATGCTCGCGTCGACCAGGAACCTCATCGACGGTCATCCCGTCTGCGACCATGCCGACCACGGTTACCACTGGTATCCGGAGACCGCGGATGCAGGGCACGCCTCCCAGCACCTCGGGGTCGGTCGTGATCCGCTCCAACGTCATGGCCACCCTCCTCGCTGGAGCACACGCCCTCACTGGGCCTCGAGCCCCGGGAGTTGTACGCGCCTGTGGACCGCTTCGCCCGACCATCGACCCGCGCAGAACGAGGGCTTCCGAGTGGCCCTGACCGATGCCGTCCGCTCCCTGCCGACCCAGGACTTAGATCCCTACGTCGGTGCCGACCAGGCCCAAGCTTCGTGGTCCCAGCTGGCGTCGGCCGACGCCTGATCGTCGACGAGTAGGGGATGCCAGAACCTCGCGAGCGCCTCGTCCGCCTCCTCGAGATCGAACCAGGGTATGCGGTGATCGCTGACAAAGGTGTTCCACGCGGCCGCCCAGGAGGACGGGGGTGACGGCAGCGCGGGCGGCCAACTCGTCTGGCGCAGAGCGAAGGTCTCCCGGCAGGCAGCTTGGAGCGTTTCGGAAGACGGAACGGGGAGTGACCAGGCCATGACGAGCATGTCGTAGAGGTCGCGTGGACGGCTGCTGTCCTGGCTTCCGTAGTCGCGTGCGTAGGCGTGGAGCTTCTCGGCCAGGTGTTGGGCGATCGAGATGACCGGCACGGTGGGTGGCTCGATGCCGCCGAAGCCGAGTAGATCGCGGAGCTGAAGGTGCTCCAGTAGGCGATGGTCGCCGGGGACAGAGCTGATGTCGAGCTGCAGTCGCTCGAACTCGCGGCCGTCCAGCAAAGCGAGGACGGGGTAGCGCAGCCCGCCTTCCTCGGTCTCGGCAGTCATCGGCCGGGGAGCGCCGGCCTCGAAGCGGAAGCCGTCGCCCAGGTCGGTGTCGACCGCTTCCTCGAGGACGTCCCTGAAGTGATCGAGGTTGGTCCGCCAGGTGGCATCGGCGTCCTTGGTGGCTCGTGCGGCGGGGCCCAGTCGAGCCAGCAACGCCTGACCTCCCTTGAGTGCCCATGAACCTGGGGGCGCGACCACGGCCAACCGCGCGAGGAGGCGCTGGTGGGCGATCTCCTTGCGGAGCCGATCCAGCGGCACGCCGCTGCTTCGTGTGCGGCGTCGGAGGTGATCTTCGAGCGCGGTCCGGAGCGCCGCGGCAGTGCGGTAGCGATGCGGGTCTTCGGTCACGGCGAGGCTGCCGTGAGATCGCTGAGCGGTTGCGTGACCTCGCCGTGGGCTTCGAGCGCGGTGCGCAGACGCCGTCGGGTCACGAGGCCGCGTTCGAGAGCCTGCTCGGCGGACTGCGTAGCGAGGTCTGGACCCGAGCGCTCGAGCGTGTCGATGATCGTGCGCTCGACCGTGGTGACGGGCACGCCGGCACGTTCGGTCCGCTCGCGGTCGCCCAGAGGTGCGGTGTGGACCCTGACACCAGGTCGCCGGCCACGGAAACCCCGGGGTGTCGTGATGTGGATGACCGCGGGCATCACGTCAGCCAACTCGTATATGGCGAGCGCGGTGTCGTGGCTGGCCGCGGCATCCTCGCCAACCCACAGGCAAGCGACGATCACGTCCTCGAAGCGCTGCGCGGGGAAGCGACGCAGCCGGTAGATGCCCTGTGCAACCCGGTCCACGGAGCCGGCGCTCGTGAGGTAGTACAGCTGTTGTCGCGACACCTCGACCTCAGCGGCCTGCGCCGTGGTGAAGTAGCCGCCGCGACGTTCCGCGACGGGGTAGAGGAGATCCATACTGGTGGTCATGGATGTAAAACTATCTTTTACACCTGCGCTGTCAACGATCCGACCGAACAGGCGGGTGAGCGCTCTCTCGCGCCCCATCTTGGACACGGATTGGGCGCGGCAGTTGCGGGACAGGAAGAGATCCGGCGTCAGGGGTGGAGACGGCGTGGACGCGTTTCCCCTGGTCAGATGGGGTTCGGGGCATCGGGCGGGACAAGCCGATACCCCCGTCAGAGGGACCTGGACCCAGCGCGGCTGCGGGTTCCGCCACGCTCGCGAGGATGCGGAGACTACGACGCCTCGTCGCAGACAGGAACGCCGGCTTCGTACTTGTCAGCAGAGGATCTGCGGAGTGCGGGAAGCTCAGGCCTTGTGGGTACGTTCTCCTGGTGATCCCCCGGGGTTCCGACCAGCGGTCGCCGGACTGATCGAGGAGCGGCCATGTCCACCCCTGAAGGACCTCCTGCGGTCGCGGATGAGCACGCCACCGGCGATCAGCCATCGGGTCCGAGCGGCGGTGGTCGTCTGCGCTCGATGCTGGCGCCGGGTATCGCGCTCGTGGCGGTCATCGCGCTCGCGGTCGCCGCGCTCGGCGCTGGATCCGCCGACGACCCCCCGACCGGGGGTGACGTCGAACAGGATGAGCAGCCGCTCGCCATCGATGACGAGGCGGAACCGTCTGAGGCGGAGCCCGGCGCGCCGCAGGACGACCAAGCCCCGGAACAGCCGCCGGTCGGGGCCGTGTCCGAAGAGGATCGCGCGCTCCTCGACGGCTTGGCGCGACGTGAGCCGGATGACCCCCGGGCACTCGGCGACGTCGATGCCCCGGTCGTACTGATGGAGTGGGGGGACTTCTACTGCTCCTACTGCGGCATCCACGCCCGCGATACCGAGCCGGAACTGATCGAGCGCTACGTCGACACCGGGATCCTGCGCATCGAGTGGCGGGACCTCCCCCTGCAAGGGGACGAGGCCCTCCAGGCCGCGATCGCCGGGCAGGCAGCTGCCGATCAGGATGCCTTCTGGGCCCTGCACGAGGCGTTGTACGCGGCGGACCTGCGCCGCGGTGACGGCGTGTTCGATCGGGACTTCCTGATCGAGACGGTCGAGGAGCTCGGGCTCGACGTCGACCGCTTCGAGGCCAGCCTCGATGATCCGGAGACCCTGGCACGGGTGCAGGAGGACGCCGCGCTCGGACAGGGGATCGGCATCACCGGCACGCCGGCGTTCATCGTCGGTGGTCGCCCCATGGTCGGAGCGCAGCCGCTCGACCGGTTCGCCACCCTGATCGAGATGGCCGCCGAGGAGGCCGGCGTCGAGATCCCATGACCAGGGGTGATCAGCCGATCCGGTGATGCCCCACGATCGTGCAGTGGTAGACGCCCGCTGGTGAGGCCACCGTGACCTGGTCCCCCTCCAGGTGGCCGAGCACCGCGCGGGCCAGGGGGGCATCACTCGCGGTGCGATGCTCGTCCATGCCGGCCTCGACCGGGTGCACGATCAGGAACGACTCGCGTTCTCCGTCGCTGAACTCGACCTCGACCTCGTCGCCGAGTTCCACGATGGCCGGGTCGTCGCGCACGTCTCCGGGAGCCACGGCATCGCGGAGCAGTGGGACCAACTCCTCGATCTGGTCCCGTACCTGCTGACGCTCGGCGATGAGTTCCTCGCTCCGCTCGGCTGTGAGTTCGTCCTCGATGTGGGCCAAACGTTCGCGGGCGCGCGCCAGACGTGCTTCCAGCCAGGCTTGCCCAGCCGTCGTCAGCACCACCGGTGTGCCCCGTACCGTCATGTCCGCAGCCATCCTCAGACCTCCATCCCGGTAAGACTCCGGGCAGATAGGTGAGCCAGGAACGCCCTCGAGACGATGGTTCACGGTACCTGACGGGACATCAGACCGGGGGAGATCTCCCCGCCGCTGACCCGGTGAGCGGCGCACGGCTATCCGGGTGTCGGGGCCGTTCGACCGTTCGGGAAGCTCGGCTGCCCCTCTAGCGTTGGACCATGAGCACGCGCCACTGCTTCCGGTGGCGCCTTCACCGACCCTGGAGATCGACCCATGGAGCAAGATCGCTACGTCTTCCGGCAGCGTATGGACACCGATCCAGCGACCGCCGAGGCCCGCATCCGCGAGTCGCTCGCCGCGGAGGGATTCGGGATCCTGACCGAGATCGACGTCAAGGAGACGTTGAAGAACAAGCTCGACATCGAGGTGTCCCCGTACCGCATCCTCGGTGCCTGCAAGCCGAGCTACGCGCACGAGGCGCTGGAGCTCGATCCGGCGCTCGGCGGGCTCCTGCCGTGCAACGTGGTCGTCCGCGCGCACCCGGACGGGGGCTCTGAGATCCTGGTCGTCGACGCGGTGGCGATGCTCGGTCTCTCCGGATCGGCTGCACTCGAGCCGATCGCCAGCAGCGTCGCTGAGGAGCTGTCCCGCGCGCTGTCGGCCGCAGCCGGCTGACGGGGATGTACCGGGTCGGAGCGAACCCGTATCCGGCCCGGTCGCTGACCGTCCTGGTGGCTCTCGCGCTGCTGGTTGCTGCCTGCGGCTCGGCGTCGACGCCGGCTGAGGACGCGACACCGGATCCGGGCGGTGCGACGCCGTATCGTGACGAGCCGACCCCGGACCGTGCGCAGCCGACGTTCCCGGAGGGTGACGGGCCAGATGGCGTCGAGCCGGTGCCGGATGACGTCGCGGAGCCCATCCAGGCGGCCTGGGTGCACCTCTTCGACGACACGCTGAAGTCGGGCAGTTCGATCGAGACGCTCGTCGACGAGGCGATCGACGCTGGGCTGAACACGCTGATCGCGCAGGTCGTGCGCCGTCAGGACGCCTACTACGACTCCGAGATCCTTCCCCGCACCGCGGATCCGACCCTGGATCCCGACCTCGACGTGCTCACGGCGCTGCTCGATGCGGCCGCGGGAACCGACCTCGAGGTCCACGCCTGGATGTCCGTCGCCCCGACGTGGCATCAGAGCTACGAAGGCTTGGAACCGCCGCCCGACTGGGTTCCGGTGACCCATGGGCCGGATGCAGCCGTCGAAGACCGCTGGGTCACCCGGGCCGCGGACGGCACCTGGACGCGCTACCTGGACCCGGCGCTCCCAGCGGTGCGCGAGCACGTCATCGCGGTGGTCACCGAACTCGTCGACCGTTACCCGGTCGCGGGGGTGCACCTGGACTACGTGCGCTACGAGGGTGACGATCGTGGCTACCACCCCGAGACACTGGCGCGCTACGCCCAGCAGACCGGGAACGCTGTCCCTCCGGAGGTCGATGACCCCGCATGGTCCGACTGGCGACGCGAGCAGACCCGGAGCCTGATGGCCGAGGTGCATGCCGCACTCGCAGGGCGTCATGTGATCCTGTCCGCACCCGTGATCACCTGGGGCGCCCCGCCGTCAGGTGCGGCGCTCACGGGCACCCGCACGTACGACGAAGCGCTGCAGGACTGGGCCGCATGGGCCCGGGACGGTGTCGTCGACGTGCTCTATCCCATGAACTACTTCCGGGCGCACGAGCCCGAGCAGGCCGGCTGGTTCGACGGATGGGTGTCCTACCAGGGTGCGCTCGCCGCGGAGGTCGATACCGCGATCGTCGGTGGCGTCGGGGGCTGGCTGAACGGGCCGGACGCGGTCGTCGAACAGCTACGAACAGCCGCGACCTCGCTGGACGGGGCGGCCCTGTACTCGTTCCAACAACCCGTCGAGGGGGATCGGGCCGGGATGCTCGCGCGGCTCGCGGGGTCCGACTGGTCGGCCCTCGCGACGCCATGAGGAGTGCACCGTGAAGATCGTGATCGTGGGCGGCGTCGCCGCCGGCATGTCCACGGCAGCCCGCGCCCGTCGGCTCGACGAGTCAGCCGAGATCGTCGTCTTCGAACGGACCAGGCACGTCTCCTTCGCCAACTGCGGCCTGCCCTATCACATCGGGGAGGTGATCGAGGATCGGGAGCGCCTGCTCCTGCAGACACCGCAGAGCCTGCATGACTCGCTCGCGCTGGATGTGCGTATCGGCGTCGAGGTGGTGGGGATCGACGCGCAAGCGCGTCGCGTCAGGGCCCGGGTCCTGGACACCGGCGAGGAGTACGAGGAGCCCTACGACCGGCTCGTGCTCACACCCGGCGCCATCCCGATCGTCCCACCGTTGTCCGGGGTGGAGCTGCCCGGGGTGCACGTGCTGCGCGAGATCGACGACATGGACCGCATCAAGGCGGCGGTGGACGCAGTGGATGCGGCGGGAGACCCGCTCGTCGCGCACGCGGTGGTGATCGGTGGCGGCTACATCGGCCTCGAGATGGCGGAGAACCTGCGCCATCGCGGCCGTGCGGTGGCCATCGTCGAACTGGCCGATCAGTTGATGCCGCCGCTGGACCGGGAGCTCACCTCGCCGATGGAGGCGCATCTGCGTGCCAACGGGGTGGACCTCCACCTCGGCGTCGCAGCGACGGGGCTGACCTCCCGTCCGGATGGTCGGATCGAGGTAGCGCTGGTCGATGGGACGGTCCTCGTCACCGATCTCGTGCTGCTGGCGGCCGGCGTCCGTCCGAACACCGCGCTGGCCGTCGAGGCTGGCGTGGCACTCGGCCCACGTGGCGGTATCGCCGTCGATGAGCACCTGCGCACCAACCTCCCGGACGTCTACGCGGCGGGGGATGCCGTCGAGGTCCGTCACGCGGTGCTGCCAGGCACATGGTTGATCCCCCTCGCCGGACCCGCCAACCGTCAGGGGCGGGTCGTGGCCGACAACCTCTGTGGCCGTGACACGACCTTCCCGCCGGTGCTCGGCGCCGGCATCGTGCAGGTGTTCGACATGGTCGCCGGCGGGGTCGGTGCGAACACCCGGCAATTGGACGCCGCAGGGATCCCCTTCGAGCGGGTCCAACTCCACCCATCCGGGCATGCCGGGTACTACCCGGGTACGGCGGCGATGCACCTGAAGGTCCTGTTCGCGCCCGACACCGGTCGGCTGCTCGGCGCCGGCCTCGTGGGTTTCGACGGGGTCGACAAGCGGCTGGACGTGCTGGCGACCGCCATCAACGCGGGGCTCACCGTGTACGACCTGGAGGAGCTCGAACTGGCCTATGCCCCGCCGTTCGGCTCGGCCAAGGACCCGGTGAACATGGCTGGCTTCCTCGGCGCGAACCTGCTCCGCGGTGACGTGGCCTTCTGGTACGCCGACGACCTCCCGGACGTGCCAGCCGGCGCTCGGTTGCTCGACGTGCGGGGATCGGAGGAGTTCGCGGAGGCGCACCTGAACGGGGCGGAGAACGTGCCGCTGCAGCGCCTGCGCGCGGCACTCGGTGATTGGGACCGCTCCCAGCCGATCCGGCTCTACTGTGCGGTCGGGTTCCGCAGCTACCTCGCCTACCGGGTCCTCGTCCAGCACGGCTTCGTCGATGTCCGGACCTTGGCCGGCGGCATGCACAGCTTCCGTGCCGCCTACGAGCTCGCCGCCCGCGAGGAGTTCCTCCCCCGGGAGCCGATCATCAACTACGCCGAGGAGCGGACCGCACGGTCCGCCCAGGCACCTGGCTGAGCCAGGACGCGGTGGGGCCGTCCGGCGCTGACGGGGCCATGGTCGCTCGACGCGGCCAGGCCGAAGGTCCTTCGAGGTGCGGCTTGTCAGCCCTGATGCCGTTCCTGCAGCCACTCCATCCTGCACTCGTGGCAGGAACAGGCACGACCTGCAGGAGCTGCATCCCATGACCGCGACGCTGCTGACGGCCCAACAGGTCCAGGACCTGTTGGATGTCGACGCGTCGACGGTGTATCGGATGGCCAGCGACGGACGGCTGCCAGCCGTGCGCATCGGGCGACAGTGGCGGTTCCCAGCGGAGGAGATCAACGCGCTCCTGGTCCCGGGCAACGGCCAGCCCGCTCGGACGACCACGACGACACCGTTCCAACGCACGACGCTCTCGGCCCTCCCCGATGCGATCCAGCTGGATGATCAGCCGGCAGACGACGGGCCCGTCCCGATCGACCTCGCCATCGCGGTGCTCGAGGCGATGGCGCCGACGCTCGGGGTCACGATGGTGGTCACCGCCCTGGACGGCCGGCCGCTGACGCCGCTGGTGAACCCGGCGCCGCTGATCGCGGAGAAGAGCCAGGATCCGGGTTTCACCGCCTCGTGCTCCGAGGAGTGGCGGGGCTTCGCGGACGAGCCGCAGCTCGACGTACGGCTGCGTCCGAGCTGGTTCGGCTTCCTCTGTGCCCACAGCCTCGTGCGCCATGGCCCCTCGCTGATCGCGATGGTGCTCGCCGGCGGGATCGCCCCCGACGGCACCGACGACCCCGATCTGTTCCACCTCGACGCGGACGAGCGCCGACGGGTCATCGAGGCATTGCCGCGCACCGCGGCCCTGCTCTCCCGGCTCGCCAGAACGCCCCAGCTGTCCGCCGCCCCCGCCGAACCGCTCACCCCGACCGCAGGAGGGTCCTGATGCGACGTCTGCTCGTGCTCGGTGCCGGAACCGCCGGCACGATGGTGGTCAACAAGCTCCGCCCGCTGCTCCCGATCGACGAGTGGGAGATCACCGTCGTCGACCAGAGCGAGGAGCACCATTACCAGCCCGGCTACCTGTTCATCCCCTTCGGGTGGTACCGGCCGGACGAGATCGTCAAGCCGCGTAGACGGCTGATCAACCGCGGTGTCCGACAGCTCACCGCGGAGGTCGACCACGTCGACACCGACGCCCACACGGTCCACCTTGCGGACGGCGACGTCCTGGCCTACGACCAGTTGATCATCGCGACCGGCACCCATCCGAACCCCGCCGAGACGCCGGGCCTCGCCGAGCCGGAGGCCAAGCAGCGTGGCGTCCACAGCTTCTACACGCTCGAGGACGCCATCGCGCTCCGCGACGCGATGGCCCGGTTCGACGGCGGCCGGCTGGTGGTCAACCTCATCGACCTGCCGATCAAGTGTCCCGTGGCTCCGCTCGAGTTCGCGTTCCTGGTCGAGGCCTGGTTGCACGAACGCGGCCTGCGCGACGGCACCGAGATCGCCTACGTCACGCCCCTGGACGGCGCCTTCACGAAACCGCTCGCCGCCCGCGAACTCGGGGGCATGTTCGAGGACCGGGGGATCGCGCTCGAGCCGGACTTCATGCTCGAACGGGTCGACCTCGAACGCAAGATGCTCGTCAGCTACGACGAGCGGGAGGTTCCCTTCGACCTGCTGGTCACCGTGCCCATCAACACCGGCGCGGCGTTCGTCGGCCGCTCCGGCCTCGGCGATGAGCTGAACCACGTCAAGGTCGACAAGCACACCTTCCTCGCCGACGGGCTCGACGACGTCTTCGCGCTCGGGGACGCGGCCAACCTCCCGACCTCCAAGGCCGGCTCCGTCGCTCACTTCGCGATCGACGTCTTCATCGAGAACTTCCTGCGGCACATCGACGGGCTCCCGATGCACGGCCGTTTCGATGGGCACGCCAACTGCTTCATCGAGTCGGGGTACGGCAAGGCCATGCTCCTCGACTTCAACTACGACACCGAGCCCCTGACCGGCACCTTCCCCCTCCCCGAGGTCGGTCCGCTCAAGCTGCTCGGCGAGAACGAAGCCAACCACTGGGGGAAGCTGGCCTTCCGCTGGGTCTATTGGCACCTCCTGCTGCCAGGTCGCCCGCTGCCACTGCACGCCGACATGTCGATGGTCGGCAAGCACCGGGCACCGGTCCCGGACGCTGCGCCCGAGGACGAGCCCGTCCGTCCGAGCAACCTGATGGAGGTATCGCTGTGAGCGCGCTGGACACCCATCGCAACACGGAGCTCGCGGCCTCGGCGGCACCGACGGCCGAGCGGCTGGAGCGGATCGAGGCCCGCCTCGACACCCTGCTCGAGCATGCCGAGCGTCGGGATGCGGAGCTCGAGCCGCTGCGTGACCTCGCCGCGGAGGTCGGCATGCTCTCCGGCCCGGCCATGGACGCCGTCACCACGCACGTCGCCGACTGGCAGGCCCGCGGCTACCTCGGCTTCGCCCGCAGCGGGGGCCGCGTCATGGAGCGCATCGTCGCGTCGTTCGACGAGGAGGACGTCGAGGCTCTCGGCGACAACGTTGTGCTGATGTTGGAGACGCTGCGCGACCTGACCCAGCCGGAGATCCTCCAGCTGCTGCGTCAGACCGCGGGTTCGGTCAGCCACCTCGAGGCACCGGCCGACGGTCCGCCGCCCTCCACCTTCGCGCTGCTCAGGGAGCTGCGGGACCCCGAGGTCCGGCGCGGCCTCGCACGGATGCTCGAGCTCCTGCGCGGCATCGGCGCCGACGACACCTGAGACCTCGACCCCCGACCATCCCACAGTCATCACAGAGCACAGGAGTACCACCATGCCCGTCGTGACCATCCACGAACGTGAGGTCCACCTCGACGAGGAAGGCTTCCTCACCGACCCGTCCGAGTGGGACGAACAGCTCGCCCACGAGCTCGCCGCGAACATCGGCCTCGAGCTCACGCCCCGCCACCTCGAGGTGATCGCCTTCGCACGCGCCGACGCGGCCGAGAACGGAGAGACCCCGACGCTCAGGCGTATGACCGCCGTCGGCGAGTTCCCCACCAAGGAACTGTTCCAGCTGTTCCCGAAGAAGCCGGCCAAGAAGCTCTCGTACGTCGCCGGGCTGCAGAAGCCCGTCGGCTGCGTGTGACCCCGAGGAGACCCGAGATGACCGCCGCTGATGCCATGACCGCCCCGATCCCCTCCTTCGACGACGACGACGAGGAGGACGGGGGCCGCAAGCTCGTCATGATCTGCTCGAAGGGATCGCTCGACATGGCCTACCCGGGCCTGGTGCTCGCCAACGCGGCACTGGGGGAGGGGATCGAGACGCACCTGTTCTTCACCTTCTGGGGTTTCGACATCATCAACAAGAAGACGATGTCGGCGCTCAAGTTCACCCCCGTCGGCAACCCCGCGACCCACATGCCGCAGATGCTCATGGGTCTGCCGGGCATGACCTCCTTCGCGACCCACATGATGAAGAAGCAGATGGACGGGCTCGACATCCCGGAGGTGCCCGAGTTCCTCGATCTCATCCACGGCGCCGGTGGCCACCTGTGGGCCTGCCGGATGAGTGCCGACATGATGCATCTGTCCGAGGACGACCTCTACGACGGGGTCGAGGGCATCATCAGCGCGACCGACTTCATGGAGATCTCCGCCGGCGCGCAGACGATCTTCATCTGAGCCGACCGACGGTTCCTCGTCGGTCTATGCCTCATCACCCTCCCCGACCGTCGGGTCGATGACGAACTCATCGACCCGCGCGGGGTTGAACGTGAAGTCGAGGCCGATCCAGATCGTCTTGGACCAGGCGTAGAAGGTGAACGGGACGACGGCGTTGAGGACCACCCCGCCGATCACCAGTCCGGTCCAGGGAACGTCCGGCCACAACAGCAGCATGCCGCCGACCGACCAGACCCCGAAGATGATGAGCACCCAGGCCATCAGCACGATCATCGCTCCGACCCAGTAGCCCTCCTCACGGACGAAGGAGAGCCCACAGGTCGGGCAGACGTCCTTGATGTCGGTGACGCCATGGAAGAGCTTCCCGCCGCCGCAGTTCGGGCAGCGGCCCCGTAGTCCCCGCCTCAGCGGCAGGGAACGCGACTCCCGGCGTGGGGGAGGGGGCATCGGTACTCCACGGTCGGGCGGTCGCTGCTGGGCAAACTACCGGCTAGAGGCCTCGCGAGCGCTGGTCCGAGGGGCGCCCGGGCATGACAACGTTGACACCCGTCGGCCGGGCTGCTTCGGTAGGTGTGAGCGAGGGAGTCGACCATGACCAGCGTCCGTACCGGAGAGCACCGAGGGTGGGACCTGGTCGTCCTCGAGAGCGACGTCGCGGCCGTCGAGATCGTTCCGGGCAAGGGCGGTGACGTCCTCCGGTTCCGCTGGCTCGATCCGGACGTGGAGGTCCTGTGGTCCAGCCCCTGGGGGTTGCGCCACCGGGGGGCTGCCGCGACGCCCGGCGCCAGCGCCGACACGCTGATGGACTGGTACCCGGGTGGCTGGCAGGTCATGCTGCCCAACGGCGGCGACGAGGTGGCGGCCTACGGCACGACCTGGGGCATGCACGGCGAGGTGTGGACGACCCCCTTCGACGTGACCCTGCTCGATGACGGGGCCGAGCTCGCCGCCCGCTTGAAGCGTGCCCCGATCGAGATGACCCGTCGGTTCCAGCTCCGGGGTGGTCGGCTCGACATCACCGAGCACCTCGTCAACCGCGGGCGGTGGCCGATCGACGGCGTCTACGGCCACCACCCAGCGTTCGCCCCCGGCTTCGCGGCCGGTGGTCGCCTGACCTGCGGCGCCACCGAGGTCGTCGTCGATGACCGGCGCGTGACCGATGCGGGTGACCTCGAGGTCGGTGGCCAGGGGCGGTGGCCGCACGTTCCCGGTCGACACGGTGACACCCGCGATCTGCGGGAGATCCCGACGGTCGAAGGTCCGCCGAGCGAGCGGATGGCCTACCTCACCGGCTTCACCGACGGGTGGGCCGACATCCAGAGCGCCGAGCATCCCCTGACGGCGCAGCTCCGGTGGGACGCGGAGATCTTCCCGCACGCCTGGCTCTGGACCGAGTACCACGCCTCACCCGGCTTCCCCTGGTTCGGCGCTGTCGATGCCATCGCCGTCGAGCCATGCACCGGCTTCCCCGCCCAGGGACGCGACGTGATCGCCGAGCGCACCGGGCTGTGGCGGCTCGATGCCGGCGAGGAACAGACCACCACGATCAGCCTCGAGGTCCAGGAGCAGCACTGATGGAGACCAACGCACCTTCCCCAGCCGCCGCGATCGTCGCCGGCCGCATCGACCGTCCCGGTGACCTCGGTCGCCTGCGCAGGCTCGACCGGTGTGCGACCGAGGACGGGTTCCTAGCGGTGGCCGCCATCGACCACCCCACCGTGCTGCTCCGCTCCACCGACGGCGTTCGCCCCGACGCCCACGAGGCGGCACAGCTGAAGCTGAAGGTGATCCGCGCGCTCGCGCCGCACGCCAGCGGGTTCCTCCTCGATCCTGAGTTCAGCATCGCACAGTCGACCGTCTCCGGGGCGCTACCGGGGTCTGTCGGCATGATCGCGAACATCGAGCGCATGCGTGAGACCGAGGACGGCTTCGAGCGCACCGTCGACCTACGGCCGGGCTGGACCCCGGATCGGATCGCCGCCGCTGGTGCTGATGGCGCGAAGTTCGTGTTCTTCCACCGCTCCGAGCTGCCCGAGGCCGCCGACGACGTCGCACGTGTGCGCGAGCTCGCGACCGCCTGTCACGCCGTGGGATTGCCCTGCATCATCGAACCGTTGTGGTATCCGCTCGACGGTGAGGACGTTGCCGATCCAGCGGTCCAACGAGCGCGAGCCGAGGCGATCGTCGCGTCGGCGGCACGGTTCGCGGCCTGCGGGGCCGATGTGATGAAGATGCAGTTCCCAGGTGCGGTCGGGGATGCAACCGGCCGCGCGGACGCCGCATCGGCAGCCGAAGACCTCGACGCCGCCCTGGACGTCCCGTGGGTGCTGCTCAGCGAAGGCGTCGGCTACGAGGAATTCGCGGTCCAGTTGGAGCTGGCAGCGGCCGCCGGTGCGAGCGGGTTCATGGCCGGCCGCGCGGTGTGGAAGGAGGCCGTCGCCAGCGGCGGCGCGGACGAGGCGGTCGCCTTGGCAGTGGATCGCCTCGCGCGCCTGACGGCGATCATCCGCGCGCAGGGACGGCCTTGGCGTGAGCCGGTCGCCAGCGGGCAGGTCGATGCGAGCCTCGCAGGGTCGTGGTGGACGGCCGCGGGGTGAGCGAGGGGGAGGCCGGGACCGCCTGGATCGTGGCGGGGGCGCCGGGTTCCGGCAAGTCGACGCTGGCCGCCCGCCTCGCTGCGCAGCAACGGGCGTTCCTCCTGGATCGCGACGTCGTGATCGCGCCACTGATCCGGGTGATCGCGGAGCTGGTCGGAGCCGCACGTGACGATCTCGATGACCCGCGGGTACGTGACGCCCTGGGGGACCAGGGCTACGAGGCGGTGCTCGTCACGGCGAGGCAGAACCTCCTGCTCGGCCGCGACGTCGTCATCGTTGCCCCCTTCACACGCGCCCTCGCTGAACCTCGCCAGGCCAGGGAACTTCGTAAGCGTCTGGGTTCCGCGCCGTTGCGGGTGGCCTGGCTGAGCTGTCCGGAGGAGGAGCGGCGGCGCCGACTGGAACGGCGCGGGGCGACCCGGGACGCCGGCAAGCTCGAAGCCGCGGCGCTTGCCGCCGAGGTGGAGCCGGTCGTCCGGCACGCCGTCATCGACTGCCGGTGGCCGATCGACGAGCAACTGTCGGCCGCTCGTCGGGCTCCGGTCATCGCGGGAGAGGAGGCGTCGCCGTGAGCGCTACGTGCGCCCCCATCGGGTCGATGCGCGCGGGCCTGAGCGGTCCTGACAACGACGGACAACCTACGATTGCCGCCGTAGGGCCTGCTGCGAGCATGTTTCCGGCGTCAAGGCCCGATCTGAGGACTGTTGGCTACGTACGACGATATGGACAGCCATGTCAACGATGACATACAGTCGGTAGGAGAGTCGCGCACCGGTGAGAGGGTGTCGGCTCGGTAGGCACGGGAGTGGTCCGACACGCAGCAGTGGCGCATAGCCCGGCTGCGCAGGAGAGAGAACTCCGGGAGGGGCTGGCGTGGGTGATGCGACAGAGCCGCTGCTGCAGGCTCGCGGGATCTACAAGAACTTCGGGCACGTGCGGGCGCTTCGAGGGTGCGATTTCGATATCTACCCCGGCGAGGTCGTCGCCATGATCGGCGACAACGGGGCGGGCAAGAGCACGCTCGTCAAGATCCTCGCGGGGGTCCAGCCACCGGATGACGGCGAGATCCTCTTCGAGGGCCAGCCGGTCACCCTGTCGGATCCTACGGCCGCCCAGCGGCTCGGGATCGAGACCGTCTATCAGGACCTGGCACTCGCCCCGGACCTGGACCCGGCCGCGAACCTCTTCCTCGGCCGTGAGCTCGTGAAGCCCGGGATCCTGGGCAAACTGGGATTCCTCGACACGCCGCGGATGGCCGAGCAGACCCGCACCGCCTTCAAGAACCTCGGTGCCGGGGTCCAATCCGAGACGGATGCCGTCGCGTCGATGTCCGGTGGCCAGCGACAGAGCATCGCGGTCAGCCGGGCGGCGACCTGGGCCAACCGCCTCGTCATCATGGATGAGCCGACCGCCGCGCTCGGAGTGGTGCAGTCCAAGGCGGTGCTCGAGCTCGCCAAACGGGTCCGCGACCAGGGGATGGCGGTCGTGATCATCAGCCACAACATGCCCGAGGTCCTCGAGGTCTCCGATCGGGTCGAGGTGTTGCGACTCGGCCAGCGGGTCGCCCGGTTCCGCACCTCGGAGACCGACATGGACCAGCTCGTCGGCGCGATGACCGGCGCCCTGGTGCAGGAGGACGCATGATGGCGGAGCTGAGGGAGCAGGACCAAGCGGTCGCGGATCGCGAGGCGGAGGACGCCCAGCCCGAGCGGAAGCGCTGGGTCCAGATGTTGACCGACTCGACCGCGTTCATCTTCATCGCGCTCCTCGGCATGGTCGTCGCGTTCACGGTCCTCCGGCCCGAAGCGTTCGCGAGCGTCAACAACCTGCGCAACATCGCCATCGCGGCCAGCATCCTCCTGGTGCTGTCGATCGGGCAGACGTTCGTGATCACCACCGCGGGGATCGACATCTCCGTCGGGTCGGTGCTCGTGTTCTCCGGGGTCGTCGCCGCGCTGGTGATGGCGGAGGTCAACGGCGGGCAGGGTTGGGCAGCCGTTCTCGTGGGGACGGTGGCTGCGCTGCTCGCCGGCGCCTTCTGGGGCCTGGTCAACGGCCTCTTGATCACCAAGGCGCAGCTCCCACCCCTGATCGTGACGCTCGGGACCTTCGGGGGCGTGCTCGGCTTCGCCAAGGTGCTGACCGGTGGGATCAACCTTAGGACCGTGCCGAACGTCCTGATCGAGACGCTCGGGATCGGGCGGCTGTTCGGGGTGATCCCCTGGCTCGTGATCCTGGCGCTCGTCATCACGACGATCGCCGGCATCACCATGCGGTTCACGCGGTTCGGCCGGTACACGATCGCCATCGGCTCGAGCGAGGAAGCTGCCCGCCGCGTCGGCATCAACGTGGACCGGCACCTGTTGAAGGTCTACCTGGTGTCCGGCGTCCTGGCGGGTATCGGCGGGATGATGTCCCTGGCCCGCTTCACCAACACGACGATCCAGGGGCATGACACCGACAACCTGCAATCCATCGCCTCGGTGGTCATCGGGGGCACGAGCCTCTTCGGTGGCATCGCGACGATGTTCGGAACGCTGGTCGGGGTGTTCATCCCCACCACCCTGCAGAACGGGTTCGTGATCCTCCGGATCCAGCCGTTCTGGCAGGAGGTCGCCGTGGGCGCCGTCTTGATCGTGGCCGTCTACGTGGATCAGCTCAAGCGTCGGGCGAGGGACCGACTGTGAACCGCTCGGGCCGGGGGCACTCCTCGGACGGGAAGACCAACGAAGAGAGCGCACAGATGAATGGAGCATGTTCATGAGAAGCACCAACCGAGTACGGCGTTCCCGTGTCATGGTGGCGTCCGTCGCGGTGGTCGCGTTGCTGGCCTCCGCGTGCGGCAACGGCGATGACACCACCGACGAGCCCGACGATGACGTCGAGGAACCTGCGGACGACGAGGGGTCGGATGACGACGAGGGGGCAGCAGGGGACGAGGAGTACGACATCACCCTGATCCCCGGTGTCACCGGCGATGAGTTCTACGTCTCGATGGAATGCGGCGCCTTGGCAGCGTCGGAGGAGCTCGGCGTCAACCTGGACGTGCAGGGTGCCCCGGTGTTCTCGCCGACCGAACAGATCCCCGTACTGGAGAGTGTCATCGCTTCCGAACCCGACGCGATCCTGATCGCACCGACCGACGTGGACGCCCTCCAGGGGCCACTCGAGACCGCGGTCGAGGCCGGCATCGAGATCGTGCTCGTAGACACCACGTTGAGTGACCCGTCGATCGCCGTCACCCAGATCGGCTCCGACAACCACGAAGGTGGCCGGATGGCTGCCGACGCGCTCGGTGAGCTGATGGGTGGCGAAGGTGCCGCCATGGTCGTCAACGTGACCCCGGGTATCTCCACCACCGATGCGCGCGGTGAGGGCTTCATCGAGGGCATGGAGGAGAACTGGCCGGACATCGAGTTCCTCGGGCAGGAGTACAGCGACAACGAGCCGGCAAAGGCCGCCGAGATCGTCTCGGCGACGCTCGCGGCTGAGCCCGACCTGAGCGGCATCTTCGGGGCGAACCTGTTCTCCGCAGAGGGTGCTGCGACCGGGATCCGTCAGGAGGGCCGCGACGACGTCTTCATCGTCGGGTTCGACGCCGGTCCGGCGCAGATCGAGCAGCTCCGCGAGGGGCTGGTCCAGGCACTGATCGTCCAGCAGCCGCTGGAGATCGGTCGCCAGGGCATCGAACAGGCCGTCGCCGCGCTGCGCGGCGAGCCGACCGAGGAACAGATCGGTACCGGCTTCGTCACCGCAACGCTGGACAACCTGGATGACCCCGAGATCGCCGAGTACCTCTACAAGGCGGAGTGCTGACCCGCGGTGAGGGGCCGACCGTCGCGTCGTCCCCTCACCGC
>JBBDSW010000008.1:20033-58791 GCA_040904745.1 Nitriliruptoraceae bacterium
AGCCGGGGGCCCCTCGCGGGCCCCCGGCCGAACCAACCGAAGGAGTCGCAGGATGGCCGCTACGGATGCTGGGCTCGATGCGATCGCCCGTGATGACGGGACCTTCGCCATCGTGGCCATGGACCAGCGCAACACGTTGCGCCGGATGATGACCGCGGTCGATGGCCCGACGGACGACGCCTCGCTCCAGGACTTCAAGCAGGACGTCGTCACCCCACTGTTCGAGCTGGCCAGCGGCATCCTGCTGGACCCGGACATCGGGATCCCAGCGATCGACGGGGTGGACAGGCATGGCTGCGGCGTCCTGATCGCCGCCGAGCCCGCAGAGAAGGAGAGCTACGAGGGTGAGCCTCGGGCGACCCGGTCTCCCGAACTCGACGCGGCGTGGGTACGGGACCTCGGTGGTGATGCCCTGAAGTTCCTCATCC
This sequence comes from Nitriliruptoraceae bacterium, assembly GCA_040904745.1. Taxonomy (GTDB): domain Bacteria; phylum Actinomycetota; class Nitriliruptoria; order Nitriliruptorales; family Nitriliruptoraceae; genus T1Sed10-7. Next base: position 20,462 of record JBBDSW010000008.1, read on the forward strand.
AGTTGCGTGCTGACCGGCCCCGTGCCGACGGATCGCCCGACCTCGTGCAGGAGCTGATCGAGGTCGTCGAAGCGATCGTGGCCGACTGCCGGGCGACGGGCGTTCCGTCCGTCGTCGAGAACCTCATCTACAAGCTTCCAGGAGAGACCGAGTTGTCTCCGGCGCAGAAGAGCGATGCGATCATCGGTGCGGCCGAAGCGCTCGACGGACTCGGCTGTGATCTGCTCAAGCTGGAGTACCCCGGGAGCCCGGAGGCGTGTCGTCGGCTCGCGGAGACGATCAAGACCCCCTGGGCCGTCCTCTCGGCGGGGGTCGCGTTCGACCAGTTCCAGGACGTGCTCCGCATCTCCTGCGACGAAGGTGGCGCGTCCGGGTTCATCGCGGGCCGTGCCATCTGGAAGGATGCGGTGGGCATGGACCGCGCCGAGCGCCGGGAGTTCATGGCCACGACCGGCCAGGAGCGCCTCGCGGGCTGCGTCGCGGCGATCGACGGCCGCGCACGGCCGTGGCGCGATGCGCGTTGAGGTCGAAGGCCGCGTGCCTGATGGCGTGGGTGCAGCCCGACGCCGCACGACCTCGCCGTGCCGTCTCCTAGCCCACGTCAGACCTGAGGGGACCCCGTGGCGCTGATCGTCTCGCCGAACCTGACCGTGGATCGCACGGTCAGGATCGCGCGTCTGGTCCCCGGATCGGTGCAGCGCCCGGAACGGGCCGTCGTGACCGCCGGTGCCAAGGGGGTCAACGTCGCCCGGGTCCTCGCCGCCTTCGGAGATCGGGCGCGGTTGGTTGGCTACGTGCCGAGCGGTGACCGTGGCCTCGTGGACCGACTGTTCGGAGCGGAGCCGCTCGATCTGGTCGGCGTCGAGGTCGACGGCGAGCTCAGGGTCGCGACCATCTACCTCGAGGATGATGGTCGGGTCACCGTCCTCAACGAGCCTGGCCCCGACGTCGACGATGCGGCCTGGACCGCGCTGGAGCGCACGGTGCGCGATGCCTTGGCCGGCGGCAACGACCACGTCGTCGCCTGCTCCGGGAGCCTGCCGCCCGGCGCGCCTATCGATGGCTACGGCCGGATCTCCGCGATCGCCCACGAGCAGGGTGCGGAGGTGGTGGTCGATGCGGGGCGCGACGTGCTCGCAGCGACCCTGCCGTTCCACCCCGACGTCGTGGCTCCCAACCTCTCCGAGGCGGAAGCCGCACTGGGCGCGTCCGGCGGTGAGGCCGTCGACGAGCTCGGCGATGACGTCGCCGACCGTGCGGAGGAGGCTGCGCGCAGCCTGGTGGAGGCTGGAGCCCGGGCAGCGGTCGTCACCGCGGGAGCCGCGGGAGCGGCGGTCGTCACCGCCGAAGCCGCAGCATGGTTCCCCGGTGTCGAGATCGTTGTCGTCAACCCGATCGGTGCCGGTGACTCCTTCGTCGCCGGGTTCATCCGCGCCCGCGAGCGAGGGGCAGCGATGCTCGACGCGGTGGCGCAGGGACTGGGTACCGCCACCGCATCCTGCGAGGATGCCCTGGCGGGCGGCGTCGATCCGGAGCGTGCGAGTGAGCTGGCGGAGCGGATCGGCGCCGGCCGGGTGGATGTCCGGGAGGCGCGCTCGTGACGCGCCCACCGACCCTGCGTGACGTCGCCGATCTCGCCGGTGTCAGCATGAAGACGATCTCGCGGGTCGTGAACGGCAGCGGCCAGGTGGCCGAGTCGACCGAGCGGCGGGTACGGGCGGCGATCAAGGAGTTGGGCTTCCGTCCGAACCCGGCCGCGCGCTCGCTGCGGGTCGGCTACGACGATGCCGTCGGCGTGGTGATCGAGAACATCGGTGACCCGTTCATGGCGACGTTGACCGCCGGCATCGAGGAGCGACTCCGCGAGGCGGGCAAGTCGTTGATCATCACCAGCGGCGGCTACGCGCCGGAGAACGAGCGAGCCGCGGTCGAGAGCCTCGCCTACCGGCGGGTCGCAGGCATGATCATCACCCCCACCTCGACCAGCCACGGCTACCTCGGTGACATCCTCGCTGGCGTGCCGGTCGTCTTCGTCGACCGCCCACCGGTCCAGTTCGATACCGATAGCGTGCTGGCTGACAACGAGGGTGGTGCGAAGCTCGCGACCGAACATCTGATCGCGGGGGGCCACGAGCGCCTCGCGTTCGTGGGCGATCGCATCGGCCTGTTCACCACCAGCTTCCGCTACCAGGGATTCCGTACCGCCATGGCCGCCGCTGACATCCCGATCCACGATCATCTGGTGCGAACGGACGTGGTCGACGTCGCCACCTCGGCGGCAGCCACCCGGGAGATGCTCGCGAGCGATCAGCCACCCACGGCGGTCATCTCGGCCAACGCCCGAGCCTCGCTCGGGGTCATCCGGGCCCTGCACCAGGATGAGCCGTGCGTGGTCGCCCATGTCAGCTTCGACGACTTCGACGGCGCCGAGTCACTGTCGCCGCCCGTCACCGTCATCTACCAGGACCCGACCGGGATGGGACGCGCCGCTGCGGACCTGCTGCTGCAGCGCCTCGCCGACCCCTCGGGTCCGTCCCGACACGTCCTGCTACCGACCCGCATGATCGTCCGCGGTTCAGGGGAGATGCCACCATGCGACCGATCGTGATGCCGCCGAACCGGCTCGACCACTTCTATCTGGGGGGCAGCCGGATCACCGACCTCCGGGGCGTGCCCGCGACCAGCGAGCGCTCACCCGAGGAGTGGCTCGCATCGACGGTCACCCGCTTCGGTGAGGAGCGGACCGGTCTCAGCACCCTGCCCGATGGAAGGTTGCTCCGGGACGCGCTCGAGGCCGACCCGGATGCCTGGCTCGGTGCGGAGCATCAGGAAGCCTTCGCCCGCTCGACGGGCCTGCTCGTCAAGCTCCTCGACGCCGGGCAGCGCCTTCCCGTCCACCTGCATCCCGATCGGGCGTTCTCCCGGCGCCACCTCGACTGCGAGTACGGCAAGACGGAGTCCTGGTACGTGCTCGAAGCCGACCCGGGAGCCGTTTGCTACCTCGGGTTCCAGGAAGAGCCCAGTCCCGGGCAACTCGCCGACTGGGTCGAGACGCAGAACACCGAGGCGATGCTGAGCGCGATGCATCAGGTCGAGGTGAGGTCGGGGGACGGTGTCCTGGTCCCGGCCGGACTCCCGCACGCGACGGGTGAAGGCATCTTCGTCGTCGAGGCCCAGGAGCCGACCGATCTGTCGATCCTGCTGGACTGGGCGGGCCTGCCGATCGACGGTCAGGTGGAAGGGCATCTCGAACTCGGGTTCCCGACGGCGCTGCAGATGGTGGATCGGACCGCGTGGTCAGCCGGCGAACTCGAGGAACGGCTGGTCCGACGGGCGGGCGAGCCGAACCTGGCCGATGCACTGCAGGCGGTGCTGCCCGCCGGGGCGGACCCGTTCTTCCGGGTGCATCTGGCACGACCCGCGACCGCGGTCGAGGTGGGCCCGGGCTTCGCCGTGGTCATCGTGCTCGACGGTGCCGGGGACCTCGCGACGGACGACGGTGAGGTGTCGGTCTCCCGCGGTGATGTCCTCGCCGTGCCGTTCGCCGCCGGGTCCTGGCAGGTGCCTGCTGGCGTGACCGCGATCGTCTGCCGCCCGGGGACCGACGGGCCTGGCAGGGCAGCCTGATGCCGGCGGATGTCGCGGACGGACTCCTGCTCGGGGTCGACGTCGGTACGACCGAGACCAAGGCGGTCGCCACGAGCCTCGATGGCCGGCTCCTGGCCATCGGCAGCGGACCCACGCCCTGGGATGCTCGCGACCCCGGGGGAGCGGATATCGCGCCCGAGGCGCTCCTCGACAGCGTCCTCGCCGCGTGCGCCGACGCGGTCGAACGAGCGGTCGGCCATCTCCCGGACGAGCCGAGCGTGCAGGGCCTCGGTGTCACCGGGATGGCGGAGGCCGGTGTCCTGCTGGATCGCAACGGACGGCGAGCCGATGTGCCGATCATCGCCTGGTTCGATCCGCGCGGGGGTGAGGAGTTCGAGGCGCTCGACCCGTCCTTCCTCGCGACGTTCCCGGCCCGGGCTGGTCTCCCCGTGTCCGCGGTCGCCACGTTCGCCAAGCTGCTCTGGATGCGACGCGAACTCGGCTTCGACCTGACCGGTCACCGGTGGCTCAACGTGCCGGAGTTCGTGATCCATGCGTTCGGGGGCGAGCCGGTCACGGAACCGTCGCTCGCCTCCCGCACCGGCCTCTTCGACCAGGACGAGATGACGCCGTTCTGGGACGCGCTGGCGGTGCTGGACGCCAGTGAGGACCTGTTGCTGCCCCTGGTCCCGGCCGGGACGAAGCTGGGTACCGCCTCCGATGCGGTCCCGCGCTGGCTGCAGGGGGCGGCGCTCACCGTGGCCGGGCACGATCACCCGGTCGCCTCGCTGGCGGCAGGTGCGACCGGTCCGGACGATCTGTTCGACTCCTGCGGTACCGCCGAGGCGCTGCTACGTGCTACCACCCGACGGATCACCCCCGAGGAGCGGACGGAACTCAGTCGCCACAACGTGTGTCAGGGTGCCCACGTGCTACCCGGCCGCCGGATGCTGCTCGGGGGCACCCGCGGTGGTCTCCTTCTTCGGCGTGTCCTCGCCATGCTCGGTGCGACCGAGCCCGCGGCCCGCGAAGCGCTGGATGCGGCGTGTCCGACCGGTGAGGTGTCGTTGCCCGTCCACATCGACGGGGGGCGGTTGGATGAGCAGGCCGTGTGGCTCCGGATCGACAACGACGACGCCTCTCCTCCGCTGGTGTGGCGGGCCGCCCTCGAGGTCGTCGCGCAGCAGGCACGCGCGATGGTCGACGTGTTCGAGGGTGTCGCCGGACCGGCGGAGCGGATGGTCGCCGCCGGCGGATGGACCCGGGCGTCGTCCTACCGTGCGATCAAGGAGCGGACGTTCCCGGGGATCGAGTTCGCTGACCTCGAGCAGGCCGGCGGGCTCGGGGCAGCCGCGGTCGCCAGCTTCGCAGCCTCCGGTTCGGGCACGATCGATGACCTGCCGGCGGCCATCGAGCGGTTCATCGCGGATCGGTGAGACCGGCCCGTCGGCCGGCTCACGAGCCGGACGGACCTGCCAGCGTGATCACCGAGTCGGAGCGGTCGGAGGCGAGCGCCGCGGCGAAGAGCTCGTGGCTGGCCAGCGCCTCGGCCGGTGTCGCACACCCGAACCGGTCGCCGAGGGCACCTGCGCGTTCGGCGAGGTAGGCGGCCCACATCTGCAACAGGGCGTCGGTGAACCCGAACTCGAAGATGCCGCCGGTGATGGTGGCGAAGACCGAGTTGTGTCCCGCCTGGACCTCCTCCCACACCTGCTCGCCGCGGTCACTCACCCGGAACCGGCGTGTGGTCGCCGGGTAACGGGTGGAGAAGGCCACGCCGCCATCCATCCCGACCACCTCCAGCGCCCAGGTGTCCATCTCCCCGGGGGCGATGCGCTTGGTCTCCATCGTGAGCGGAAAGTCTCCGTCCGCTCCGGCGACCCGGCAGGAGAGGGTGGCGTTCTCCGGCGTGTCACACGCGGCCATGCCTCCAGCGCCGTCCGGGCGCTCCGGGACGAGATCCTGGAGGATCGCGCGCACCGACCGCGGCTTCCAGCCGAGCCGGAGCGGGACGTGGGCCGCGTGCATCCCGAGGTCGGCGAGGACCCCGATCTCCCCGCACCGGCTCCGTTGCCGCTTCCAGTTGATCGGCTTGGAGCGCGACAGGTCGCTCGAGTGCAGGAAGGAGGACCGGACCTCGATGAGCTGGCCGATCGCGCCCGAGAGCACATGGTCGATGGCGAGCTGCGCTCCCGGGAAGAACGGGAACTCGCTCGAACAGCGGACGAACCGGCCCGTCCGCTCGACCGCGGCGACGATCCGTTCGGCCGCGGCGTGATCGATACCGAAGGGCTTCTCCGCGAACAGGTCCTTGCCGGCGTCGAGCACGTCGAGGTAGATGCGCTCATGCAGATCGTGGGGGACGGCCGCGTAGACGACGTCGACGTCGTCACGTGCCAGGAGTTCGGTGTGGTCGGCCACGGTGTCGACGCCCTGGTCGGCGAACCAGGAACGCGCGTCGGCAGAAGGATCGGCGACGGCCACCAGCTGCGGCCGGACGGGATGCTCGGTCAACGCAGCCCAGCGCCCGAAGGCGGCGAACGCTTCTCGACCCATCAGCCCCCCACCGATGATGCCGATCCCGACCGGGTCCTGGATGCTCATACCTCAGCCTTCCCGATCATCGCGGCCGCATCGTCGACCGTCGTGCCCGCGTGCAGGATGCTCATGAGCGCACGGGTCATCCCGGCCGGGTCCGCATGCTGGATGATGTTGCGGCCGTAGACGATGCCGCGTGCCCCCGCGTCGAGCACCCCCTTGGTCCGCATGAGGAGCTCCCGATCCGCGACGCGTCCGCCACCCCGGATGAGGACGGGGATGTCGCCGGCGGTCTCGACCACGCGTGCCACGTCCGCTGGATCGGTGGTCGGGTCACACTTGATGATGTCGGCGCCGAGCTCGACCGCTTGGCGTACCAGGGGCACGATCCGGTCCGCGGTGGTGTCCGAGCTGTAGCCGCCGCGGTCCGAGGGGCCCATGACGAGCGGCTCGACCATCAGGGGCATCCCCGTCCGCTCCGTCTCCGGCTTGAGCGCCAGGATGTTGTCGATGCAGGCCTCACGGACGTCCGCTCGACCATGCAGATCGAACAGGTTCACGACCACGCAGGTGGCGTCCAGTCGCAGTGCCTGCTCCACCGGATCGGCGATCATCCGGCTGAAGAGCCGGTCCGGGAGGTCGTCGCCGTAGACGTTGGCCACGTCCGTGCGGAGCACCAGCGCGGGCTTCGCCCTTCCCGGCAGGCGTTGGAGGAGCGGAGCCTGGCCGAGTGTGAGTTGGATCGCATCCGGGGCGGCGTCGACCAGGGTCGCGACCGCGGTCGGTAGGTGCTCGATGCCGGTGAGGAAGCCGAGCTCGCCGAAGAAGCCGTGGTCGACGGCGACGTCGAGGCAGCGTCCGGAGTCCGGGTGGAAGAGGCGGTTGAGGCGGTACGACGTGCTCATCTGGGAACTCCGAAGGTCGACTGCGCGAAGTCTATGACGACGTTGACCGATGGTGTCGGTCGTCGGCGTCCTCAGGACATCTCGATGGTCACGTCGTCGGCGACGCCGCCGAGGAAGGTGTAGTCGGTCCGCGCGAGCTGGAGTACCGATCCAGGTACGGCCGTCGAGACGGGACCGTGGGCGACCAGGCGACCGATGAACCGCTGCCAGGAGACCCCGCCGCCGAGGTCGCCGTCCAGCCAGAAGCTGCGGTGCTTGGCTCCCATGATGTCACGAGGACCGATCGTGACCGCCTTCGGGGGCACCCACGACCAGTCTCCACCGAAGGAGTGCAACGCGTTCTGCATGATGGTCATCGGGTGGAGCTCCACGGTGCGGGCACCTGCTTCGAGGAAAGTCTCCAGATCCGCGTACTCCTGCCCGAGGTGCGATTCCCAGAAGGCGATGTGGCCGCACCAGCCGATCCCGCCGTAGCAGACGTCGGCCCCGCCGAGGTCTGCGATGCGATCACTGTAGGTGTCGACGTTCTCGCTGGTGGGGAAGTGGATCTGTTCGGCCGGGGGACGCAGATCCTCGTCGATCAGACCGAAGAAGTGATCCCACATGGCTCGCTGGAAAGAGCCGATCCAGGTGATCGGAGCCGTCCTGCCGTCCTCGTCCGCGTACTCGTCCATGTTGAAGGTGTGCACATGGTCGAGTGACAGGCGTTCCTCGTTGATGAGTTCGGCGGCGAGGCGGAACTGCGGGGTGGGGCCGACCGGGAGGATCGCGACGAACCGCTCACCGTCGTCGCGAGCTGCGCGGAGGCGGTCCACCAGGTCCGTGGCGAAGCGGCGGTAGAACGCTGCGGGCTCGTCGATCACGTCGATGCGGAAGTCGGGGTTCGGGTGTTCGGTGATGCGTGAACGGGGGATCGCGCGGATCCGCTCGCATTCCGCGGCATCGCGGAAGCTGATGAACCGCGCCAGGGAGGGTCGGAACTCCTCATCGGTCGACGCCTTGCTCATGGTCTCTCTCCTCGCCTCAGGGCAGCAGTCGTTTCGTGGTCGCACGGAGCCACACGTTGCAGGTACGGAACCCTTCGGCGTAGTCCACGCCGGATTGCAGGCCACGGAAGCGCGCAACGGCCCGGAGGTGCTCGAGCATGTCGACCCCGTCGTGATCGCGGAGCCACTCCAGCTGCGTCCGGTGCTCCGAGAACATCGCGAGCTTGGTGTCCAGATGCGCGGTGATGTCGACGAAGTCCGTGGGCTCGAACTGCAGGCCCGCGAGCGTGTCCATGTACAGCAGGGGCGGCACGGCGTCGTGGTGAGGCTGTGACGTCTCCAGCAGGGGGATCGTCGCCAGGAAACTGGTGTCGAAGACGAGCTTCGACGTCTCGTTGTGGTCGGTCATGTAGTCGTTGGGGGCATGGGTGATGATCACGTCGGGGCCTGCTTCCCGTACGAGGTCGATGACGAGGCGGCGCTGCTCGGGCGAGGCAGCGTTGACCTCGCCGTCCGGGATCCCGAGGCTCAGGTGATCCGCGCCGGCGACCCCCGCCGAAGCGCGTGCCTCGTCCGCGCGGAGAGCAGCGATCTCCTGGCGTTGGTGGACGAAGCTGCCGAGATCCCCGTTGGCGACCATGGCCATGGTCACCTCATGGCCCTCCTCGACGTAGCGCGCCAGCGTCCCGCCGCACAGGATCTCGAGGTCGTCTGGGTGTGCCCCCACCGCGAGCACTCTCATATCGCCGCCTTCCGTTGGGTCTCGTCGTTGGCATCCACGCCGTACAGCGTCTCGTCGACGTGATCGAGAGCCAGTCGGACCGCGCCGTAGGTCACGGCGAGATCACCGAGTTCGGAGACCTCGATGCGGGGCGGCCTCGGCACGAGCTGACGCACGTGCTGCTCCAGCGGCTCTGCCAGCGCTGCCCCGGCCTGTGAGAGCCCACCTCCAAGGATCACGGTCGTCGGGTCGAGGACCAGGCACACCGCGGCGGTCGCACGCGCCAGGAGCTCGATGAGCTCGTCGCGGATGTCCGTCGCGGCAGCATCTCCCTCGGCGACGGCTTGGAACACCGTCCGGGCATCGACCGCGTCGGGGTCCCCGCCGGCCAACTCCGTGAGCCGGGCACCGCCGGGGAGTCGCGCGGCGGCTCGTCCCCGCCGGGCGAAGGCGGCTCCTGACGCCGCGTACTCGAGCGCCCCGACGTCCGGGGGCCGGCTCGGATCGGGCTCTGGAAGCGGCAGATAGCCGATCTCCCCGGCGGCTCCAGCACTGCCGGGATGGAGCTTGCCGTCGATCAGGATGCCAAGGCCGATACCGACCCCGATGTGGAGGTAGACGGCATCGCGGGCATCGCGAGCTGCGCCGTGCCAGCGCTCTCCCAGCACGGCGAGGTGGACCTCGTTGGCGGACCTGATCGGAGCCGAGATACGCGGATCGAGCTCCTCGGAGAGGGTGATCCCTTCCCAGCCCGGCAGCTGCGGGGCGAGGGACAGGGAGCCGGTGTCCGGGTCGACGACCCCTGGGCTGCCGATCCCGACCGCCTGGATCGCGGTCAGGGACACCCCCGCGCTCTCCGTGACGGCGTCGATCCGGCCGCGGATGATCCGCAGCACGTCGGTCCGGGATCGAACGGATCCGGTATCCGCCCGATCGGTCGCCACGATGTGGCCGTCGAGATCAGCAAGTTGCACGACCGCTTTGGTCGCTCCGACGTCCACCCCCAGGACGTAGCCGGCTTCGGCACGGAACCGGACCAGTTTGGCCCGCGGTCCCGGACGGGCCGGGTATCCCTCGCCGACGTGTTCCTCGACGATGTCCTCGGCGAGGAGGTCGCCGACGACCTCGTTGACGGTGGGGCGTGACAGGCCGGTGTGCTGCGCGAGGTCGCCCCGGCTGATCGGCCCGGAGGCGCGGATCACCCGCAGGATGTGGTTGCGGTTGAGCTGACGGAGGACGCGCGGGGAACCGGACGGTTCCTGGTACGCCATCTCCATCTCCCGGTCTCGTGCGGGCTCGCCCTTGACGTGCGAACAATAGAAAGGTTAGTTTCCTATTGGTTCTCCCGTCAAGGGAGGCGCCGCGGGAGCAGCGTTGAAGCCGGAGCAGGGAGCGGGACGAGATGACGTTCGATAGAAGGGTGTTCGATCACATCGGGATCCCCACGGACGAGCGCCACGGCAACGAGGTGTTCGTCGAGGCAACCCGGGTGTGGGTGACCAGCCCGCGCGACCATCCGGCCAACGTCGAGTGGCTCCGCTACGAGCCTGACTCGCCCGTCCAGGGGCCACTGCGTACTCGTCCGCACGTCGCCTACCGGACGCTCGATCTCGATGCGGCCATGGCGGGCCACGAGGTACTGCTGGATCCGTTCGAGGTCGGGGACGGTTTCGCGCGGGTGGGATTCGTCCTCGTAGACGGCGCCCCGGTGGAGTTCATGCAGTACGCCGACCCTGATGAGACGGGGTGGTTCTGATGTCCCCAGGGGCGGAGTTGGACGCCGCGCCTTCCTCGACGAACGGCAGCGCACCGATGGCCAACCCGAAGATCGAGATCCGCGAGCTCACCAAGATCTACGAGAGCGCGACCGAACCCGTCCACGCGCTCGAGCGGATCACGGAGAGCGTTGCCGAGGGCGAGTTCGTCGCCATCGTCGGTGCCAGCGGCTGTGGCAAGACCACCCTGTTGTGGGGCATGTCGGGACTGCATCCCATCACGTCCGGGTCCGTCGTCCTCGACGGTGAGCCCATCACCCGGCCAGTCCCGGACCGGATCGGCATGGTCTTCCAGGACGCCACGCTGCTCCCGTGGCGGACCCTGCAGAGCAACATCGAGTTCCCGTTCGAGATCAAGAAGGTCACCCCCGACCAAGACCGGATCGCGGAGTTGATCGAGATCGCCGGGCTCACCGGTTTCGAGGACGCCTTCCCTCCGGAGCTGTCGGGCGGGATGCGGCAGCGCGCCTCGATCGTTCGGGCCCTGGCTCAGGACCCCGAGGTCCTCCTGATGGACGAGCCCTTCGGAGCGCTGGATGCCTTCACCCGCGATGAGATGAACCTGCTGTTGCTGCAGTTGTGGGAGGCCGCCAAGAAGACCGTGGTGTTCGTGACGCACTCGATCAACGAGGCGGTCTTCCTCGCCGATCGCATCTGGGTCCTGACACCCCGTCCAGGCCGGCTCGCCCGGGTCTACGACGTGCCGTTCGACCGGCCACGTGACCTCGATCTGCATTACGACCCGGATTTCATCCAGCTCACCCGTGACATCAAGGCCGACGTGCAGGGCGATACGCCCGAGGGAGCCGGCGCATGAGCCGTTCAGGACAGCTCGAGCAGATCCCGTCCTACGAGCCGAAGACGGGCGAAGGCCACGGTGCGTCGTCGCCGGTGGACATGAGCAGCCTCACGGCGGGACCAGGGATCCGCAGTGTCGCCGAGGTGGTCGCGATCATCGGGGTCGCCGTGGCCGTCTTCTTCGGCCTCGAGGGCCTCCTGATCCTCACCGAGACCCCGGAGTTCGTGTTCCCGCGACCGACCGCCGTGGTCGCGACCTTGTTCAACGACTTCACGACCCTCTACCTGCCGCCCCTGCTGGAGACGCTGCGATCCTTCGGGTTCGGCTTCCTGATCGGTTCCTCGATCGGATTGATGCTGGCGGCCGTCATCACGCAGCGCCCCTTCATCGAGAAGATCATCGCGCCGTACATCATCGTGATGGTCACCACGCCGATGATCGCACTCGTCCCGTTCCTGATGCTGCAGTTCGGCTTCGGGATGACCCCGCGCGTGATCGCGGTCGCCCTGGCATCCGGGCCGATGGTCATGATCAACGCGGCCACGGGGTTCCGGCGCACCGACTCGGCCATGATCGCGCTCGCGCGTTCCTACGGCGCCTCGACCTTCCAGATCTTCCGTCGGATCCGGTTCCCGCTGGCCATGCCGATGATCGTCGTCGGCTACATGGTCGGCTCGATATTCGGTCTCCTGACGGCCGTCGGCGCCGAGATGGTCGGCGGTGGCATGGGGCTGGGCAACCGTCTCGTGTACTTCTCATCGCTCGTCCGCATCCCTCAGTTCGGGGCGTCACTGTCGATCGTCGCTGCCCTGGGGGTCAGTTTGTACGTCCTGTTCTTCCTCGTCGGGAAGCGCTGGGCGAGTTGGGAATCCTGAACCCCTGAAGGAAGGCACGCACTGTGAGGACAACTGTGAGGACATCGGAACGGAAGAGGACCATGCGAGGACGACGCCGCCTCGCCCGGGCGCTCGCCGCAGGAACCGCGCTGGCGATGCTGCTGGCTGCTTGCGGCGGTGATGCGGACGACGAGGAGGATGCCGACCCGGCCGCGAGCGACGACACCAGCGATACCGACAGCGAGGAGGAGGAACCGGAACCCTCCGATGAGGGCGAAGACGAGGAAGCCGACGCACCGGCCGAACTCGTCGAGTTGACCTGGATCTCCCCACGAGGCTCGCTCGAGGTCATGGACGACTACAACCTGTGGGTGCCCATCGAGATGGGCTACTTCGAGGAACTGGGTCTCGATGTCACGTTGGAAGCCGGACCGCAGGAAGCGACCGCGCCGGCACGTTTCGTAGCCGAGGGACAGGCTGACGTCGGCTACCCGTCGCCGGGTGTCCTGACGTCATCGATCGACGCCGGGATCGACGTCAAGTCCATCTTCGGGATGATGGCGGGCCAGACCTTCAACTTCGCCGTCCCCGTGGGCTCGGACATCACGGCCCCCGAGGACCTCGAGGGCAAGCGGATCTCGGTAGCCGACGCCGGTTGGGAGGTCATCATCAACCCGATGCTCGTCGAGATCGGGATCGACCCGGACTCGGTCGAGTACGTCGAGGCCGGCGCGCAGTGGGGTCAGGCGGTCTCGCTCGGTCAGGTCGATGCGGGCCTGGGCTGGGAAGGACTGCGTGCCCAGTGGGCCGCGCAGGGGCTCGAGGTCGAGTGGTTGGTAGGGCAGGACTGGTCCGAGCACCCGTCGAACGTGTACTCCGTGCGTGCCTCGGATCTCGAGGACCCGGAACGGGTGGACGTCTGGGAGCGCTTCATCAAGGGCATGGTCATGGGCTTCGAGTTCGCCCGGGCCAACCCGCAGGCCGCCGCGCAGATCACCTACCGGCAGTTCCCCGACCTCTCGGCATCGATGGAGCCGCAGCTCGCGCTCGACTCCATGATGGAGCTCGGGAGCCTGTACGCCCTGAGTGACAAGCAGGGCGATGGTTGGGGTTGGCACTACGAGGCCGGGTGGAACGACTACCTGTCGATCATCGCCGATCTGGAGCAGACCTCCGAGGTGCTCGACCCCGACGCGGTCTACACCAACGAGCTGCTCGAGGCGGGCAACGACATCGACCTCGACCGGGTGATCGCTGATGCGGAGGCCTTCGAGTTGGACGAGGACTTCGCCGAGACGACACCACGGACCGACGTCGAGATGTGACCGATGACCGGTGGGGCCGCGTGCAGCGCGGCCCCACCGTCACCACAGCGCAGCCAGGAATCGATGAGGGAGAGCACACCGTGCAGGACCGGATCGCAGGCCACACCAACAGTTTCCACACCCACGGCTTCGACGATGCGTTGCAGGGCATCGCCGCTGCCGGATACGACCTCGTCGAGCTCTCCGCGGTCGGGGGCTGGACCGAGCACGTCCGCCTGACCGATGATGTCGCCGACGTTCGCCGCAAGGTCGAGGCCGCGGGGCTACGGGCGAACGCCCTGAGCATCCACTCCGACCTGACGACCGACGAGGGGGTCGCGTACGGCATCGATGGCATCCGGTGGGCGGCCGACTACGGGCTCGATCTCGTGACCACCGCGATCGGCGGGCACGCCAGCAAGGAGGAGAGCGTCAACGACTTCTTCTCCCGCGTCGGGGCACTGGCCGATGCCGCAGAGAAGGCCGGGGTGACCGTCGCGCTCGAGATCCACGGTGACATCATGGCCACCGGTGAGGCGACGAAGCCGATCATCGAACGGATCGGCTCCCCGGCGATCCGGGTCAAGTACGACACGGCCAACGTCGAGTTCTACGGCGGACGCAAGGCGGTGGATGACATCCACCATGTCCTGCCGTACCTCGTGAACATGGACATGAAGGACAAGATCGGCGGCAAGGGTGAGTGGAACTTCCCGGCACCAGGCGCGGGAACCATCGACTTCGCGCGCCTGCTCGGCATCCTCGATGATGCCGGCTACGCCGGCCCGATGGCCGTGGAGATCGAGTTCCAAGGTGAGCCCTGGCCCTCGGTCGCCGAGGTGACCGAAGCCATGCGCGCGGCGCGTGAGCACCTGTTGGTCGTTGGCGGTGGGGCCTCGACATGACCGTGGGGATCGCCATCGTCGGCCATGGGTTCATGGCCCGTACACATGCCGACGCCTATGTCGCGCTGGGTGAACGCGTGGAGGTGCGCTACGTCGTCGGACGGAGCCGCGAGCGTGCGTCCGAGCTGGCCGAGAGCATCGGTGCGACGGCTACCGACCGGCTCGAACAGGCCCTGGAGGACGACTCCGTTGATGCGGTGGACGTCTGTGTGCCCACGGACGCGCATCGCGACATCGCTGTCCACGCGCTCGCGGCCGACCGCCACGTGCTGCTCGAGAAGCCCATCGCTCTCGATCTCGCTGCCGCGGACGAGATCATCGCGGCTTCTGAACGGAGCGCGGCGTTCCTCATGGTCGGCCTCGTGCTCAGATTCTGGCCGGAGTACGTCGCGCTGGATCGCCTCGTGGCAGACGGGGAGATCGGCCGGCCCCGCATCTTCTCCGCCTCACGGTTATCGCCACCGGCCGACTGGAACAGCTGGATGGCCGACGTCTCCCGTTCCGGAGGGGTGATCGTCGACCTCCTCCCACACGACATCGACCAGGCGCTCGCAGTGCTGGGACCGGCCGTCTCCGTCTCCGCCCGGGGAACCGGGGATGAGGACCATGTCGTCCTCACGTTGGCGCACGAAGGCGGGGGTGTATCCGTTCTCGAGGGGTCCATGGCGATGCCCCGGGCCTTCCCGTTCTCCAGCACCGCCCGTGTCGACGGGGCGGACGGAAGCGCGGAGTACCGCTTCCGCGTCGGGGAGGCGCAGGAGGGGGGGAACCTCGGCGAAGCCGCGGAGCCGGCTGGCCTCCAGGTCTTCGGGCAGGATGCGGTGCGCTCCATCGAGGTCGAGCCGGCGGACCCGTTCGGCGCGGAGGTCGAAGCCTTCGTCAGCCACGTGGAGCGTGGTGTCGCCCCACAGCGAGCGACCGGTGCGCAGGCGCGCGACGCGCTCGCGGTGTCGCTCGCCGCGAGACGGTCACGGGCGAACGGTGGGGTGCCCGAAGACCTCGTCTGAGGCGGGTTGTGCGCCACGAGGAACGAGGAGGTCACGGGCTAGCCTCGGTGGTGGATGCGGCCCGCGCGATGTGCGACCGCATCTCCCCTCGCTCGCATCACCGTTCGGAGCTCGCAGATGGCCCTCGTCGCTGGGATCGACTCGTCGACACAGTCCTGCAAGGTCGTGATCCGCGATGCGGTGACCGGCGAGCTGGTCCGCTCCGGTCGGGCGGCCCATCCTGAGGGAACCGAGGTCGATCCGGGCCACTGGTGGTCGGCCCTGCAGGTCGCCATCGACGACGCCGGCGGCATCGATGACGTGGCCGCGATCTCGGTCGGGGCGCAACAGCACGGCATGGTCTGCCTCGATGAGGACGGCGAGGTGATCCGTCCAGCCCTGCTATGGAACGACACCCGCTCCGCCGACGCGGCCCAGGATCTCATCGACGAGCTCGGCGGCCCGGGGGCCTGGGCCGAGGCGGTGGGCAGCGTCCCCGTCGCCTCGTTCACGATCACCAAGCTCCGCTGGCTCGCCCAGCACGAGCCCGAGGCCGCGCGCCGGACCGCTGCGGTGTGCCTGCCGCACGACTGGCTCACCTGGAAGCTCGCCGGTGCCGGCAGCATCGACGACCTCGTCACGGACCGCGGCGACGCATCCGGCACCGGCTACTACTCCCCAGGCAGAGCGGCCTACGTCCCCGAGCTCCTGGAACGCGCCCTCGGGCACGTTCCGATCCTGCCGCGGGTCCTCGGACCTTCCACGGCTGCTGGTGAGACCTCCGCAGGTGCGGTGATCGGACCTGGGACCGGCGACAACATGGCCGCTGGACTCGCGCTCGGGCTCGAACCCGGCGACGTCGCCGTCTCGCTCGGCACGTCGGGGACCGCCTACGCTCGCAGCAGCGCTCCGACCGCCGACCCGTCTGGGCTCGTCGCCGGGTTCGCCAGCGCCACGGGGGACCACCTTCCGTTGGTGTGCACCCTGAACGCGGCCCGGGTCCTGGATGCGGCGGCACGGCTGCTCGGTGTCGATCACGCACGACTGGACGAACTCGCCCGCTCGGCACCACCGGGGGCGGGTGGCCTGGTCATCGTGCCCTACCTCGAGGGGGAGCGGACCCCGAACCTCCCGAACGCTTCCGGCGCCATCCACGGCTTCACCCTGGAGACGGCGGATCCGGCTCATCTCGCCCGCGCGGCGGTCGAGGGGATGCTCTGCGGGCTCGCTGACGCCGTGGACGCGCTCGCCGCGATCGAGGTCCCGATCGAACGGGTCGTCCTGATCGGTGGTGCTGCGTCGTCAGGCGCCGTCCGCGAGTTCGCCCCGACCGTCCTCGGACATCCCGTCACCGTGCCACCACCGGGTGAGTACGTCGCCGACGGGGCGGCGCGTCAGGCCGGCTGGGTCCTGAGCGGTGACCAGCCCGACTGGCGGATCGGTGACACCCTGAGCTTCACCGGCGAACCGACCCCGCACCTGCGCGAGCGGTACGCAGAAGCTCGTCGACTCCACCTCGACCGAGAGACAGGCAGCCAGAGATGAGCTACGTGCCCGCGCCCGATCGCTACGACGCCATGACCTATCGCCGCTGTGGAGCCAGCGGTCTCAAGCTCCCGGAGATCTCACTCGGTCTGTGGCAGAACTTCGGTGGTGACCGGGCGCTGGAGGAGCAGCGTCCGATCATCCGTCGGGCCTTCGACCTCGGCATCACGCATCTCGATCTCGCGAACAACTACGGGCCGCCTCCCGGTGCCGCGGAGGAGAACCTCGGTCGGCTCCTGGCGACCGATCTCCGTGACCATCGGGCGGAGCTGGTGATCTCGACCAAAGCCGGTTACGACATGTACCCCGGCCCCTACGGGGTCGGCAGCTCCCGCAAGTACCTCCTCGACAGCCTCGACCAGAGCCTCGCGAGGCTCGGGCTCGACCACGTCGACATCTTCTACTCGCATCGGTTCGATCCGGAGACCCCGCTCGAGGAGACCATGGGGGCACTGGACTTCGCGGTCCGCTCCGGTCGTGCCCGCTACGTCGGCATCTCGTCCTACTCGCCGGCCCAGACCGAGGCAGCGGCCGGGATGCTGCGCGACCTCGGTACGCCCTTGCTGATCCACCAGCCGTCCTACTCGATGTTCAACCGCTGGATCGAGGGCGGGCTCCTCGACACGTTGGAGCACGAGGGTGTCGGTGCGATCGTGTTCTCGCCGCTCGCACAGGGACTGCTCACCGACCGCTACCTCGATGGCATCCCGGAGTCCTCCCGCGCCGGCCGGGCGGTCGATTCGTTCCGTGAGGGCTTCCTGAGCGAGGAGAACCTCACGCGGGTCCGCGCACTCGACGACATCGCCCAGCGTCGTGGGCAGTCGCTGGCGCAGATGGCCATCGCCTGGACGCTGCGTGACCCGCGGGTGACCTCGGCGCTGATCGGCGCGAGCAGCGTGCGTCAGCTCGAGGACAACGTCGCTGCGGTCGATGGCCCCGCCTTCACCGACGAGGAGCTCGCGGAGATCGACCGGTACGCGGATGAGGCCGGCATCAACCTGTGGGTGCCTCCGGCGGTCGACCCGGAGTAGTCAAGGCCATCCGCCGGGAGCGGAGGACGTCCGGCCCTAGGGCCGGCGTGTTCGGAAGGTGACCCTGACCTAACAACCCTTCCTTCGCTCCCGTTCGGAGGCATCCCGTGACGCTCACCGAGGTCCCTCCCGGTAGCGGTGCCATCGTCACCGCGCTGACGGTCCCGCGCGACGAACGCCGCCGGCTGACCGAGCTCGGCCTCCGCGACGGCGTGCGGGTCGAGGTGCTGCGCCGCGCCCCGTTCGGCGGTCCCCTCGCGCTTCGGGTCGGCGGTGGCCTGCTCGCCCTCCGGAGGGCCCAGGCGAGCCGGATCCTCGTCGCACCGGAGGCCGTCGATGGCTGACTGCTGCCAGGCGGGTGGGGACGCGGAACCGCTGCCCGAGGCGGCATCAGGCGTGATCCGTGTGGCGCTGGCCGGCAACCCGAACGTGGGGAAGTCGAGCCTGTTCAACCAGCTGACCGGTTCCCGCCAGCACGTCGGGAACTGGCCTGGGAAGACCGTGGAACGTCGTGCCGGGACGCGGTCGGTGGGCCGGGATGAGCTCATCGTCATCGACCTTCCGGGGACCTACAGCCTCGCGGCTTCCTCCCCTGAGGAACTGGTGGCCGAGGAGGTGCTGACCGGCGGCGATGTGGACGTCGTCGCGGTGGTGCTCGACAGCGCGAACCTGGAGCGGAACCTCTACCTCGCCGCGCAGCTGGCGGAACTGGGTCGCCCCCTGGTCCTGGTGCTGAACATGACCGATTCGGCCCTGGCTGAGGGTTTCGTGATCGACGATGCCCGACTGGCGAGAGTCTTCGGCGCACCCGTGGTCCGGACGGTCGGACGGACCGGACGCGGCCTCGATGACCTCGTGTCCGCGCTCTCGAGCGTGGGACACCGGGTGGTGGCGCAGAGCCAGCGGGCAGCCTCATGACCACGACCGGGCGAACCGAGAGCATCCCGTCCCTGCCGATCGACTACGGCGAGGTGGTCGGTGACGAGCTCCAGCACCTGGAGGCGGCCCTGGCCAGCCTTCCGCTGGACGGCGACTCCAGCGGTCGTTGGCTGGCGCTGCGGCTGCTCGAAGGCGAGCCGACGACGGTGGGTGCGGTCACCGGCGTCCCCGGTGGTCGTGCCGTGGTGGCCAGGGCGGAGGCAGCTGCCGACCGCATCCGCGCCACCGACGGGATCGATCCCTCACTCCTCATCGCGGACCGCCGGTACGGGTGGGTGCACGACCTCGCGGCGGGTGTCGTCCAGCGTGAGGTCGTGCCTCGCTCCCGGACCGACCGTATCGACGACGTCCTGACGAACCGGCTGCTCGGCGTCCCGGTCTTCCTCCTCCTGATGTGGGTCGTGTTCACCATCGTCACCGATGTCGCGGACCCGTTCGTCGGGTGGATCGAGCAGGTGATCGGGGGGCCGGTGCGCGGGTGGGGAGCCGGTCTCCTCGGCCTCGTCGGTCTCCGCGGGACGTGGGTGGAGGGCCTGTTGCTCGACGGCATCCTCGCCGGTGTCGGCGCGGTGCTGGTCTTCGTGCCCGTACTGACGGTCCTCTACGTGGCGCTCGGGGTCCTCGAGGACTCGGGCTACATGGCACGGGCCGCCTACCTGATGGACCGCGTGATGTCCCCGATCGGGTTGAGCGGGAAGAGCTTCCTCCCGCTGCTCCTCGGGTTCGGGTGCAACGTGCCCGGCGTCTACGCCACCCGGGTGCTGGATCGGCGCCGTGACCGCGTCATCACCGCGCTCCTGATGCCGTTCGTCTCCTGCGCTGCCCGGCTGCCGGTCTACGTCCTGTTGGCGAGCGTGTTCTTCCCGCGCATCCGCGGCACGGTCGTCTTCGGGATGTACATCCTGAGCTTCGTGATGGTCCTCGTGCTCGGGACGGTCCTCGATCGCCTCCTGCTCCGCTCGGAGCGCTCGAGCTCGTTCGTCCTCGAACTGCCGCCGTACCGCCGTCCGTCGTTCCGGGTGCTGGGCAGCTACGTCTCCCAGCGGGTCGGTGCGTTCGTGCGCAACGCCGGGACCGTGATCCTCCTCGCTGCGATGGCCGTCTGGCTGCTGTTGGCCATCCCCATCGCGGGGGGTGGCTCGTTCGACGACACCGATCTCGAGGACAGCGCGTTCGCCGCCACCTCGGCCACGCTCGCCCCTGCCCTGGCGCCAGCGGGGCTCGGCAACTGGGAGATGACGGGCACGCTGCTCACGGGGACGGTCGCCAAGGAGGTCGTGATCGCCACCCTGTGGCAGGTCTACGCGACCGGTGACGGACCTGGGGGCCCGGAGGGAGGGTCGCTCGACGTGCTCGGTGACCTCCGTGGCATCGGCGAAGGGCTCGCCATGGCGACCCGCGATGCTGCCCTGGCCATCCCCGGCATCGTCGGGATCGAGCTCGCCGACGGTCCCGAAGAGGACGCGACCGGCCTCGCTGCTCCCTTGCAGCGGGGACTGGCGGGATCCAGTGGGGGTCATCCGGGGCTGGCCGCGGCGGCCCTGCTGATGTTCGTGTTGCTGTACGTCCCGTGTGTCGCGACCGTCGCCGCGATCCGCCACGAACTGGGCGGCCGATGGGCACTGCTGAGCGTGACGATGAACCTGGCGATCGCCTGGCTGGCCGCCACCGCGGTCTTCCAAGGTGGTCGGGCGATCAGCCTCCTGCTGGGCGGGGGGTGAGCAGGCATGCTTCTCGCGCTGCGTGATGCGCTGAACGCCGCCGAAGGTGGCGCGGTGCGGCTCGCGGATCTCGCCCGGACCCTGGAGGCCGACCCGACCGTCGTTCGGTCCGTCCTCACCCACGCGGTCGGCCAGGGATGGCTCCCGAACGTGGAGGTCACCGGAGCCGAGGAGGCGTGCGGACCGCACCGCTGTCAGCCGGTGGTCGCTGATCCGGTGTGTCGTCGGTGTCCGCTCGGGAGCTGACGGGTCACGAGCGATCCGGGTGGGGCTACGTCCGGGGGGTGAGGTCGGTGGCGGTGACGGTCCCGGTCACGATGTGGTGGGCGAGGGTGGACAGTTTGAGGTTGTTGTCGCGGGCGTGGCTGCGTAGGAGCTCGAAGGCGTCGTCGAGGTCGAGGTGCGCTTGCTCGGAGAGGATGCCTCTGGCCTGTTCGATGCTGATGCGGCTGTGGAGCGCGTGTTGGAGCTGGTCCTGGACGGTGTGGGCCTGGTGGATCTCGCGCTGTTGGAGGAGGCCGATGGTGGCCACGTCGGCCATGGCCTGTACCACCGTCTGGCTGTCGCTGTCGATGCCGCCGGGATACGTCAGGAACAGGTTCATCGCGCCGAGGATGGTGCCGCGCAGTCGCAGGGGGACGGCTTGGACCGAGCGGAACCCGGTGGCCAGCGCCTGCGGGGTGAAGCGGGGCCAGCGGTCCTGTTCGTGTTCGAGGTCGAGGACGCCGACCGGCCGGCCGGTGGTGAAGCAGTCCTGGCAGGGGCCCTCCTGGTTCTGGATCTGGAACAGCTCGAGCAGGTGGGTGCGCTCATGGGAGGCGGCATGACCTGCAGGTCGCCGGACTCGTCGACCAGCAGGATCCCGGCTTCGGAGACGATGCCGAGCTCGACGACCCGTTCGACCAGCTCGGAGAGGAACTCCACCAGATCGAAGTCCTCGACCAACGTGTCGGCCAACTGCACGAACGCCTCCACCAGCCGACGTTCCCGTACCGTGGCAGACTCACTACCCGAACCCATCACAACGTGCTTCCCGATCCGAGGGTTTCCTGGGATCGTAGATGTTGATGCTCCGGAGGGCACCCGGCCAGGGGGGCAGGGTTCGCTGCCTGAGCCGGATCCCGTGGAGCGGCCGTAGACTGCGCACCGCTGTGATGGCGCCCGGTGGCCTCGGGGCACGGCCACATGGCGACCGCGACCGCGTTCGACGGTGAAGGGAACCCGGATGAGTGGGGTTGGAGCCGGGCGCTCGGATTCCTCGCATCGCCGGCGGATAGCCGCGCTGCAGCACGCGATCGTTCGCCACTGGATCGTCCGCCGGCTCCGCGGTGCCCTCATCGAGACACCCGGCACCATCCTGATCCTGGCCGCGGTGGTCGGCGTCACCACCGGCCTGCTGGCCGCGGGCCTCATCGAGCTGGTGTCGTGGATACAGGGCGTGGCGTTCGGTGCGGCCCCTGGTCCGCTGCTCGTCGTCCTGGTGCCGACCCTGGGAGGTCTGCTCGTCGGGCTCCTGGTGACCTACGCCGTCCCCGAGGCGCGTGGGGGCGGGGTCACGCAGGTCATGGAGAGCATCGCCCTGCATGGCGGCCGTATCGGCGTCCGGGTCGCTCCGGGGAAGCTGGTCGCGTCGGGGCTGTCGATCGGCTCCGGCGCCAGCGGCGGACGTGAGGCGCCGATCGTGCAGATCGGCGCTGCGCTCGGGTCCCTGTTCGGACGCATGGCGGCGCTGACCGAGGATCGCAAGCGCGAGCTCCTCGCAGCCGGAGCCGCCGCAGGGATCGCGGCCTCGTTCAACGCGCCGATCGGCGGCATGCTGTTCGCCATCGAGGTCATCCTCGGTGGCTTCCGGATGCGCTACCTCCAGGTCATCGTCGTCGCCTCGGTCGCCGGTTCGGTCACCGCCCGGGAGATCGTGGGGGAGCGGCTGATCTACAACCCCCCGTCCTACGGGCTCGGTGCGCCGACCGAGTTGCTCCTCTACGCGGTCCTCGGGGTCGCCGCCGCCGGGGTTGGCTGGGCACTATCGCGGGGTGAACATCTGGCGACGAAGGCGTTCGAGCGCATCCGTGTGTGGCCGCCGCTGCGCACCGCGATCGGCGGGTTCGCCGTCGGCCTCCTTGCGCTGATGGTCCCCGAGGTGCTGGGGACCGGGGATGAGTTGCCGCCGGTGCCGGGGGCCGTACACGAGCCGATCGCCCGGCTCCTGGATGGCCAGTTCGCCGCCGAGTTCGAGCAGGTAGGGCTCGCCGCCGCCGGTCTGGTCCTGCTCCTCCTCCTCGCGAAGCTCGTGGCCACCTGCATCTCGATCGGCTCCGGGTTCTCGGTGGGCTCGTTCGGCCCGGCGTTCTTCCTCGGGGCAGCACTCGGCGCCGCCATCGGGCACATGGCGTTGGTCGCGCTGCCGGAGTCGACCGTCGAGCCCGGGGCGCTCGCGCTCGCCGGGATGGCCGCCGTGCTGGGTGCGGCCGCACGCGCGCCGTTGACCGGGATCATCATCGCGTTCGAGCTCACCGGCGATTACGGCATGGTCATCCCGTTGATGCTGGCGACCGGCTTTGCCACGTTCACGGCGGACCTCCTCGACCGCGACTCGATGTACACGCGTCCGCTCCGTGAGCGCGGGATCATCTACAGCGAACCCGAAGACGTCGACATCATGCAGCTCGTCCGGGTGGGGGAGATCATGACCCGCGACCCGGAGCGGGTCGCAGAGGACCTCCCTTTCGAACAGCTCCATCAGCGCTTCGCGCGATCCGGGCCACACGGGTTCGTCGTCGTCGCGGCCGATGATCCGAGCCGTCTCGTCGGCGTGGTCTCCATCTCCGATGTCACCAGTGCGCAGGCGTCCGCTGACGGGCAAGGATCCGAGGATCGGCGCACCGCCGGTGACATCTGCACCCGTTCGCCGCTGACCGTCACCCCGGAAGATCCGGTGTTCCGAGCCCTGCAACGCATGGCGGCGCTCGACGTGGGGCGGGTTCCCGTGGTCAGCTCCGAGGACCACACCGAACTCGTCGGGCTCGTGCGGCGGGCCGATGTGGTGCACGCCTACCAGCAGGCCCTGCGCCTCACGGTCGAGTCCCAGCAACGGCAGGCCGCCAGCCCCCTGCGCGATCTGGTTGGGACCCGCTCGATGGAACTCGTCGTCGCCGACAGCGCGGAGATCGCCGGCCAGCGCATCCGGGAGATCGCCTGGCCGCCACGTACCATCGTCGCCAGCATCCGGCGCAACGCGGAGGTCCTGACGCCCTCCGGTGACACCGAGATCCTGCCTGGCGACGTCCTCCTGGCCATCACGAGCAGCGATCAGACCGAGGAACTCCGCGGGATCGTGACCGCGGAGCGGTCTCAGGGCGAGCAGTAGGGCGGCTGCGGTCCGGTCGAGGCGATCCGGGCCGAACGGCCCTAGTTGTTCCTACTTCTCTCAGAACAAACTGTCCTCTCACAACCGACGATGGTCGACCAGCACGTCGACCTCGATCCCACACGATGTGCACAGGAGACCGAACATGTCCAAGATCAAGCGCACGTGGCGGCGTCTGAGTGTCGTCGCCGTCGCGAGCCTCGCGCTGGCAGCGTGTGGTGGCGGCGACGGTGGCGAAGGTGGAGGCGCGGCCACGGCCGAGGACGGCACCCTCCAGATCGAGGCGGGCGATCTGTACTTCGACCCGGAGGAGTACTCCGCCGAGGCCGGTGACATCGAGATGGTCGTGGAGAACGTCGGGGCGGTCGAGCACGACGTGGTCATCGAGGAGGCCGGGGACGCCTCGGTGGTGCACGTGGAGCCAGGGGAGACCGGTAGCGGGACCATCGAGCTGGAGGCCGGCACCTACAGCGTGTACTGCTCGATCCCGGGGCACCGTGAGGCCGGCATGGAGGCGACCCTCAACGTCAGCTGACCACTCGCCGGAAGGCGTAGGAGATGCCGCGAGACGAGCAGATCCACCGAGCGCTGGCGAACCCGGTGCGCATCCGGTTGCTCGGACTGCTCCGCGACGCCGCGCGGCCGCTCGGCGTCGAGCAGCTGGTGGCGACGGTCTCCCTGCACCCCAACACCGTGCGCACCCATCTGTCCGTGCTGGAGGCGGCCGGGCTCGTCGAGCGTGCGCGAGAACCGGCCGCCGAGGGATCTCGTGGTCCGGGCCGTCCCCGGGTCGTCTTCCGGGCGGCGTCGGATGTGGAGGAACCACCCGAGGCGGACGGCTACCGGTTCCTCGCGGCGATGCTCGCGGGCTCGTTCTCCGCGGGACTTGACGATGTCGAGGAGCGAGCCCTCGCCGCGGGTGATGAGTGGGGCCGCTACCTCGTCGACGCGCCGAGTCCAGGGGAGCGGCTCTCGCATCCCGAGGCGACCAGGCGCCTGATCGCGTTGTTGGACCGCGCCGGGTTCGCTCCGCAGGTGGCGTCCGATCCTCCGAGTGGCGGCGTGCTGGAACTCCATCGGTGTCCGTTCCCGGATCTCGCCAGGCGTCACCCGGACATCGTCTGCTCGTTGCACCTCGGGATGATGCGCGGCGCGATGTCCGAGCTCTCAGCGGACCTGTCGGTGCGTTCGCTCGAGCCCTCGTTCGACGGGAACGCGTGCCGCAGCGTGATCGACGGGCCCCCGGTTCCCTCGGCATCCGTGGCGGGCAGATAGCTGCAGGCGGGGTCCTCGGCCAGTGGGTCGTTCGTGCCGGCATAGGCACGCGACCTGGATCCACCGCACACGGCGCGGAACTCGCAGCGCCCGCACCGACCGGCCAACGCATCCGGGTCCCGCAACTGCCGCAACAGGGGGGAGTTCCGGTAGATGTCGGTGATCGGGGCGTGGCGAACCGAGCCCACCGGTAGGGGAAGGAAGCCGCTCGGATAGACGGCACCGAGGTGGTCGACGAAGACGAAGCCCTTCCCGGCGTTGACGTCGAGGGGCGGTCGGGCGGCCCGGCGGGAGTGCTCCCCGATCGCTCTGCGCAACAGCGGTGATGCCGCACGGAGTCGGTCGTAGAGCGCTCCGAGGGACGCTGGCCGGCGGTCGTCGGTGGCACGCTGCAGGACCACGCGTCGGTAGTGCGGCGCCTCCGTCGTCTTGATCGCCACGAGCCGGGAAGCCTCATGTAGCCAGTGGAGCACGTCCTCGGTCTCCGCGGGATCCAAGGCATCCAGCGAGCCGCCTCGCCCGGTCGGGACCAGGAAGAACACGCTCCACAGCGCAGCGCCGAGGTCGATCACCTGGTCGAGGATCGCCGGGAGGTCGTCGACCGTCGCTCGGGTCACGGTCGTGTTGATCTGCAGGCGCATGCCGAGGTCACGGATCGCACGTGCGGCGGGGAAGGTCGCGTCGAACACGCCATCGACACCCCGGAACCCGTCGTGCGTCTTGGCTGACGCACCGTCGAGTGAGAGTGACACTGCCTTGGCGCCGGCGTCGCGGAGGTGCTCCAGCGTCCGCACGGTCAGCCTCGGGGTCACCGACGGTGACAGCGACATGTTGAGGCCGAGCGACGTGCCATAGGACACGAGGTCCTCGAGGTCATCGCGTTCGAAGGGGTCGCCGCCCGTGAGGACCACCAGGGGGCGGGGCGGTCCGAAGGTGGCGAGGTCATCGAGGAGCCGGTGGCCCTCGGTGGTGGTCAGTTCCGTGGGATGGCGCTGGCGGATCGCATCGGCACGGCAGTGCTGGCAGACCAGTTGGCAGGCGCGTGTGACCTCCCAGATGACGATGAACGGCTGCTCGTTGGGATCGTGCCGCAGCGTGCGGACCGCGGGGGTCATGATCCGGACCCGCCGACCAGCACGTCGAGTTCCATCCCGGCGTCCCGGTGTCCGGGGACGGAGCACCACGCGGTCGTCGAGGACGCCAAGGGGCCCATCGTGACCGTGACGGCCTCTCCGGGGCGGACCTCGCCGCTCGACCAACCGGTGTCCAGGACCAGGTCGTGGACGATCCCGCCGTCGTTGCGCAGGTGGAGGGAGATCGGTTCACCAGCGGGCACCTCGATCCGATCCGGCTCGTAGAAGAGGTCATCGGCAACGAGGACGATGTCGGCGTCGTCAGGGACCTGGATGGCCGCGGGCTCGGCGACGCAACCGAGCGTGACGAGGGCGGTGAGCGCAGGTAGGAGCATGGGTCGGGGCACCGATCGGTCCGATCTTCGCGCGCTGGACTTGCGGTAGACGCTAACGTTTAGTTGACTACAAAACGTAGCCGAGGGTCGATGCCGACGCCGATGCCGATGCCGACAACGGAAGGGACGAGCGTGGGAGCGGTGGTGACGAGTGCACCCCGTGGGTCGCTGGCGACGCCGACGCTCGCCCTCACGCGGCCCGGCCGTGGGCACCTCGTGGCGCTCCTGCTCGTCGGTATCGCCCTCGTGCTCGGCATGTACACGGGCCTGGCGCGAGGCGGGATCGAGCACCGCTTCGTCGCGGCGGATCTGCACGCGGTCCTGATGGTGTTCGGGTTCCTGGGGACGCTGTTCGCACTGCATCGTGCGCTCGAGGTCGATGGCGGATGGGCCTACCTGGCGCCGGCATCCAGCGCGGCCGCCGTGCTCGCGCTGCCGTTCGTCCGTCCGGTTGGGGATGTGCTGCTCGTCACAGCCGGCGGCGTGCTGGTCGCCACCTACCTCCCCGGCGGCGGAGCGAGACGGCCGGCCGCTGACCTCCTCGGTCTGCTGGGGGCTCTTGCCTGGCTCGTCGCCGCCGCACACTGGCTGCTCGGCTCGGGGCCGGTCGCGATCACGCCGCTGACGGCGGTCTTCCTCGTGCTCACGCTGCTGCGGATGCAGGCACGACGCGATGAGAGCCGGGGTAGGCGGCTGGTCCTCGGGGGCACGGTCCTCGCGCCCGCCACCGTCCTCGCGGCCGGGGCGGTGATGGTCCCGGCATGGCGGGCCAGCGGCCTCGTGCTGGCCGGGCTCGGTCTCGTCGCACTGGCCGTCGGATCCGCTCCCGCCGCCCGCCAGCGACTCGCCGGGACCCGTGACCGGGAGGAGCGGTTCGCCAGCCGCTGTGCGGCACTGGCCACCGGATGGCTCGCAGCCAGCGGCCTGCTCTGGATCGCGACCGGAGCGGGTGTCTCCGGGGTGCTCCTGCACGACGCCGTGGTCCACTCGCTCTTCCTCGGTTCCGTCCTCACGCAGGTGATGGGGCTCACGCCCGGCTTCCTGCGGGTCCTGCTTGGGCTCCCGGTGGTGTTCGCGAGGAGCGCTCAGTTCCCCGTGGTGCTGCTCCAGTCGTCCGTGCTGGTGCGCATCGGGGCCGATCTCGTCGGCTCGCCGTCCTGGCGGGAGATCGCCCTGCACGGCAACGTCACCGCACTGTTGCTGTTCCTGGTCCTGACCGGTCTCGGCGTGCGACGTGCCGCGCGCGCAGCACGCCGACCGGCGATCGCACCGGAGATCGCATGACGAACCGGAGGATCCCGACCGTGTTTCCCCCGTTTGGTCTAGTGTGCGGCAGTACAAATAGGAGCACGGTGCCGACGCGGACCAGGGGAGGGTTTGCCAGGTGACCGACGATCCGACCCTTGGGCTACGGCGCCTGGCGATCGCCACCGCCCTCGGAACGCTGCTCCTGATCGCCATGGGTGGTGCCGTGCGCGCGACGGACTCCGGCCTCGCCTGCCCGGACTGGCCCGCCTGCTACGGCCAGTGGGTCCCGCCGGCGGACGTCAACATGTGGTTCGAGCACAGCCACCGCCTGTGGGCCGGGGTGATCGCGCTCGCCGTCACGTGGTTGACGGCCTGGTCGGCCTGGCGCTTGCGTTCGCGCCCGGTCCTCTGGCGGCTGAGCCTCACCGCCCTCGTCCTGGTGCTCCTCCAAGCCGCCCTCGGTGCCGCGGTGGTCCTCCTGCAGCTTCGAGCCGGGCTCGTCACGTCCCATCTCGGCATGTCCCTGGTCGTCGTCGCCTGCCTGATCGTGCTGGCCGTGCTCGCGAGGCCCTCCTCGGAGCCCGGCACGGCCGCCGAGCAGCGGATCGGACGGTGGGCAGCCGTGGTCGGCGTCCTGGTGTTCCTCCAAGCGCTGCTCGGCTCGCAGGCCACCGGCCGGGGTGCGGCCTACGTCTTCAACGCGGTCCCGATCTGGCTCGCCGACGGCGCCTGGACGGGGCACATGCGCGAGTGGCTGCACGTCACCCATCGAGCCGGCGGCTACCTCGTTGCCGCTGCGGTGGTGGCCTTCGCCGTCGCCGTCCGCCGGCAACGCCGACGGAGCCCGCTGCCCCCATGGACCGGGTGGTTGCCGTGGCTCGCCGTCGCGCTGGTCGTGCTCCAGGTCGGTCTCGGCCTCGCCAACGTGCTCACGCGTGCCGGCGTGTTCAGCGCGGTCGGCCACCTCGCCGTCGCGAGCTGGCTGTGGGCCACCTTCGTGCTCGCCACGGTGCTCGGCCTGCGCCCGGGTGCTGCCGGTCCCGTCGCCGCGC
This sequence comes from Nitriliruptoraceae bacterium, assembly GCA_040904745.1. Classification (GTDB taxonomy): domain Bacteria; phylum Actinomycetota; class Nitriliruptoria; order Nitriliruptorales; family Nitriliruptoraceae; genus T1Sed10-7. The sequence continues at coordinate 49,451 of JBBDSW010000008.1, forward strand.
ACCGCTCCCTGCGCAGCTCCCGAGAACATCCGACACCGATCGATGACACCGGAGCAGACGACCCGAACTCGATGACCGAGGAGGTCAAGACGTGAGCGACGAACCCGTGCCCGACCAGGACCGCGATGACCTTCCATGGCCACAGCGGCTCCTCGACAACCCCTGGCTCCTCCTGGTGATCAGCGTGGTCGTTCCGGGCCTGCTGTACCTCGGCTGGGGACTCTGGGAGCTCTCCGAACTGCCCACCTGGGCCGGACGCTAGGAGACGCACGTGACGGACCAACACGCGCACACCGAGGACGAGCGCGACCTCAGCACGCTGCTGCCTCCGAGACCCCGCTGGTGGGGGGCGCTCGGGCCGGACGAGCGACGCTGGCTGACCATCGCCTTCGTGTGGTGCCTCATCCTCTTCAGCGGGATGTACATCTGGCTCGGCATCGGGGACCAGCAGACGCCGATCGAGTCCTACCGCATCGAGCCCGAGGACTTCCGGGCGGAGGTCGAGGCGTTCGTCGAGGAGTACCAGATCGACGAGGTCGACGGTGCTCCCGTTGTCGCGCCCCCGCCCGGCAGCGAGGTCTACCTCCACGCCAACCGGTTCGCGTTCCGGCCGGTGCTCCAGCTCGAGCGAGGCGAGACCTACCGCCTGCTGGTCTCCTCCACCGACGTCCAGCACGGCCTGTCGCTGCAGCCGGTCAACCTCAACTTCCAGGTGCTGCCGGGCTACCTGTACGTGATCGAGATCACCCCGGACGAGACGGGCGAGTTCCCGATCGTCTGCAACGAGTACTGCGGTCTTGGCCACCACGTCATGACCGGCCTGATCGTCGTCGACTGACCACCGGGAGGCCAAGATCGTGACCGCTGTCACCCCAACCGCACCCTCGCGGGTCTGCAACGTCACCGATTTCGTCGTCGAGCGGAACGGCCAGCGCCTGGCGCTGACCAACGCCGTCGCGGGGATCGCGCTGCTGGCCTTCGGCGGGACCCTGGCGCTCCTGATCGCCCTGCAACGCCAGGGCCTCCCGATCAGCGATGACTGGTGGTACCGGCTCCTGGCCAGCCACGGCGCGACCATGCTGCTGTTCTGGCTGCTGTTCTTCGAGGTCGGCGCCCTGTACTGGGGCTCGACCATGTTGCTCAACGCGCGGATGGTGATGCCCCGCCTCGCATGGGCGAACTTCTCCATGATGGTCGTCGGCGTCCTGCTCGCCGAGTGGGCGATGCTGACCGGTCGCGCGACGGTGATGTTCACCGCGTATCCGCCGCTGACGGCCGATCCGCTCTACTACCTCGGCGTCCTGCTCTTCGCCGTCGGCGTCCTGGTCGCCTGCGTGCTGTTCTTCGCCAACATCACCACCGCGAAACGTGAGCGGACCTACGACGGCTCCCTGCCGCTGGTCGTCTACGGGTTGTTGGCCGCTGCGGTCATCGCGGTGTACTCGCTCTTGACCGGGGCCGTGGCCTACGGGCTCCTGTTCCTCCAGTCGATCGGTGTCATCGAGAGCGTGGACCCGGCCACCTACCGCCTGTTCTTCTGGGGGATCGGGCACGGCGCGCAACAGGTGAACCTGGCCGCGATGGTGGCGGTCTGGTACGCGTTGATCGGTTTCACGCTCGGAGGGCGCCCGGTCAACGAGGGGCTCAGTCGGTTCGCGTTCCTGCTCTACATCGCGTTCATCCACCTCGGCGCGGTCCACCACCTCCTGGTCGACCCCGGTCTCGGCACCAGCCACCGGATCATGAACACCAGCTACCTGCTCTACCTCGCCGTGCTGGCCAGCTTGATCCACGCCTTCTCGATCCCGGCAGCGATCGAGGTCGGCCAGCGCGAACGCGGCTACCGCCGGGGCATGTTCGGCTGGCTCAGGATGGCGCCCTGGCGGGAGCCCGGGTTCTCCTCCCTGGTGCTCTCCGTCGTCTACTTCGGCTTCATCGCCGGGGTGACCGGGGTGCTGATGGGGACGATGCAACTGAACATGCTGATCCACAACACGTTGTTCGTGGTCGGGCACTTCCACTCGACGGTCGTGTCGGGGACCACCGTGGCGTTCATGGGGATCTCCTACTACCTCGTGCCGTTGCTCAGCCAACGCCGGCTGGTCAACCAGCGGATGGCCCGGTGGCAGCCGTGGGTGTTCTCCAGCGGCGTGCTGCTCCTGACGCTCGCCATGCTGCTCGCCGGTCGACTCGGGGTACCCCGACGGGTCGCCGACCTCGACTACAGCGGCGCGCAGGTGGGAGTCGACCTGTTCGGCTCCGGCCCCTATCCCTCGATCATGCTGCTCGTGTCGGTCGGCGCGGTCTTCGCGGTCGCCGGCGGCATCATGTTCGTCTGGGTGATGGTCATGACCCTGCTCCGCGGCGAGCGGACCGACCGCCCGGACGAGGGGATGCTCTACGCCTTCGGACGGCCCGAGCGCGAACGCCGGGAGGCACTCGCCCAGGAAGGTGGTGACACCCTGGTCGAGACCCACGGCGGGATGGAGCCGGTCGGACGGTTCGCGAAGCTCACGGCGAGGTGGAGCAAGTTCGAGGCGCCCGGGACCTACGCGATCGTGCTGTTCTTCCTGGCGTGGTTCGTGGTCTTCTACCTGATCTCCCACCTCGGTCTGGCCCAGGTCTGGCCGGTGGGTTGACATGACCACCGACGTCCTGCGCTCGACCCCGGTCGCGGCCCGCAGCCTCAAGGTCGCGGGCGACTACGCGAGCCTGACCAAACCCCGGATCATCGAGTTGCTGCTGGTGACCACGGTCCCGGCCATGCTGATCGCGGCCGGTGGCTGGCCCGGTGGCGGCCTGGTGGTGGCGACCCTGATCGGAGGTGCGGCGGTCTCGGGCTCGGCGCATGCGACCAACATGGTCATCGATCGCGACATCGATGCAGCCATGACGCGGACCGCTCACCGTCCGTTGCCGTCCGGCCGCATCTCCACCAGCGGGGCGCTGGTGTTCGCGGTGGCCCTGCTGGTCGGCGGAACCGCGTTGCTGTTGGCCGTGTCGGGCGGGTTGGCGGCCGCGTTGACCGTCGCCGCGTGGCTGCACTACGTGCTGATCTACACGGTGTGGTTGAAGCGGCGGAGCGTGCAGAACATCGTCATCGGTGGCGCCGCCGGGGCAGCCCCACCCCTGATCGGCTGGGCCGCGGTCACCGGTGAACTGGCCCCGCCCGCCTGGGTCCTGTTCGCGCTCGTGACGCTGTGGACGCCGACCCACTTCTGGGCGCTGGCCGTCGGCACCGGACAGGACTACGCCCGTGCCCAGGTGCCGATGCTGCCCGTGGTCCGGGGGCCGCTCGTGGCGGCCAAGCACGGCGCCGTGTACGCGACCGCGACCGTGGCGACCGCGCTGCTGCTCCCGGTCGCGGGCGTCGGCGGATGGCCGCTGGCGATCACCACCGCGCTGCTGGGGGCCTGGTTCCTCGGGCGGGCGTTCGCGCTGGTCGGAGATCCGGTACCCGAGCGGGCCTGGCGTCTGTTCCACGCCTCGAACGCGTTCCTGGCCGGCTACTCGGTCCTGGTCGCCGTCACAGCGCTCCTCTGATGACTGCCTGCGGGGTGGCGCTCCGAGCTGCGGGGATCGTCGTGCTCCTGCTGCTGGGAGTCCTCGCCGTCCCGGCCGAGGAAGCCGCGGCACACACCCGAACCCAGGAGACGACCAACCTCGACAGCCGCATCACCGTGGACCCAGCGCTGCCGGGGGTCACGTGGCAGGTGCACACCGGGGGGCTCTTGATCGAGGTCCACAACGACGGCCCGGAGACGCTGATCGTCGAGGGCTACGACGGGGAGCCCTACCTGCGGATCGGGCCGAGCGGGGTGGAGCACAACCGTCGCTCACCGGCGACGTACCTGAACGATGACCGGGTCGGCCAGCGGGTCAGTGCCCGGACCGATGTGGCGATGCCACCGGACGTGGACCCGGAGGCTCCGGCGGACTGGGTGCGTGTCAACGACGAGCCCCGTGCCATCTGGCACGACCACCGTGTCCACTGGATGTCCTCGCAGCCGCCGCCGTTCGTCGATGCCGGTCCGATCTCGCGGGCGATGATGCAGGTCAACCTCGTCGGGGTGATCGGGCGAGCCGACGACGAGGCCGGCGTGTTCCAGGATTGGCGCATCCCTCTCACCCACGATGGTGAAGCGACGGCCGTCGAAGGGGAGATGGCCTGGGACGATCCCCCGAGCGCATGGCCATGGCTCCTGGTCGCTCTGGTCCTGCTGGCCCCAGGCCTGCTCGGGCTCCGGCGCGGTGAGCCGCGAGACGTGCTCCGGCCGGCGGCGTTGGTCCTGTTGCTGGTCGCCATGGTCAACGGCATCCACCTCGTGGACGATCTCATCGCCTGGCCGAGTGCACCCCTCGACGAACTCTTCGGCGTGCTGCACACCGCCACGTTCCTCGGGACCGGGATCGGCGCCTCCCTGTGGGCACTCAAGGTCGATCACGGGCGGGTCCTGGCGCTCGCCATCGCTGCGGCCGCGGTGCTCTACCACCAGGGGCTCATCCACCTGCCGATGTTGCAGGCCTCGCACTTCCCGACCGTGTGGCCCGATGCGCTCGTGCGGCTGACCGTCGCCCTCGGTCTGCTGCAGGCGGTCATGGTCGCGGTCGTCCTCCAACGAGCCAGGCGGCTCACGGCTCGTACGGCAGCCCCATCCCCATCGGTGGCCTCAGCGGATCCCGTCACGGTGGACGCTCGCTGACCGGGGAGTCAGGCGAGGCGAGCGACACACATCGTCGAGGTCCCGGGGGCCAGACCGGGCGGTAGCGTTCGGTTCCGGTGTCGGGGTGAAGGGTCGGTGTGCTCGAGGTTCGTGGCCTGACGAAGCGGTATGGGCAGCTCGCGGCCCTCGAGGACTTCGATCTCGTCGTGCCGGCCGGTCTCTGTGTGGGGCTGGTCGGGCACAACGGGTCGGGCAAGTCGACGGCTGTCCAGTGTCTGAGCGCGCGCATGCGTCCCACGGCTGGCACCGTCACGATCGACGGCCTCGACGGACTCGACGAGGCGCACGGCGAGGAGGTCCGTCGTCGGGTGTCCTACGTCGGTGATGCGCCGGCGTTCTATCCGGACCTGACCGTCCGAGAGCACGTGGAACTGGTCGCGATCGCGCATGGCGCGGGACGTGGGAGCCTGGAGGCGGCCGAGGCGCTGCTCGAAGAGGTCGATCTGACCGGGCGCGCCGACTTCCGTCCCCATCAGCTCTCGGCGGGGATGCGGCAGAAGGCCCATCTGGCCTGTGCGATGGTCCGTCCGTTCGACGTGCTGGTCCTGGATGAGCCCGCCGGCCATCTCGACGGCGCCGCGACCGCGTGGCTCGTTCGTGCGTTGGCTGCTGCCCGCGACCGTGGGGCTGCGGTCGTGGTCACCTCCCACGACCCCGGGTTCCTAGCCGGCCTCGCCGACGAGGTGGTCGTCCTCGTCGAGGGGCGGATCGGGGCACAGGGCAGCTACCTCGACGCGCTGTCCAGCGACGCCGCCCGCCGCAGCGGCCTGCGTCCGGTCGACCCGTCGTGACCACGATCGCTCCGAGCGCAGGCGTGCCGACCCGGAAAGAGCTGTACCGCCGACTGTCCGAAATGCGGCGCTTCCCGTCCCCGTCCCCGTGGTACCGGCTCTACCTGGTCGTCTTCCTCAGCTCACCGGCGTTGCTGGTCGCGATCGATGCCGACGTCGAGGTGGCACCCGGGCGCAGCGTCGTGCTCCTGGAGGCGGTCGGTCGCTGGTTGCCAGTGGTGCTGGCCGGAGGCCTCCTCACGGTGGCCCGGGTCGGGACCTGGGCCGGCTTGGCGATCCCCGAGCGCGCCGAGGTGGCGTGGATCTTCTCCTCACCGGTGTCGCGTTCCTCCCTCCTACGGCCGCGGATCCGTCGCGGCCTGGGGCTGGGCGCGGCCGTTGGTGCCGTGGTCGGCTACCTCGGCGGCCTGCTGCTCCTCCTGGAGGTGGACCCCCCGGTCGCATCGGCGTTGTCCGCGGCCGTGGGAGCCGGCGCGCTGTACGGGTTGTTCGCCGCGGCGCTCATCGGGTGGATCCAGGCCTCCGAGGCCCGGGCCCAGGCGGTGCTGCGCTGGAGTCCGGCACTGGCGCTGGTCCTGGTGACGGTCGGTGTGGTCGTCGCGATCTGGCCGCCGGTGGCGGGCGTCGTGTCGTGGTCGGGGCCATGGGGGTGGACGAGCAAGGTCGCGCTGGCCGGCGTCGCGGGCGGCGGTCCGGGCTGGCAGACCGCGGCGGCGCTCACCGCGGTCGTGGCCGTGGCTGCGGCGGGGTGGACGTTGGTCACCGCACATCGGATGCCGGTGGAGGAGCTCGCCCGGCGCGCGGATGCGGTGTCCGGGGTCCGGGCCGCGCTGTTCTTCCTCGATGTCCGGCAGGCTGCGGAGCTCAGGCGCAGTGCCCAACGCACCCTGCGCAGGGCACCGTCGCGGTGGATCCGTCCTCCGAGGAGAGCGTCGCTGATCATCCCTTGGACCGATCTCCGCGAGCTCGTGCGGGCGCCAGGTTGGGTGCTGACGATCGGTGCGACGATCGGGATCGTGTCTCTGGCGGCGACCAGCCGGGCCGTGCAAGCCGTGCGAGAGCCGCTGGCGGTCCTGATCGGGCTGGGCGTCGTCGGCAGTGCGATCGTGACGATGCAGCTCGTCGCAGCGCTCAGGACCGAGACCTCCTACCCCTTCGCCGACCGACATCTGCCATGGCGCGCCGCCCGGGTGGCATGGATGCACCTGCTCGTGCCGACCGCAGTGCTCACCCTCGCGGTGATCGGTGCCTGGGCAGGGGCGCGGGTGGCCGGCACGGGGGTCGACGTCGTGGTCCCGGGGCTCGCCTTCTCGCTCCTGGCCGTCCCGCTGCTGATCCTGACCGCGGCGCTCGGTGCGAGCCTGCCGCCGGCGTCGGTGGACCTGCTCATGCAGGGCGACGCGGGGGTGCTGGCCTTCTGGAGCCGGGTGTTCGTCGGTCCGCAGTTGACCGCTGCGGTGGTCTTCGCGCCCCCAGCGCTCGTGCTGTACGCACCGGAGCCGCTTGCGACCACCGATGTGATGGTGACGGCGGTGTTCTGGTCCATGCTCGTCAGCCTCGGGCTGGGCTACTGGTTCGACCGGCGGCTACGCACGATCCCGGGCTGACGAAGCTCGGACCATCACCGGACCTCCCGGACCGTTTCCCGGTAGGGGGCGAGTGGTTCGCTGTTCGGGTCGAGATCGGTGACGAGGACGTCGATCTCCTGTGGGCGGAAGAGGCGTGCCGGACTGCGGGCGCCCAGCTTGCTGTGATCGACGGCGAGCACGATGCGCCCGCTCGTGCGGCTCATCGCGCGCTTGACCGCAGCTTCGTCGGCGCTGGACTCCGAGGAGCCCAGTGCGGGGTCCACGCCGGCCGCCGAGCAGACCAGTAGCTCGAACAGGAACTCCTCCGCCACCGTCGCAGCGGCCGCACCCACCAGGCTCCCGGTCTGCGGCTCCCGCGATCCGCCGGTCAGGGTCGCAGCCACGCCGCGATGTTGGACCAGGGCCTCGAAGGTGTCGATGCCGTTGGTCACCACGTGGAGGTCCCGCGCGCCCTCCAGCGTCGATGCGTAGCGGTGTACCGTCGTGGACGCGTCGAACGCGACCGTCCCGTGATCGGGGATGAGTCCGGCCAGCTTGCTGGCGATGATGCCCTTGGCTCGCGCGTTCGCGCGGTGGCGTTCCGCGAAGGGCTGGGGGCCGATGGCGATCGCGCCGCCCCGGACCCGTCGGGCGACGCCGAGCTCCTCCAGCTCGTCGAGGTCCCGGCGGATGGTCATCTCGCTGACCGAGAGCGCGACCGCGAGTTCCTGGATCCGGACGCTGCCGTCGGTGAAGAGGTGTCGCTCGATCGTCCGCAGCCGGGTGAGCTGTCCGTTGGGGCTCGCCGTCGAGGCTCGTTCCGTCGTGCGTTCGCCCACGGATCCACCTCCTTGGCCGGTGGCGGCGGCTCAGCGCAGGAAGGCCTGGGCGACCCCGCTGTCGACCGGCACCAGCAGCCCGGTGGTGCGGGTGAGGTCGCCGCCGACCAGCGCGAACGCAGCGTCGGCGACGTGGTCGGGGAGCACCTCGCGCTTCAGGAGGGTGCGGTTGGCGTAGAACTGCCCGAGTTCCTCCTCGGGCACCCCGTAGAGCTTCGCCCGTTCGGCGCCCCAGCCGCCGGCGAAGATCCCGGACCCCTGGACGACCCCATCGGGGTTGATGCCATTGACCCGGATCCGGTGTTCGCCGAGCTCGGCGGCGAGCAGGCGGACCTGGTGAGCCTGGCTCGCCTTGGCGGAGCCGTAGGCGAGGTTGTTCGGGCCGGCGAAGACCCCGTTCTTCGAGACGATGTAGAGGATGTCGCCGCCGACGCCCTGTGCGACCATCACCCGGGTGGCGTGCTTGGAGACCAGGAACGAGCCTCGGGCCATGACGTCGTGCTGGCGGTCCCAGTCATCGACCTCGGTCTCCGCGAGTGACTTGGAGAGGGACATGCCGGCGTTGTTCACGACCAGGTCGATGCCCCCGAAGCGCACCACCACGTCATCGATGGCAGCACGCACGGCAGCGTCGTCGCAGACGTCGGCCTGGATGGCCAGGGCGTGGTCGCGAGACCCCAGCTCGTCGGCGACCGCTTGGGCTGCCGTCGGGTCGAGGTCGGCGATGGCGACCACGGCCCCCTCCGCTCGCAGCCGCCTCGCGATCGCTCGTCCGATGCCGGAGGCTCCGCCGGTCACCAAGGCGACCCGACCGGCCAGGGCCTTGGGTGCTGGCCGGCGTTGGAGCTTCTTCTCCTCGAGCAGCCAGTACTCGACGCGGAACTTCTCGGGTTCGGGGACCGGGTCGTAGGTCGACACCGACTCGGCACCGCGGATGACGTTGATGGCGTTGACGTAGAACTCCCCGGCGACCCTGGCCGTCGGCGAGTCCACCGCGAAGGAGAACATCCCGACGCCCGGCACGAGCACGATCGCCGGGTCCGCCCCGCGCATCGGTGGCGTGTGCTCATCGGCGTAGCGGTCGTAGTAGGCGGCGTACTCGGCCCGGTACTCGGCATGGAGCTCACGGAGCCTGTCGGCCTGGTCCTCCAGTGGTGCGGTCGTCGGCAGGTCGAGCAGCAGCGGTCGGACCTTGGTCCTGATGAAGTGGTCCGGGCAGGAGGTCCCGAGCGGCACCACCGCGAGGGTCTTCTCCCGGGAGAGGAAATCGAGCACCACCTCGCGGTCGTCGAAGTGGCCGACGACCGTGCGGTCGGTGGAGGCCAGCCCGCGGATCACCGGCCCCAACACGGCAGCCCGCCGTCGGCGCTCCTGTGCCCCGAGCGGCTCGTAACCCTCCCGGACCGGCCCCAGGGGTTC
>JBBDSW010000008.1:58801-63840 GCA_040904745.1 Nitriliruptoraceae bacterium
CCCCCCCCCCCCCCCGCCCCCCCCCCCCCGGCGCTCCTCGGCGTCCAGTGGGGTGTACCCGTCCCGGACGGGACCGAGAGGTTCAGACTCGCCGTGCTCATCGAGGAACGCCTGGGCGCGCGAGATCAGCTCCAAGGAGCGCTGCTGACAGCCCTCGGAGGTGTCACCCCAGGTCGTCAGCCCGTGGCCGCCCATCACCACACCCTTGAGGTCCGGCCTGGCGGTGAGCAGATCCTCCATCTGCCGGGCGAGCTCGAAGCCCGGTCGGCGCCAGTCCACCCAGGCCACCTCGGCCCCGAAACACCGCTCGGTCAGCGCTTCGCCTTCCGCTGCTGCCGCGAGTGCGATGATGCTGTCGGGATGGAGATGGTCCACGTGCGCCTTGGGCAACAGGGCGTGCATCGAGGTGTCGATGCTCGGCGCTGCGCCGGGTTCGAGGGTGCACAGATCGAGCAACTCGTGCATCTCGTCCTCGAGCTCCGGACCTGGATAGATCCCCTTCAGCGCCCGGACCCGGTCGAGCCGCAACGTCGACAATCCCTCGGCCGTCAGCGTGCCCAGATCCCCGCCGGAGCCCTTGACCCACATCACCTCGACGTCCTGGCCCGTGACGGGGTCCGAGGTGACGTCCTTCGCCGAGGTGTTCCCGCCCCCGTAGTTGGTGGTCGCCGGATCGGAGCCGAGGGTGTTCGAGCGCCTGATCAACTCGTCGACCGGTCGGGGGTCGTCGACGCCCATGGGCCACTCCTGTCGTGATGAGGTGCATGGATCTCCGAGATCCTCACCAGAAGATGTTAACTCGAACAAGATTGCACGTCGAGAGTGATCCGATATCGCCACTTGGATGGCATCATCGACGCTGAGTCTTGACGGCGTCATCTCCGTCCATCAAGATGTCACATCTCCACACACACGAGGTGCTCCACCGCACTCCACGTCAGGTCCCCCGAGATGACGCACGAGCACGTAGCCGCTGGTTCGTCCGCCTTCCTGGCCATCGATCTGGGGGCGACCAGTGGGCGGATCATGGCCGGGACGATCCGCGACGGTGAGCTCGAGATGACCGAAGGGACGCGGTTCCCCAACGAGCCGCGTCGATCCCCGGCCGGGTGGGAGTGGGACACGGACGCGCTGCTCGCCTCGCTCTCTCGTGGTGTGCGAGCGACCCTGCGATGGTGTCGCGAGTCCGGTCTGGAACCGCGGAGCCTCGCGGTGGATACGTGGGGCGTGGACTTCGGCGTCATCGACGCGGCGGGCCACCGGATCGTGGAGCCGGCTCATCACCGGTCAGCGTCTGCGGAGGCTCGAGCTCGGGTGGAGGCGATGGTCGGCGCCCAGGTGTTGTTCGAGCGGACCGGTGTGCAGCCCCAGACGATCAACACGGTCTTCCAACTCGCCGATCTCTGTCAGCACCGGACGTTGCCGGCCGATGCGACCGTGCTGCTCATGCCGGACCTGTTCACCTGGTACCTCACCGGTCACCGCCGTGCCGAGCACACGATCGCTTCGACGACCCAGATGTTGGATCCCTGGACCGGTGCCTGGGATGACCGCATCCCCGAGGGCGCTGGCATCGACCGTGCGCTCCTTCCGCCGCTGGTCTCCCCGGGAACGCTGAGCGGACCGTTGACGCCCGAGATGGCGACCGCGCTGGACGCGCCGAGCGATCTGGTCGTCGTGCACCCACCGAGCCACGACACCGCCGCGGCGGCGGCCGCGATCCCCCTGGCAGCGAACGCGGTGTTCGTCTCCTGCGGGACCTGGTCGCTGATCGGCGTGGAGGCCGATGAGCCGCTCACCACCCAGGCGAGCTTCGCAGCGGGTTTCACCAACGAGCTCGGTCTCGGCGGACGCAGTCTCGTACTGCGGAACCTGACCGGTCTGTGGCTGCTCGAGGATGCGGTGCGGGCCTGGCGCACCGAAAGCCCCGACCTCGATCTGGAGGAGTTGGTCGCACAGGCGCGGGCACTCGGTCCGACGGACTCGATCATCGACGTCGATGACGAGCGGTTCCTGCGCCCGGGGGACATGGTCGGGTGCATCGTGGATCGCTGCCGAGCCTCCGGGCAGGCGGTCCCCGAGAGCCGAGCGGAGGTCACCCGCTGCATCCTCCAGAGCTTGGCGGTCGCCTACCGGATCTCGATCCGCCTGCTGGAGGAGACCACGGGTCGACGGATCGACGTGATGCACCTCGTCGGTGGAGGAGCACGCAACGACCTGTTGTGCCAGCTCGCTGCGGACGCGTGCGGGCGCATCGTCCTGGCCGGCCCGGTCGAGGCGACCAGCACCGGCAACCTCCTCAGCCAGGCCCTGGCGGTGGGTGAGCTCGCGTCGCTGGAGGAGTTGCGTGACGTCGCCGGGCGTTCCGCCGCCCCCACGCGCTTCGAACCGCGGAGTGGTCCCGGGTTCCGCACCTACTGGGAGCGCGCCGAAGCTCTGGTCCACGACCTCTCCGAAGGATCCCAACATGCCTGAGCCCGCCCACCGATCCGCAGCGACCGGCGCAGCGACGAGCGGTACGGCGCGGCTCACGGAGCTCATCGAGCTGTCCCGATCTCTCGGGGCCCCGGCACGTGATCTGGTCGTCCTGGCCGAGGGGAACAGCTCCGTGCGCACCGGACCTGGTCGGATGCTCGTGAAGGCCAGCGGGTCCAGCATGGCCGATGCTGGTGAGCGCGACTTCGTCGAGGTGTCCACCGACGCGCTGGTCGCGCTCCTGGACGATCCCGCGGCAGGTGATCCGGCCGTAGCCCACCTCTACGCCGAGGTGGAACGGGAGACCGGTAGGCGTCCCTCCGTCGAGGCGTTCCTCCATGCCGCCTGCCTGGAGATCGATGAGGTCGACAGCGTCGGCCACACCCACCCGGTCGACATCAACACCATCCTGTGCTCCAGGCATGCTCCGCTGATCGCGACGACCACCCTGTTCCCCGACCAGGTGGTGGTCCTCGGGCCCCATGCGCTCTACCTCCCGTACATCGACCCCGGTATCGCGCTCGCTCGGACGTTCCGCCAGCGCCTGGCGGAGCATGTCGAACGGCATGGCAGCGCCCCGCGGGTCGCCTACCTCGCCAACCATGGGATCTTCGCGCTCGGACGCTCTCCCTCCGAGGTCGACCGCATCACCCAGATGGCCGTGAAGGTCGGCCGGGTGCTGACCGGATCCTTGGCCGTGGGCGGGGTGCAGCCCCTCTCCGCCGAGGACGTGTCCCGGATCGACTCCCGGTCCGATGAGGCGTTCCGTCGACGGGCGCTCGACCGCGATGGCCCGCGGGCTGGCGCCGACCACACACCCCCGACACCGCGAGGGAACGCATGACCGCGGGGATCGCCGATCGTGTCGCACTGGTCACCGGAGCGAGCACCGGCATCGGTCTGGCCACGGCGGCGATGCTGCGCCGTGAGGGCGCACAGGTCATGCTGGCCGCCCGCTCCGCCGATCGGCTGGCGGCGGCGGCCCGCGATCTCGGCCCCGAGGTCGACATCGTCCCCACGGATGTCGGTGACCGGGCGGCCATCGACCGGATGATCGCCGCGACGCTCGACCGCTTCGGCCGGCTCGACGTGGTGGTCGCCAACGCCGGCGTCTACCTTGGCGGCGACCTCGTCGACAGCGATCCAGCAGGCATCTCGCGGTTGATCGCCACCAACATCGATGGGGTCATCCAGACCGTGCATGCCAGCTTGCCGCACCTGCTCGAGCACGGGACCGGCGACATCATCGTGACGAGTTCGGTCTCGGGACACCAGGCGATCCACTGGGAGCCGGTCTACTCGGCGTCCAAGCACGCGTTGCAGGCTTTCGTCCACGGTGTACGGCGCCAACTGCAAGGGAGCGGCGTCCGCATCGGGGCTGTGGCCCCCGGGATCGTGCTGAACGAACTGTGGCAGGTGACCGCCGAAGAGGCGGTCGACGACGCGGTCGCCCGTGGGGACGGGATGCGTTCGGAGGACGTGGCCGAAGCGATCGCCTTCATGTTGAGCCGACCACGGCATGTCACGATCCGTGATCTCGTCATGCTGCCCCGGGAACAGCCGATCTGACCGTCTCTCAGAGGGCGGTGTAGGCGCCGTCGATCACGATCGACTGGCCGACGATGTACTCGGAGACGTCCGAACACAGCAGCAGCACCAGCCCGTGGAGGTCCTGCGGCTCTCCCATACGGCCGGCCGGGATCATGCCACGCCACCGTTCGGAGAGCTCCGGGTTGGCGTCGGTGAACTGGCGGGTCATGTCGGAGAGGATGTAGCCAGGGGCGATGGCGTTGACCCGGATGCCGTACTCGGCCCACTCGACGGCCAGGCTCTTCGTCAGTTGATCGACACCGGCCTTGGACGCGTTGTAGGACGCTTGGTGCTGAGGCACGTTGACGACACGCCCGGACATCGAGGAGACGTTCACGATCGAACCGCCGTGGTCGCCTGCCTGACAAGCGCGCGCGAACGCCTGGCACGTGAGGAACGTCCCGGTCAGGTTGATATCGATCACCCGTCGCCACTCGTCGGCGGCCACCTCCACGCTGTCACCCCAGATCGTGATGCCAGCGGCGTTGATCAGGAGCTGCGGGCTACCGAGTTCCGCCTCCACAGCATCGAACGCGGCTCCGACGGCGTCCGCATCCGTGACGTCGACCGCCTTGCCGAGGCTCTTCACGCCGAACTCCTCGGCGAGGGCAGCCGCGCTCGCGGCGACCTGGTCCTCCAACAGGTCGAGCAGTGCGATGTCGGCGCCCTGCGCTGCCAGCGCCTTCGCCATCGACAGGCCGAGCCCTCGAGCACCGCCCGTTATCACCGCGACGCGTCCGGCGATGTCCTCGTACATGCGTGGCCCCTTGCTGGCGAGGTGTCCCCCCGCGGGGGATCCGACCTTGCGGACGGTGACGCCAGCCTAGTTGGCCATGGGTCTGCACATCCCGCCGGAATGCCCGACGGTCGGCAGCGGTTCCCAGACAACCATCGACGACCATCCACGACGTCGAACCTCGTCCCGGAGGACGCTATGGCACTCGCGGTTGGCACCGGCCCGTTCGGCAGGACGC
>JBBDSW010000009.1:0-13459 GCA_040904745.1 Nitriliruptoraceae bacterium
GAGGCTCACCCTTGGCCCCCTCCGTCCCCACCGTCACCTTGCACGACGACATCGCGATGCCACAGATCGGGCTCGGCGTCTTCCAGGTCCCCCAAGAGGAGACCGCCGAGACGGTGCACCACGCCCTGGAAGCCGGGTACCGCAGCATCGATACCGCGTCGCTGTACGGGAACGAACGCGGCGTCGGTCACGCCGTCGCCGCCAGCGGCATCCCCCGCGAGGAGCTCTTCGTCACGACCAAGGTGTGGAACACCGACCAGGGCTACGACCAGACGCTGGCGGCGTTCGAGAAGAGCCTGACGGAACTCCAGCTGGGATACGTCGACCTCTACCTCATCCACTGGCCGGCCCCGCAGCGGGATCTCTACCTCGACACCTGGCGGGCCCTGTTGGCACTGCAGGAGGCCGGATCGGTCCGGGCCGTCGGGGTCTCGAACTTCCTGCCGGAGCACCTCGACCGACTCATCGAGGAGGAGGGCGTCGTGCCGGCGGTCAACCAGATCGAACTGCACCCGCGGCTGCAGCAACCGGAGCTGCGTGCCTACCACGCCGACGAGGGCATCGTGACCGAAGCCTGGTCGCCGTTGGCCAAGGGTGGCCTGCTGGACGATCCCGTGATCGAGCAGATCGCCACCCGGACCGAGCACACCCCCGCCCAGGTCATCCTGCGCTGGCACCTGCAGCTCGGGACGGTGGTGATCCCCAAGTCCTCGAACCCGGCGCGGATCCGCGAGAACCTCGACATCCTCTCCTTCGAGCTCACCGACGAGGAGATGGACACGATGCGGAGCCTCGACCGCGGAGAACGCATCGGAGCCCACCCGAGCGAGGTCAACTGACGAGCGCCCCACCGCGGGTTCCTCCCTCCCGCAGGCGCCGGTCCTCCACGCGTTTCGTAAGCGAACGATAGTATCGACAAGCGAACGGAAGCATCCGGAAGCTTCCGCTCGTCCCGCGCCCAGAGATCCCCTGCCGGGCGCGCGGTCAACGGTCCGCGAGGAGACGACGGCGCCATGCCCGTGCAGCCGAGCCCGACCGGTGGACACCCACCGGAGCTGGTCCGCCACACGCTGACCCATCCGGGTGGTCGCCGGCTCCACGTCTACGGGGAGCTCAGAGGGCATCTCGATCCGAGCGAGGCCGCACCGGCGGAACCTCCGCAGCTCCACCTGCGCTTCGATGCGCTCACCGGTGCCTGGATCGCGGTGTCGCCCGCCCGCAACGCCCGGCCGCAGACCAAGCCGTCGACGGATGCGGCCGGGGTCACGGGCGCGCCCGCCTGCCCGCTGTGCCCGGGCGGTCCCGAGCTCCCGTTCTCCTACGAAGCGGCCGTCTTCGAGAACCGGTTCCCCTCCCTGATGGCCGAGCCGCCCCCACCGCCACCGGGTGAGCACCCAGCCACCGCGCCGACCGCGCCGTCGCGAGGCCGCTGCGAGGTGGTGCTCTACACCGAACAGCACGAAGGGTCGCTCGCCACGCTGGCGCCGCACGAGGTGCTGAACCTCGTGGCGGTCTGGACCGACCGCAGCCAGCAGCTGTGGTCCCAGGACGACATCCATGCGGTGTTGATCTTCGAGAACCGTGGTGAGGGCGTCGGGGCGACGCTCTCCCACCCCCACGGGCAGATCTACGCCTTCGATCACCTGCCGCCACAGCTCGCCCAACGCCACGATCGCCATCACGCCCATCGTCGCGAACACGCGACCTGCCTCGGCTGCGAGGTGGTCGCGGCGGACGAGGCCGCGGTGGAGCGCCGCGTGGCGGACAGCGACCACTTCACCGTCACGGTCCCGTTCGCCCCGCGATGGCCATACGAGGTGCACGTGCGTGCGCGGCGCCACGGTGCCCGGCGCCTGGGCGATCTCACCACCGAGGAGCAGGGCGCCCTGGCCGCGACGCTGCGCGACCTGGTGCGCCGCTACGACCGGCTCTTCGACCAGGATCTCCCGTACATGATGGTCGTCCACGAAGCGCCGGACGACGCGCCCGACTGGCACCTCTCGTTCGAGTTCCTCCCGCCGCACCGCAGTCCGGACAAGCTCAAGATCCGTGCCTCGGTCGAGACCGCGGCGGGCCTGTTCATCAACGACACGCTGCCGGAGACCACGGCCGGCGCCCTGCGCGCCATCGAGCCGGAGGTCACCGACTGGCAGGGTGAGGTGGTGCCGCAGGTCGTCCCGGATCAGTCGTCGAGCTGACGCGCACCGTCGGCCGCCCGGCACCGGTGCATCTCCAGCGGGCGCTCGGGGAAGTCGTGGCGGTAGCCGTCGCGGATCGCGTCCTCGACCTGGACGACGCGGTCGTCCGGCACCAGCGCGATGATGGCCCCACCGAACCCGCCACCGGTCATGCGGGCTGCCGTGGCCCCGCCCGCCCGGGCGAGCTCGACCAGCCGGTCGAGCTCGGGGATCGTCACCTCGTAGTCGTCGCGCAGGCTGGCATGCCCCGCGGCGAAGATACGACCGAGTTCCGCGAGGTGGCCCTCGTGCAGCGCCGCCTCGGCCTGGCGCACGCGCTCGTTCTCCGTCACGACGTGCCGCAGACGCCGCGCCGGGACGTCCGCCACGCCCGCGAGGAGCGGCTCCAGCTCCGCGAGCGACACGGTGCTCGGGTTGCGACCGTCGAGGACGGGAAGGGCAGCAGCGAGCTCCTCGGAACGCTGCGCGTACCCGGAGGTCTCCAACTGGCGCCGGACACCGGAATCCGCGATCAGCAGCAGATGATCGGCCGGCATCGGGACGTAGCGGTGTGCGAGCGAGCCGCAGTCGAGCAGGACCGCGTGGCCCGCCCGCCCGAGGACCGATGCCGCCTGATCCATGATCCCCGACGGGACCCCGACCGCACGCCGTTCGGCCCGACGGCACAACGCCGCCAACGCGAGTGGCTCGATAGCGAGCTCTGCGGCCGCGGCCAGCGCCGTCGCCAGTACGACCTCGAGCGCCGCGGAGGACGACAGGCCGGCCCCCTGCGGCAGGTCGCTCCGCAACGAGCCCCGCAATCCCACCGGCGTCCGTCCGGCGTCGGTGAGCTCCGCGGCCACGGCGGCCACGAAGCGACCCCAACCGCTCACCGGCATCTCGCTGCCGTCGGCGGCGACATGCACCTCGTCGTCCGCATCGGCCGAACGCAAGGTGATCGTGCTCCCGCCCGGCTCCGCGTCCAGGGTCACGCCCCGGTCGATGGCGACCGGGAGCACGAGACCGTCGGTGTGGTCGGTGTGCTCACCGATGAGGTTGGCGCGGCCGGGGGCGAAGTAGCGGGCCACGTCGGGACCTTCGTCTTGGAGCGTCTTGGAGCGCACGGTTCAGTAAGGTGCCGAAGCCTAGAACAAGCCCGCGAAGCAGAGAGCAACCTCCCGAAAGGGTCGCTGTGCGCGTACTGGTCACCGGTGGTGCCGGCTTCATCGGCGCGACGACCGCCGCGGCCCTGCTCACCTCCGGTCACGACGTCACCGTGGCCGACGATCTGTCCACCGGTCACGCCGATGCGGTCCCGCCCGAGGCCACCTTCCACCAGGTGGATGTGACCGACCGAGTGGCGATGTCCCCGATCGTGGCTGACGGCAGGTTCGACGCCTGCGTGCACTTCGCCGCCCTCATCGAGGCCGGCGAGTCGATGCGTGCACCTGAGCGGTTCTTCGAGGTCAACACCGCCGGTAGCGCGTCGCTGCTGCGGGTCCTCCTCGACCACGGCGTGGAGCGGTTCGTGTTCTCCTCCACCGCCGCCGTCTACGGCGATCCGGAGCGCACCCCGATCGACGAGGACGACCCCCTGGCGCCGACCAACGTCTACGGCGAATCCAAGCTGCTGGTCGAACGGATGCTGGCCTGGCATCACCGGATCCACGGCCTCCGTACCGCCGTCTTGCGCTACTTCAACGCCGGGGGCGCGACCCCCGGCCGTCCTGAACGTCACGACCCGGAGAGCCATCTGATCCCGTTGGTCCTGCGGGTCGCGGCGGGACAGCGTGAGGGGATCGCCATCTACGGCACCGACTACCCCACCGTGGATGGGACCGCCGTCCGCGACTACGTCCACGTCGCAGACCTCGCCGACGCGCACGTGCGTGCCCTGGACGCGCTCGGCACCCACCCGCAGCTGACCTGCAACCTCGGCAACGGGCAGGGGTTCAGCGTCCGCCAGGTCATCGACGCGGCTCGCGAGGTGACCGGCCATCCGATCCCGGCCGAGGCGGCCCCCCGGCGCACGGGCGATCCGGCGACACTCGTCGCATCCTCAGCGCGGGCACGGGATCTGCTCGGTTGGCGACCGCGGCACACGGATCTACGGGGGCTGGTCGCCGACGCGTGGCACGAGGGGTTCGCCCACGACACGTCGCGCGGATCAGGTGAGCGATGACCGAAGAGGTCAGGCTCCCCGCACGCGTCAGGCGTGACCGCATGCTCGCCGTCGTCCGCGAGCGGGAGTTCGTCCCCGTGGCAGAACTCGCGGAGCGGTTCGACATCTCCGAGGTGACCGTCCGCGGCGACCTCGACGCACTGGCCGAACGGGGGCAGCTCCGACGCGTACGCGGGGGTGCCGTCCCGGCGGCCGGCGTGATGATCGAGCATCCCTTCGAGGATGCCAAGGTCACCGCGGCCCGTGAGAAGCGCGATATCGGCCGCGCCGCGGCACGCCTGGTCTCCTCGGGGGACACCGTCATCCTCGATGTCGGCACGACGACGACCGCGATCGCCCGGGAGCTCGCGGCCAGGGAGGACCTCACCGACGTCACGGCCTTCACGAGTTCTCTGACCATCGCGATGACGCTGGAGGCCGCGAGCCCACGCATCACCGTGGTCGTGACGGGTGGCACGCTACGCCCGACACAGCACTCCCTGGTGGAGCCGCTCGCCGGCCTGGTCCTGGCGCAGATCCATGCCGGGCTGTGCTTCCTCGGCTGCAACGGGGTCGACGCCGACGCCGGTGTGACCAACGTCAACCTGCCGGAGACGCAGGTGAAGCAGCTCATGCTGCGGGCCGCTGGGCGCCGGATCGTCTGCGCCGATCACCGCAAGCTCGGCGCGATCGCGCTCGCCCACGTCTGCGATCTCGACCAGGTCGACCTGCTGGTGACCGACGGTGCCGCCGATCCGGGGCTGCTCGAGGGACTGCGCGACACCGGCCTCGAGGTGCAACTGGCCTGAACTCCTGCCACGCTCGGACTGGAGACGAGGTCCACGCTCCAGCCGCCGGTAGCCGACCACCCCCGCTTCACACCCGCGCCACAGGAGTGACCATGACCGCCCTGCAACCAACCCCTGAGGACCGCTTCACGTTCGGCCTGTGGACCGTCGGCTGGCAAGCTCGTGACCCGTTCGGTGATGCCACCCGCCCACCGCTCGACCCGATCGAGACCGTGGAGCGCCTCGCGGAGCTCGGCGCGTACGGGGTCACCTTCCACGACGACGACCTCATCCCCCCCGGCTCCGACGCCGACACGCGAGCGCACACCATCGAGCGTTTCCAGGCGGCGCTGGAGCGCACCGGGATGCAGGTTCCGATGGTCACCACGAACCTGTTCACCCATCCCGTCTTCAAGGACGGAGCCTTCACCTCCAACGACCGCGCCGTTCGCCGCTTCGCGCTCACCAAGGTCCGCCGGAACCTCGACCTGGCTGCCGAACTCGGGGCGACGACCTACGTGTTCTGGGGCGGCCGCGAGGGAGCGGAGTCCGACGCGGCGATCGACATCCAGGCCGCCCTCGACCGGTACCGGGAGGGGCTGGACACCCTCGCGCAGTACGTTATCGACCAGGGCTACGACATCCGCTTCGCCCTCGAGCCGAAGCCGAACGAGCCGCGGGGCGACATCCTGCTCCCCACGATCGGGCACGCGCTGGCGTTCGTACACTCGCTGGAACACCACGAGCGCGTCGGTCTCAACCCCGAGGTCGGCCACGAACAGATGGCCGGTCTGAACATGGTGCACGGCGTGGCACAGGCGCTGTGGGCCGGCAAGCTGTTCCACATCGATCTGAACGGTCAGCACGGCCCCAAGTACGACCAGGACCTGGTGTTCGGCCATGGGGACGTCAAGTCCGCCTTCTTCCTCGTGGACCTCTTGGAGCAGGGTGGCTACGAGGGCCCACGCCACTTCGACTTCAAGCCGCTGAGGACCGAGGACGAGGACGGCGTCTGGGCCGCCGCAGCGAACAACATGCGGACCTACCTGCTGCTCAAGGAGCGTGCCGCCGCCTTCCGTGCGGATCCCGAGGTGGCGGAGGCGCGCGCCGCAGCCGGGCTCGACGGCCTCCACGCGCCGACGCTGGCGGACGGGGAGACCCTCGACGACCTCGCCGCCGACCGGTTCGATCCGGACGCCTCGGCGATCCGCGGGATCGGGGTGGAGCGGCTCGACCAGCTCGCGCTGGAGCATCTGCTCGGCGCCCGCTGAACGTGACCGTGAGCACTCCCTTCGCGCTGCTGGCCGAGCCGACCG
This sequence comes from Nitriliruptoraceae bacterium, assembly GCA_040904745.1. Taxonomy (GTDB): domain Bacteria; phylum Actinomycetota; class Nitriliruptoria; order Nitriliruptorales; family Nitriliruptoraceae; genus T1Sed10-7. The sequence continues at coordinate 6,443 of JBBDSW010000009.1, forward strand.
AGGCAACGGCCGGAGGTTCGAGTGCCGTCACGTCGCAGGGATCCGGGGGCGATGCGCCGCGCGGATCGCGAGCAGGCCGGTGACCACGATGACGAGGTGGATGACGATCCATCCGAGGTAGATGACCGGGTCGTGGCCGCGGGCCAGCAGGTAGACGTCATCGAGGATCCCTCGGACCACCTCCAGGGCGAGCACCACCCACACCAGCGGGAGACCGCGGAGGGGATCGCGAGCGAGGAACAAGAGCGCGGCGCCGATGACCACCACCTCGAGGCCGAACATGAACCACACATCGACGAGCGCGCCCGCTGCCGGGCTGTCCACGGCGACCTCGAGGTCGGGATACTGCGCCTCGAACCGGGCGGTGATGACCGGCGGCGTGTTGAACAGCGCAAGCAGGACGTAGCAGCCACCGACGATCCGCATCCAACGTCGCAGACCACGGATCGACGCGTCCCTCCCGGCGGCCAGGTCAGCATCTGCGCTGACGTCCGTACGCGGTGACGAAGCCATGTCGCTCTCCCTCCTCGGGTGAGGATGGACGCTACGTGGAGCGACCTGGGCCGACCATCCCCAGGACCGGGGATGGCGCCCCGCACCGTGAGGCGTATGGTCACCGCCATGCGCAGCGATGCCATCGAACGACGGGCACACCGGCTCGTGCACTCCGGGCTCGAGCTCGAGCCCCTCTGCCTCGGCTTCGATCACCTACTGCGCGAGGAGCTCGCCTACCCCGTGGCCGCCTGGTCGACCCATGATCCCGCGTCGGGCCTGAACACCTCCTGCACGATGAGCGGGCTGCCGAAGGATCCCGCCCGGGAGGCGGCGCTGTTCCGCCACGAGTTCTCCGACGGAGAGCCGGCCAGCTACCTGTCGATGATCGCGCAGAGGAGGACGACCTCGGTCCTCAGCGCGGTCACCGGCGGGCAGGTCGACCGGGCCAGCCGCTTCAGGAACCTGCTGTCCGACTACGGCGTCGTCGACGAGCTCCGAGCGATCTGCTGGGACGGCGACACCGCGTGGGGCAGCATCACGCTGTACCGGATGGATGGCACCTTCTCCCGGGCGGACGAGGCGCGCGTGGCCGCACTCGCGGTCATCGTCGACCGCGCCAGGTCGGCGCAGCTGAGCGAGCTGCTGGTCGACGCCTACCGGCTCACTCCTCGACAACGGGACGTGCTCAGCCTCCTGCTCCTCGGCCGCTCCACGGCGGAGCTCGCCGCCCACCTCCAGGCCGAGCACTACCTCGCCCACAGCAACCAGGGGATCCCACCGAGCCCCTACGGCGGCTTCCTCCGATCGTGACCGCGGGAGGCAGGAGGCATCCTCGGCCCAGGACGGGACCGCTGGGCCTATGGTGCCGCGATGGAGCACGGTCCGGCACTTGCCGGCCTGGGAGCGAGGAGACACCGTGGCGAAGACACCGCTCGAGGACGTCCTCGATGCCCTCTCGGATCCGGTCCATGCCTACCTCGCCTCCCTACCGGACCGACGCGTGTGGTCGAGCGCCTCGCCGGAGGAGGTCCGCGCGGTCCTCGACCGTCCGTTGCCGGAGGAGACCAGCGATGCCGTCGAGGTCGTCACCGACCTCGCGCGTGAGCTCGAGCCCTACGTCACCGCGCACGCCTCCGGGCGGTACTTCGGGTTCGTGATCGGTGGCCTGCACCCGGCGGCCTACGGAGCGGAACTACTGACCTCCACCTGGGACCAGAACGCCGGCCTGTACTCGGTCACCCCGGGGGTCGTGATCGCTGAGGAGGTGGCGGCGCGGTGGCTGCTCGAGTTGCTGGGATTCCCAGACGACGCGGCCGCCGGGTTCGTCACCGGCGGCCAGATGGCGACCTTCACCTGCCTGGCCGCCGCCCGCGACCACGTGCTGCGCGCCGTCGAGTGGGACGTCGAAGCCGACGGGCTCCACGGCGCGCCCCGGGTCAACGTGGTGCTCAAGTCCGGTGTGCACGCCACGGTGCCGCGGGCCCTGCGTTTCCTCGGCCTCGGCGAGCGGGCCGTGACCGAGGTCGGCTGCGACGACCAGGACCGGATCGTCGTCGCCCAGCTCGCCGAGACGCTCGACGCGTTGGCGGGGCCCACCATCGTGTGCGTCGAGGCGGGGAACGTGAACACCGGCGCCTTCGACGACTTCCGCGGCGTGGCCGACGTCATCGATGCGCACCGTGCCCGCGGCAACCCCACCTGGGTACACGTCGATGGGGCGGTCGGGCTGCTGGCCGCCGCTGCTCCGAGCCAGGCGGCACTGACGGCCGGGCTGCACCGGATGGATTCCTGGTCGACCGACGGACACAAGCTGCTCAACGTGGCCTACGACTGCGGGATCGCGATCACGCGGCACACCGACGCGCACCGGGCCGCGATGAGCGTGCATGCGACCTACCTCGTGCAGGACGAGGACCGGGTGCGCGAGCCCATGGACTGGAACCCGGAGTTCTCCCGTCGCGCCCGCGGGGTGGGCGTGTACGCCACGCTGCGTGCGCTCGGCCGCCGGGGCGTGGTCGACCTGGTCGAGCGAACGACCGGTCTCGCACGACGCTTCGCCGAGCAGCTCTCGGACAGCGGCCGGGCGACGGTCGTCAACGACGTGGCCTTCAACCAGGTCCTCGTGCGGTGGAACCCGCCGGCGGGATGGGCGTCCGACGCGTGGAACGACGAGGTGATCGCGCGCGTGCAACGGGACGGCACCGCCTTCTTCAGCGGCACGACCTGGCGGGGTGAGCGCATGATGCGGATCTCCGTCTCGGACCACGCGACCGACGAGGACGATGTCGATCAGGCCGTCGCAGCGCTGCTGCGCGGCGCCGAGACGGGCTGAGGCACGGGCGGCAGGCCCCGGCGATCGGCCCGTGCGCTAGCGTGATCGCGATGACGGTCCCAGGAACGGCACCGGTGCACGTGGTCCGCCGGCGATCGACCTGACGCATCGGAGAGGGACAGCGATGCCGGTGTTCATGGTGGAGCGGCAGTTCGCGGAGCGGCTCGAGGCAACACCCGAAACGGCAGCCGAGATAAACCGCATCAACGATGAAGCGGGCGTGCGGTGGCTGACCTCGTTCCTCTCGGCCGACAAGCGCAAGACCTTCTGCCTGTACGAGGCCGAGGACGTCGAGGCGATCCGGGCTGCCGCGGTGCGGGCGGGGCTTCCAGCGGACGCGATCATGGAGCTCTCAGGAGAGATCTCCTCGGATGGATCCTTCGCGGCGATGTAGCTCCAGCCGAGAGCCAGTCAGCCGGTCAGCCTGGACGGGCGCTCAGCAGACCATGCTCGGTCGCGAAGATGGCCGCCTGGGTCCGGTTGTGGGCCGCGGTCTTGGAGAGGATGCTGCGCACGTGGTTCGCGGCCGTGTTCGCGCTGATGAACAACCGCTCGCCGATGTCGCGGTTCGACAGGCCCTCGGCGACCAAACGGAGCACATCGAGCTCCCGCTCGGTGAGGCCGTTGGGTAGCGCTCGCCGGACCGGCTTCGACGATGCCTCGGAATCGAGGTCGCGCAGGATCCCGCGATGGCCGATGCCCCTGGCCAACGCCCGAGCCTCGTCGGCGAGCCTCGTCGGCAGGCTGCCGTCCGAGCTTCCACCCGGACGAGCAGCGTGCCGACTCCACGCGGCTAGCGTCTCGGCTTGATGGGTCACCGAGCCCATCCTGCGATCCATGGCCAGCGCTCGCTCGAAGTGGCGTTCCGCGAGCGGGGCGCCGAGCACCGAGTCGAGCTCGCCCAGGTAGCGGTCCGCGCTCCCGAACACGGCGACGAACTGTCCGGCGATGAGGTTCATGCCGCTGTATTCCACCAGCAGCGGCCGCAAGGCGGCAGCCGCCGCCGCATCATCGAGTTGGACGGCTGCTTCGGTCATGTATGCCAGTACCCCGGCCCACTGGGCGGTCCCCTCTCGGTGATCGTCGATCTGCTCGCACAAGCGCGTGAGAACCCGGGAGGCCGGCTCCGCCATCTCGAGGGCCGTGTACAGGGCCAGCAGGCCAGGCAGCCAGTGGTCGTCGAGCGCCTCCGAGCCCGTGACCAGCCCCCGTACGTCCGCGAGGCCTCCGGAGACCCGCCGCAGCATGAACTGCTGGACCCCCGACGAGCCATCGGTCGCCCCGTCGAACTCCGCGCTGAACTCCTCCAGCCAGCCGGTGATGTGCTCTGCCGATCCGAAGTCACCGACGGAGAAGCGATGTGCGTAGCGACAGCATCCGGCGACGTAGCGGAAGAACGGCTGGACGCCGGAGAGGGCGAGCTGGATCAGGTCCCGCTGGGCACTGACCCACTGGTGGACATCGCCGGTCATGTAGCCGAAGACGGCCCGGTAGAAGGCGGCCTGTCCGAGGTGATCGTCGTTCCCGGTGCGCACGCCGATCCGATCGAGCTCGACCGCCCGGTCCAGGAGTTCCGGCGCGAGTTCTGGCGTCATCCCCTGCCACAAGGTCGCACCGAGCGCGTGTGCCAGCAGTCGCTCGTCGGCACCGGCGCGAGCGGCTCGTAGCGACCGCTCCCCCAACAGCCGTGCCCGCTCGGTGTCCCCGGTGAAGCCCGCCGCCCGGCCCATGCTCGCCACGGCGTGGATGTGCAGCGGGTGCTCCGGTTCGAGCGCGGCACTGTCCAGAGCCTCGGTCAACAGCGCGAGCGACGCACGGCCGTGGATGCCGGGACGCCACGAGGCGTCCTCGTGGCCGATGGCTGCCCGCAGGCGGACCTCCGCATCCTCGGAGGTCGCCAGCTGCGCATAGAGGCGTCGCGCCGTGGCGAAGTCGCCCGCGCGCATATGGCACCTCCCGGCCGAGGACAGCAACTCGAGCCGGGAGGGACCGTCGGCCACGGGCAGCTGTGCCGCTCGCTCGTACAGGGTCGCAGCCTCGCCATAGGCGATGCTGCGTTCGGCCTGGCGTGCGGCGAGCACCAGGTAGTGAGCGGCCTTGCCGGCGTAGCCGAGGGCGCGAGCTTCGAGGTAGTGGTGGGCAAGCTCGGTCACCAACGTGGGGCTCGCTGCGCCCCCGTGACCCTCGAGGACCGCCGCGATACGTGCATGGGCGGCCGCCCGCGCGGAGGCAGACATCCGGTCGAGGACCGCCTGCCGCGCCAACGCGTGCGCGAACCGGTACCAGCCTTCGGTCTGCGTCTCGGCGACCAGCAGTCCGGCGCGCACACCGAGGTCGATCCCGGCCAATGCGACCTCAAGGTCGAGATCACAGGCTTCGACGACGATCGAGGGATCGACCACCTCTCCGGCCACCGCAGCCAACCCGATGACCTTGGCCAGATCGTCGGGCACCGCGGCCAGCCGACGGGCGAGCGCGTCCTGGATCGACCGGGGTGCAGGCGCGGTCGGGGCGCGGACGGCACCGAGTCCCCCACGGTTCTCCAGGTCCTGCCAGTACTCATGCAGGAAGAACGGGTTGCCGCCCGTCTGGTCCCGCAACACGGGCGCAGCGGAACGGGCGGCCGCCGGCGAGATGCCCGCTTCGTGCATCAGGTAGTCGGCGACGTCCTCGGTCGCCAGGCCATCGAGGTCGATCCGCTCGACGCCGTCGAGGCGGTAGAGGTCAGCGAGCGCGTAGGTGACCTCGTCGCTGCGGTCGGGAGCCGTGGTGCGCCGCGTCGCGAGGATCAGCATCCGTTCACCGGCCGTAGATTGGACGAGGTGCGTGAGCATCGCCAGCGTCGGATCGGAGGCCCAGTGCAGGTCCTCGAGCACCAGGACCGCCGGGCGGGCCTCCGCAGCGACGACCAGCATCCGAAGCACCGCATCGAACAACAACGGTCGTGAATCGCGCTCACCGGCAGGGGGCGCTGTCGCTCTCGGCCAGTGTCGTCGAACGCGGTCCGTCAGACGTAGCAGCGCGGCCGCGGTCTCCTCCGGCACATCCGCGAAGGCACCGAGTGGTGCGCGGTCGAGGACCTGCTCGAGGATGGTGATGAACGGGCGGTACGGGATGTCGAAGTCGGCATGGCACGCGCCCCAGAGAACCACGGCGCCGTGTGCGTGCAGTGCCGTGGCCGCCTCGGAGACCAGGCGGGTCTTGCCCACCCCGGGCTCTCCGCCGACGAACACGACCTGCCGCCGGTCGTCCTCGACCGCGGCCCACACGTCCTCGAGGCGCTCGAACTCGGCTCGTCGCCCGACGAACGCCGTCCCGCCCCGAGCGGAAGCTGCTGCGGACCTCGAAGGGTGCGGCTTCGTCATCGGCCAACTCTAGCCCGGTTCGCGTGCGGCCTCGATAGTCAGGATGGACCCCCTTGGGGGCGGCGATGCAGGCACACATCCAGCCACATCGGGTCAGGCCGGCGACGGTGCTCCTCCGTAGCGTCCTCGGCAGGACACCGCACGACCGACGACGATCCAAGGAGATGGCATGGGCGGCACCCCCGCACTCACGATGCTCGAGGCGACCCGAGGCGAGGTGATCACCTCGCAGTCCCCGGACTACGACCAGGCCCGTGCCGTCTACAACGCCATGATCGACCGTCATCCGCTCGCGATCGTGCGCGCGGTCGATGTCGCCGACGTGCGGATCGCGGTCAACGCGGCCCGGGAGAGCGGCCTCGACCTGGCCATCCGGGCCGGCGGCCACAGCGTGCCTGGCTTCGGCACGGTCGACGACGGGATCGTCCTCGACATGAGCGCGATGAAGGGCATCCGCATCGATCCGACAGCACGCGTCGGCCGGGTCCAAGGCGGTGCCACCTGGGGCGACTTCGACCACGCCACCCACAGCTTCGGGCTGGCCACCGTCGGCGGGATCATCTCCACCACCGGCGTCGCCGGGCTCACCCTCGGCGGAGGCATCGGCTATCTCTCGCGGAAGCACGGCCTGTCCATCGACAACCTCCGCTCAGCCGATGTCGTGCTCGCCGACGGCAGCTTCGTCACGGCGAGCGAGACGGAGCATCCGGACCTCTTCTGGGCCCTGCGGGGCGGCGGTGGGAACTTCGGGGTCGTGACCGAGCTCGAGTTCGACCTGCACCCGGTCGACACGATCTACGGCGGCCCGATGTTCTTCGAGCTCGA
>JBBDSW010000010.1:0-13441 GCA_040904745.1 Nitriliruptoraceae bacterium
GACCACCTTGGTGCGGACCTGGTGGCCGACCGCGGCCACGTTGCTCGCCACGGTCCTGGGTGGGGTACTGGCGCTCGCGGATCGTCCCGGTGCCGCTGAAGTGGTGTGGGGGATCTCGATCGCGGCCGTGACCGTCTCGCTGATCGTCGAGATCGTCCAACAGCTGCGCAGGCGTCAGCCCGGAGTGGACGTCATCGCGCTGTTGGCGATGATCGGCGCGATCCTGCTGGGGGAGTTCCTCGCGGGCGCGATCATCGCGCTGATGCTGACCACGGGACGGTCGCTGGAGGATCAGGCGGATTCGCGGGCTCGCCGCGAGCTCACCGCGTTGGTCGACGCGGCACCCCGCAGTGCCCACCGCCGGCGCGGTGAGGTCGTCGAGGAGATCCCGGTCGAGGAGGTGGCGGTCGGGGACGTGGTCGTCGTCCGCCCGGGCGAGATCGTGCCCGTGGACGGCGTCCTGCTCTCGGAACGCGCGGTGCTCGACGAATCGGCCCTGACCGGGGAGTCACGACCGGTCGAGCGGGCCGCCTCCGATCGCATCGCCAGCGGTGCGGCCAGTGCGGGGGCACCGATCGAGCTGCGCGCGACCGCGACCGAGGCCGACAGCACCTACCGCGGGCTGATCCGTCTCGTCGAGCAGGCCCAGGCGGAGCGGGCGCCCTTCGCCCGTCTGGCCGATCGGGTCGCGCTCTGGTTCGTGCCGTTCACGCTCGTGGTGGCGGCTGGCGCCTGGTTGTTGTCCGGTGATCCGGTCCGGGTGCTCGCCGTGCTGGTGGTGGCCACGCCCTGCCCGCTCATCCTGGCGACCCCGATCGCCATCACCTCGGGGATGTCACGGATGGCGCAGCGCGGCGTCATCGTGAAGGGCGGCGGTGCCCTGGAGACCCTGGCACGGGCCGAGATCGTGCTGCTCGACAAGACCGGAACGATCACCGCGGGTCGACCCCGGGTCCTCGAGGTACAGACCTTCGCAAGCGTCGGGGCGGACGACCTGGTGGGCCTGGCCGCCTCGCTCGACCAGGTGTCGGCGCACGTGTTCGCACCGGCGATCGTCCACCATGCGCGCGACATCGGGGCGACGCTCGCCTTCCCGAGCGAGGTCGAGGAGACCCCCGGTATGGGGATCGCCGGACGGGTCGGTACCCGCACGGTGGAGCTCGGTCGCGCCGAGTGGCTCGTCGACGGCTCGTTGCCGGCGGCGGCGCGGGCGGTCAAGCGGCGGACGGCTGTCGAGGGTTCGTCCTCGGTGTTCGTGAGCGTCGACGGGGAGTTGGCCGGCGCGTTGCTCCTGGAGGATCCGATCCGGGCCGAAGCGGTCCGCACCGTCCGGGGGCTGCGTAGACGCGGGGTCCACCGGGTGCTGATGGTCACCGGTGACCGCGCCGAGGTGGCCGAGCTGGTCGGTGGGGCCGTCGACGTCGATGGTGTCCTCGCAGAGCGCAGCCCGGCGGACAAGGTCGTCGCGGTCCAGCAGGCGTGCGAGCGGGGGATCACGATCATGGTCGGTGACGGGGTCAACGACGCCCCCGCCCTCGCCCACGCCGACCTCGGCATCGCGATGGGCGGACAGGGAGCCACGGCCTCCTCCGAGGCGGCGGACGTGGTCATCGTCATCGACCGCTTCGACCGGCTCGAGGAGGCGGTCGCGGTCGCCCAGCGCACCCGTCGGATCGCCTGGCAGAGCATCCAGATCGGGATGGGGCTCGCCATCATCGCCATGGGGCTGGCCGCGGTCGGCTTCCTCACGCCGGTGGCGGGGGCACTGGTGCAGGAGGTCATCGACGTCGTCGCGATCCTGAGCGCGCTGCGTGCGCTGCGTGGTGGTCGGGCCGCGGCACCACGTCCCGAGCTCGGGGAGCTCAGCGACCGTCTACGCGAGGAGCACCAGCTGCTGCAGGTGGGGATCGACGAGCTCCGGACCGTCGCGGATGGGCTCGAGACCTTCGAGCCGGACCGGGCGCTCGACCTGCTGCAGTCGGTGGATCGGTTCCTCACCGAGGAGCTGGTCCCGCACGAGCTCGCCGAGGAGGAGGACGCCTACCCGGTGCTGGCGGCCACGGCCGGGGCGGAGGATCCGACCCCGCCGCTCCGCCACACCCATCGGGAGATCGTGCGTCTGAGCCGGCTGCTCTCCACCGCGGTGGCTGCGCTCGACGGCCCGCCGACCGAAGAGGACCTTCCCGAGCTCCGACGGCTCCTGTACGGCTTGTACGCCGTGCTGCGGCTCCATCTCGAGCAGGAGGAGGAAGCGTTCGGGATCCTGGACCAGGCGGCCGATCCGGTCCTGGTGTAGTCCGCGTGGTCGTTCGGTCCCTCCGGAGAGGGGCCGTCCGCCCTTGGTGCGGTCCGCACCGCCAGGCGAGACTGCGGGTCCCGATCGGAGGCCGCATGAGTCCACTGCGCATCCTGGAGCGCGCGTCCCCCAGGGTCCACCCATGAGTGTGACGCGGCTCCGCACCCAGCTGCGTGTCACCGGCGTCGTGCAGGGCGTCGGGTTCCGGCCGTTCGTGCACCGACTGGCGCATGAGCTCCGGTTGACGGGCCACGTCGGCAACGATGCCGGCGGCGTGTTCATCGAGGTGGCCGGTCCGGAGGATGCCCTCGAACGCTTCACCCACCGGCTGACCGAGGAGGCACCACCGCTGGCGCGGATCGACGCGGTGGTGGCCACCGCGCTGCCACCGGACGCTGGCCCGGGGCCGGACACCTTCACGATCGTGGCCAGTCCGGTCGGCGGGACGGTCGCGACCTCGGTCCCGCCGGACATCGCCATCTGTGCGCCCTGCCGTCGCGAGCTGCTCGACCCCACGGACCGCCGGTTCCGCCACCCCTTCATCACCTGCACCGACTGCGGCCCGCGCTACACGATCATCCGGTCGCTGCCCTACGACCGGCCGGCGACCACGATGGCCGACCTCGCCATGTGCTCCCGGTGCGCAGCCGAGTACGAGGACCCGACGAACCGTCGCTTCCACGCCCAGCCGATCGCCTGCCCCGACTGTGGTCCGACGCTGCGCTTCGAGACCGGGGGCGCTCGGGCCGACGGCCTGGTCGGAACCGAGCCCGCGCTGGCGGCTGCCCGCGCTTGCCTGGCGGCCGACGGGATCGTGGCCGTCAAGGGCGTCGGGGGGTTCCACCTCGCGACGTCAGCCACCTCGGCGATCGCGGTGGCGGCGTTGCGCAGGCGCAAGCACCGCCCCGACAAGCCCTTCGCCGTGATGGTCCGCGACCTGGAGACGGCGCGGCGGCTGGTGTGGCTGAGCGAGCGCGAGGAGGCCGCGCTTCGCTCCCCGCAGGCGCCGGTGGTCCTCGCCCGAGCCCGCCACGACCCCGATCCGCTGATCGCCCCGGAGGTGGCGCCCGGCAACCCGTTGCTCGGGGTGATGCTGCCGTCGTCGCCGTTGCACGTGCTCCTGCTGGCGGCCGAGCGGGGAAGCGAACCGCACCTCCCACCGGCGCTGGTCATGACCAGCGGCAACCTCAGTGGCGAGCCGATCTGTTTCGAGGACGATGACGCCGGCGTTCGGCTCGCACCGCTGGTCGACGGCTTCCTCACCCACGACCGTCCGATCCATGTGCCGTGCGACGACGGGGTCGTCCGGGAGATCGACGGCGAGGTGGTGCCGATCCGCCGCTCGCGAGGGGACACCCCCCTGCCGCTGGAGCTACCGGCGTCCGCGCCCCCGAGTCTGGCGGTCGGGGCCGAGCTCAAGAACACCATCGGGCTCGCCGTCGGCCGGCGTGCCTGGCTGAGCCAGCACCTCGGCGACATGGGGGCGCTGGAGTCCCTGCAGGCCTTCGAGCGCAGCGTCACGCAGCTCACGGGGTTGTTCGACGTCGAGGCCACCCACGTCGCCGTCGATCCGCATCCCTCCTACGCGACCCACGCCTGGGCGCGTCGCCACCATCCGGCGCTGCTCGCGGTGGTCCAACACCACCATGCGCACGTGGCGGCACTGCTCGCCGAGCACGGGCTGCCGCCCACCGAGGAGGTGCTCGGCGTCGCCTTCGACGGCACCGGCTTCGGGACGGACGGGACCGTGTGGGGCGGGGAGTTCCTGCGTGCGAGCCAGGCCCGGTCGACCCGACTCACCCACCTCAGGGCGACCCCCCTGCCCGGCGGTGACTCGGCGGTGGCCAACCCCGCCCGGATGGCGCTCGCCCACCTGTGGGCGGCCGGCCTCGACTGGGCCGAGGAGCTGCCCTGCGTGGCCGCGGTCCCCCCCGAGCACCGGCGGCTGCTCCTGCGGCAGTTCGAGCGGGACATCGCCTGCGTCCCGACCTCATCGATGGGTCGGCTCTTCGACGCGGTCGCTGCCCTGCTCGGGGTACGGCAGTCCATCACCTACGAGGGCCAAGCCGCGATCGAGCTCGAGTGGCTCGCCGACGCGCACCCCGGGGCTGACGCCGCGCTTCCGTGCTACCGCTTCGCGTTCACCGACGTGCTCGACCCTGCCCCGGTCCTCCGGGCGATGGTCGCGGACCTCGTTGCCGGAGTCGACCGCACGGCGATCGCGGCGGGCTTCCACCTCGCCGTCACCCGGGCGATCGTCGCGGTCGCCGAGCGAGTGGCTGCGGAAGGCGGACCGCGCACGGTGGGGCTGACGGGCGGGGTGTTCCAGAACGCCTGGCTCGCCACCCGAACCCGTGCGGCCCTGGAAACCCTCGGTCACCGGGTCCTCACCCACCGGACGGTGCCGGCCAACGACGGGGGGCTCGCGTTCGGGCAGCTCGCCGTCGTCGCCGCCCGGCACGAGCAAGCCACCCACACCACAAGATGAACGGAAGGGACGACGATGTGCCTGGGAGTTCCGGGACGGATCGTGGAGATCCATGACGACCGCGGGACCGCGATGGCCTCGATCGATTTCGGGGGCATCAGCAAGGAGGTGTGCCTCGCCTACCTCCCGGAGGCCGAGGTCGGCGACTACGCGCTCGTCCACGTCGGCTTCGCGATCACACGCATCGACGAGGCGTCCGCGCTCGAGACCCTCGAGCTGATCAACTCCATCGGCAACCTCGCCGAGGAGCTGGGGGCCGAACCCGGGACGGGCGCGTCGCCATCGGGAGTACAGCCATGAGGTACCTCGACGAGTTCAACGACCCGGCGCTCGCCCGGCGTCAGTTCGACGCGATCGCCGAGCTCGTCACCCGTCCCTGGGCGCTGATGGAGGTGTGTGGCGGGCAGACCCACTCGATCGTGCGCAACGGCATCGACCAGCTCCTGCCCGACGAGGTCCGGCTCATCCACGGCCCGGGCTGCCCGGTGTGCGTGACGCCCCTGGAGATGATCGACAAGGCGCTGGCCATCGCGGCCCGCGACGACACCATCTTCTGCTCGTTCGGTGACATGCTGCGGGTACCCGGCAGCCACGACGACCTGTTCCGGATCCGCTCGAACGGCGGCGACGTCCGGGTCGTCTACTCGCCGTTGGACGCCGTGCGGATCGCCGAGGCGAACCCGGACAAGCAGGTCGTCTTCTTCGGGATCGGGTTCGAGACCACCGCACCGGCCAACGCGATGACGGTGGTCGAGGCGCGTCGACGGTCCCTCACCAACTTCTCGATGCTGGTCAGCCACGTCCTGGTGCCGCCGGCGATCGCCGCGATCGCCTCCGCGCCGGACAGCCTGGTCGATGCCTACCTCGCCGCGGGGCACGTCTGCACCGTCATGGGCACCGAGGAGTACGACCCGCTGGTGGCCCGTTTCGGCGTCCCGATCGTCGTCACGGGGTTCGAACCTCTGGACGTGCTCGAAGGGATCCGTCGGGCCCTCATCCAGCTCGAGGAAGGCCGTGCGGAGCTCGAGAACGCCTACCCCCGGGCGGTCGCCCGCACGGGGAACCTGGCCGCACAGAAGGTGCTGGCGGACGTGTTCGAGGTGTGCGACCGCGCCTGGCGGGGCATCGGGGTGATCCCCCAGAGCGGCTGGCGGCTGTCCGAGGCCTACCGTGACCTTGACGCGGAGTACCGCTTCGAGGTGGACGATCTCCACGTGGAGGAGTCCCCGCTGTGCCGCTCCGGCGAGGTGCTCCAGGGTCGCATCAGGCCGAACCAGTGCGAGCAGTTCGGCATCACGTGCACGCCGCGACGTCCGCTCGGCGCGACGATGGTCTCCTCCGAGGGAGCGTGTGCCGCCTATTACCAGTACCGACGCCTCGACGTCCTCCAGGAGGTCTGACCATGGTCGACCATGTCGAGGTCGACGGGACCGTCGACCCTGCCGCCTGGTCCTGCCCGATGCCGCTGCGCGACCATCCACGGATCGTGACGGGACACGGGGGTGGGGGACGGCTCTCCCAGGAGCTGATCGAGCACCTGTTCCGTCCGGCGTTCGGTGGGGCGACGGACGATCCTTCGCATGACAGCGTGGTGCTGGAGATGCCGACCGGTGGCGACCGGCTCGCGTTCTCGACCGACAGCTACGTCGTCACGCCGGTCGTGTTCCCCGGCGGAACGATCGGCGACCTCGCCGTCAACGGCACGGTCAACGACCTGGCGATGTCCGGGGCGATCCCGAGCGCCCTGAGCGTCGCGTTCATCCTGGAGGAGGGCCTCGAGCTCGCGACCCTCGGCCTGATCGCCGAGTCCATGGGCCGCGCGGCCGAGGTCGCCGGGGTCCGGTTGGTCACGGGGGACACCAAGGTCGTGGAGGAACGCGACCGGGGCGGACTCACGATCACCACGGCTGGCTTCGGCGCGATCGCCGAGGGCGTCTCGCTCGGGCCGCGCCAGGTCCGCCCTGGGGATCGGATCCTCCTGAGCGGCCCGATCGGGGAGCACGGCATGGCGATCATGAGCTTGCGCGAGGGGCTCGAGTTCGCGAGCGAGCTGCGCACCGACTCCGCTCCGCTCACCGGGCTCGTCCAGGCCATGCTCGCCGCAGCCCCGGGTGCCGTCCATGCCCTCAGGGACGCGACCCGCGGCGGTTTCGCTGCCGTCCTCTGTGAGCTCGCGGAGGGCGCGAAGACCGGCCTCGAGTACGACGAGCGGGCCGTGCCGGTCCCGGAGGCGGTCGCCTCCGCATGCAGCTTCCTCGGGCTCGATCCCACCCATGTCGCCAACGAGGGCAAGCTCGTGGCGGTGGTGGCCCCTGAGCACGCCGAGACGGTCCTCGAGGCCATGCGGGCACACCCCCACGGCCGCGATGCGGTGCTGGTCGGCGAGGTGGTGGACGAGCACCACGGCATCGTGGTCGCACGCACCGGGCTCGGAGCCAAGCGTGTGGTCGACCTGCCGCTCGGCGAGCAGCTGCCACGGATCTGCTGATCCCGCGGGCCGATCAGTCGATCCCGATCCAGCTCCCGCGGGACAGTGCTCCGGTCACCACCGCGACCGCGCGCTCGACGGCGGCGGTGGGGGCGGCGCCGAAGGTGAACCGCACCCCTTCGATCCCTATCACCGTGAGGTTGGCGGGCAGGCGGTCGAGGGCCGCCGCCAGCTGCAGGGTTGTGGCGACACCGAGATCGTGGGTCCCACCGCCGGTGGCCGGCAGGTGTTCGAGCAGTTCCGTGCCGGACCAGTAGTGGATCGAGCCGGGCCGTGCGCCGGTGCGGACCGTGTCGATCAGGACCACCTGGCTGGCGGTGTCCCAGCCGGCCTGTCCGAGCAGGGCGCTCGGATCGGCCGTGACCGCCCGGGCGTCGATCCCGGGGGTACCGAGCAGGGCCTCGGCAACGAGCGGGCCCGCCGCGTCGTCCCCCCGATCGGGGTGGCCGACGCCGAGCACCAGGGTCGTCACCGTCGGATCACCGTGAGATCCAGGAAGTGGGTCGAGCAGGAGATGCACGGGTCGTAGTTGCGGATCGCCTGCTCGCACTGCCACTGCAGGTCGTCGTCGGCGAGGTGGAGGTGTGCCTGGACGAAGTCGACCAGATCCTCCTCGATCGCGGGCTGGTTCTGCGAGGTCGGTGGCACGATGGCCGCATCGGTGATGGTGCCGTCCGCGGCCAACGTGTACCGGTGGTAGAGGATCCCCCGTGGAGCCTCGGTCGCGCCGTGGCCGGTCCCCGCGGTCGCCGGCACGTCGATCGCCGGGACCGTCGGTGGCTCGTAGGCGGCGATCAGACGCAGGGCCTCATCGAAGGCGTAGACGGTCTCCAGCGCCCGGACGATGATGCTGCGGAAGGGGTTGGTGACCGG
Organism: Nitriliruptoraceae bacterium; assembly: GCA_040904745.1. Classification (GTDB taxonomy): domain Bacteria; phylum Actinomycetota; class Nitriliruptoria; order Nitriliruptorales; family Nitriliruptoraceae; genus T1Sed10-7. Next base: position 8,146 of record JBBDSW010000010.1, read on the forward strand.
CGGGGTGCAGCCGACCTCGTCGGCGAGGGCCCGGAGGTCGTCCGGCAGGCGGTCCGCGTTGAGCGAGAAGCGGGCGGCCGGGCCGACGAGGTAGTTGCCCCCGTCACGCAGTCGCCCGTGCAGCGCCGTCGAGTGCGCGACGTGCTCCTCGTAGAAGTGCTCGGGCCACTCCTCCACGCTGATGTCGAGGCCGGTCGAGGACACCACGCGCCCGCCATCGATCGGGTAGCCGGTGGCACCGGGCGGCAGCGTCTCCGGCTCCGGTCGCAGGGACACGAAGGTGTGCTCCTGGTCGAGGGCGGGGAAGTCGAAACCGGCGACGAGCCGGGTCGCCTCGATCGCCGCTTCACGACCCCAGGTGAGCTCGTCCTCGAGCGTGCCGAGCTCGGCGCGGGTCGGGGTGCGGTGGAAGCCGCCGAGCCGGACGTTGATCGGGTGGATGGCCCGGCCCCCGATCACCTCGAGGATCTGGTTGCCGGCCTTGCGGAGCCGCAACGCCATCTCGACCAGTTCGCGGTGGTCCGCAGCCATCTCGATGGCACCGGCGTAGCCGAGGAAGTCGGGCGCGTGGAGGAGGAAGATGTGCAGGACGTGGCTCTCGATCCACTCGCCGCAGTACAGCAGCCGACGGAGCTGGCGGATGCCGGCGGGGGGTTGGTGATCCGGTCCGAGGCACAGCGACTCGAGGGCGTTGATCGCGGAGAACTGGTAGGCCACGGGGCAGATGCCGCAGATCCGCGCCGTGATGTCCACCGGTTCGACGTAGGAGCGCCCGCGGAGCATCGCCTCGAAGAACCGGGGTGGCTCGTAGATCCGTAGCTGGACCTTGTCGACCCGTCCGTCGGTGACCTCGACGTGCATCGCACCCTCACCCTCGACACGGGCCAGGGCCTCGACGGAGATCGTGCGATCGTGGGTGTGGCTCATCGCTGTGCCGCCTCCTGCCGTCGCGACTCGCTCCTGAAGGCCGGGGCGTCCGCGTTGAACGTACGGAACAGGTGCGCGAGCTCCGGATGGTCGACCCCGAGGTGGTCGGCGAGCCAGCCGGCGATCGAGGTGGTGTTGGCCGTCTCGGCCGGCCCGAAGCATCCGTAGCAGCCGCGCAGGAACGTCGGGCAGCGGGCACCGCAGCCGGCCTGCGTGACCGGACCGAGGCACGGGGTGCCGTGGGCGACCGTGACGCACACGTTGCCGGCGAGCTTGCACTCGGTGCACACCGAGTGCGTCGGGGTCACGGGCTTGCGGCCGGCGAGGATCGCGCCCACCACCTCGACGAGTTGACTGGTCTCGATCGGGCATCCCCTGAGCTCGAGATCGACCGGGACGTGCTCGGCGATGGCCGTCGAATCCGCCAGGGTGTCGACGTACTCCGGGTGGGCGTAGACGAGCGAGCGGAACTCCTCGGCGTCGGAGAAGTTGCGCAGCGCCTGGATCCCACCGGCGGTCGCGCAGGCCCCGATCGTGATCAGCGTGGTGGACATCCCGCGGACCTCGCGGATCCGCTCGGCGTCGGATGGGGTGGTGATGGAGCCTTCCACGAGGGCCACGTCGTACGGCCCCTCGACCACGTCGCGGGTGGCCTCGAGGAAGTAGGCGATCTCGATCTCACCGGCGATCGCCAGCAGCTCGTCCTCCGCGGAGAGCAGGGACAACTGGCAGCCGTCGCAGGATGCGAACTTGAACACCGCGACCTTGGGTCGTCCGATCCGATCGACCACGACAGCTCCCTCCTCCGTCACTCAGAGTTCACGGACCGCCAGCAGCGGTGCGACCTCTGGCCAGGGGAACACCGGCCCGTCCCGGCACAGGAGCAGCGGGCCGAGCTGGCAGTGACCGCACGTGCCGACGCCGCACTTCATGTTGCGCTCGAGGGTCACATGGACGCTCTCGGCCGGAACACCGCGCTTCATGAGCGCCTCGGCGGTGAAACGCATCATGACCTCCGGACCACAGACGATCGCGACGGCGTTCTCCGGGTCGAACGGGACGCGCGGTACCAGCGTGGTGACTACCCCGACCCGGCCGCCCCATCCGCGGACGGCGCTGTCCACGGTGATGTGGACGTCGATCCCCCGGTCGGTGTGCCAGCGGTCGAGGTCGTCGCGGAACACCAGGTCCCGGGGGCTGCGTGCCCCGACCAGCAAGGTGATGCGCCCGAACCGCTCGCGCTCCCTGAGTGCCTGCACGATGGCCGGCCGTACCGGGGCCAGACCGATGCCGCCGGCGACGATGACGAGATCCTTGCCTTGCGCGGAGTCCAGCGGCCAGCTGTTCCCGTACGGCCCGCGGATGCCGATCGTGGCGCCCGGCTGCAGCTCGTTCAGCGCCTTGGTGACCCAGCCGACCGCCCGGATCGTGTGGGACAGGAGCCCCGGGGTCGCCGGGTCGGATGAGATGGAGATCGCCGCCTCGCCGACGCCGTAGACGTAGACCATGTCGAACTGGCCGGGCTTGAAGGCGATCGGGTGCTGTTCCGGACGCACGTCGATCGTCACGATGTCGTGCGTCTGATGCCGTACGGAGGAGACCACGTACGGTCGGCTCGTCAGCGTGATCGGTGCCGCGCTCGCGGCTGGGGTGTCAAGTGTGGTCATGGTGACGGATGTCCACGACTTGGGCCCGGGTCGCCTGCAGCCGCTCGACGACGATCAGCCCGATGCGCAGTGCGAGATCACGTCCGAACCGGGCGTCCGCGTCGATGAGTTCGAGCAGCCGAGCGGCGTCGAGCTTGAGCAGGGTCACCGGGCCGATGCTTCGTGCGTCGAAGGCCCACCTCCTCGGCGGGAAGAGCCAGGACCAGCCGAGGACGTCCCCGCCGTGCAGGGAGGCGATCAGGTGGGGCTCCCTTCCCGGGTCAGCGATCTCGAGTGCGAGGTCTCCCGAGATGATCAGGTGCAGCCCGTCCGCCGGGTGTCCGTGCCGCAGGATGAAGGTGCCGTCCGCGAAGGTGACCTCACCAGCGATCTCGGCCAGGGCGTCGATGTGCGCCGCGTCGAGATCGACGCAGAACGGGTGTCCTGCGAGGGCGACGCGCAGCGTGTCCATGTCCCCCGCGGCGAGCGGTCGACCGTCGGTCATCTCGTCACCTCCGGATCCTGGCTGGTGCGCCGGATCGTGGCCGCCTCGGCCGTGATGTCGATGCCCACGGGACACCAGGCGATGCAGCGCCCGCACCCGACGCAACCGGACGTCCCGAACTGGTCGATCCACGTCGCGAGCTTGTGGGTCATCCACTGGCGGTAGCGCGCGTTGGTCGACGAGCGGACGCTCCCGGGTCCAGCATGGCTGAACTCCAACGAGAAGCACGAGTCCCACCGTCGGTCCCTGCTGGCGGTACTCCCGGTCAGATCGGTGTGATCCTCGACGGTCGTGCAGAAGCAGGTGGGACACACCAACGTGCAGTTGGCGCAGGCCAGGCACCGTTCGGCGATGTCGTCCCAGCGGGGATGGCCGAGGTTCCCGAGGAGGAGATCGTGCAGGTCCTCGGTCCGCAGCTCGCGTCCCATCGATGAGGCCGCGGTGGCAAGGACCTGCTCCCGTGCGGCCAGGTCGCCGTCGGCTGCCGGCCGCGCCTCGAGGGCTGCCAGCAGCCGTGCTCCTTCGTCGCTGCCGGCCCTGGCCAGGAAGCGGTGTTCGCCGTCGAGCAGCTCGGTGAGGACCAGGTCAGCCAGCTGCGCCCCGGTCGGTGCCTTGCCGGGCTCGGGATCCGCCACCCCGCCGTCGAGTTCGAGGCCCGGCCCCGTCCCCATCGACGCGCAGAAGCAGACCCCGGAGGGGGCGCCACACTCGACGGCGATGAGGAGCACGTCGTCGCGATGGGCGGCGTAGACCTCGTCCTCGGCGAGCCCGTGGAGGAAGACACGGTCCTGCACCGCGATGGCGGCCAGCTCACAGGGACGCAGGCCGAGGAACGCGACCCGCGGGCTCTGATGCTCCTCCTCGACGAGGTGGAAGGTGGCGTCGCCGTCGGAGACCGCCGACCACAGCGGTTGTCGCGGGGGGAACAGGGAGCGCTTCGCGCCGTCGGGTCCGACCGCGTAGCCGAACAGGGCGTCATCGTCCCGCGACGACAGCCGGTAGGTCCCCGGCTGTTGCTCGTCCCCCCGACCGCGCGGCAGCCCATCGAGCCCGTGGAGTTCTCCGTGGACGATCGAGCCGTCCCGCACGGTGGGTCCGAGCACCCGGTACCCGTCGTCGCGGAGGACGTCGATCAGTTCGCCGAGCTGGTCGACGGACAGCGTTGCGGTGTCTAGGCCCGGTAGCGCTCGTCCCGTGCGCATCGCACGCACCTTCGGTCCGCCGATGGCGTCGCCACGGCTTCGGATCGGGCCACTCGTGCCCCTCGCAGCGGACTCGACCGCTGTGGGTGGGACGGGAGCCTGACCCTCCTCACCGGTGACGTTAGGAACCCGGTTGGGTCCGCCACAGAGCCCTTGGTCCTCGAGGCGCCGCAGGACGGGCCCTGGCGCGGGCGCGGCCGCGACGGGATGGGGTCACCTGGCCGGGACATGGTCATCGACGACCGCTAGGGTCGAAGATGAGGTCGACGGGCGGAACCGCCTGGTTGCTGCCGGGGAGGCCCGCGCCGTTGCACCCACCGCCGTCACCACGACCGCCGAGGAGGACCCCGTGAGCAGATCCAGGATGGCCAAGAAGGTCGAGAAGCTGGAGAAGGACGCCGACAAGCTCCGCAAGAAGGCCGAGAAGAAGGGCAAGGAGCTGCAGTCACAGGCCTCCGACCGGATCGGGGACCTGAACTCCGAGATCGCCGGTGGCAAGAAGAAGCGATCCAAGTCCGGGCTCTTCGCTGCGATCCTCGCCCTCGCCGGTGCGGCTGCGGCGTTCGGCATGAAGAAGAAGCGGGACCAGGAGCTCGACGAGGCCCTCTGGGAGGAGCCCCGCTCGATCTGACGGATATCCCCGCACGTTTGGGTGCGTTCGTCCGGTGGCCGGCCCTCGTGGCCGGCCACCGGTGCGTTCGCAGTCGTGTCGACGTGGGGCGGACCCGGATCAGCGGGCCTGACAGCGAGTTCCACCCCTGTGGTTCCACCTGTGGAGTTCCATGGGTGCAGTCATCCACACACCCACAGGGTTATCCACAGTTACGGGGGATATCCCCCGTCCCGGGCGTGTGTCAGGGCCGGAACGTGGTCGGTCCCCTACCGTCCGTGACGGTTGCGGGTCGGCGGCCCTCCTCCCGGCGTGTCGTTGCACCCGCGATCGAGGGATGTGCGCGCGGTGGTGCGCCGACGTCGGAGAACCAGGGCAGCGTCGACCGTCGAACCCGCTGGGCGGG
>JBBDSW010000011.1:0-2167 GCA_040904745.1 Nitriliruptoraceae bacterium
ATCGCGGAGGGGGCGGCGAGCGTGCGCACGTCGTCGTCGACGGTCACGCGGAGCAACTCAGCCAACGAATTCCTCCGCGCCGCGACCCAGCGTGATGACGCCTTCCTTCTCGAGTTCGTGGACGATCCGCACGATGTTGGTCTGTGCCTCCTCGACGTCCTTCAGGCGGACCTGGCCCATCAGGTCCATCTCCTCGACGACGGTGGTGCGGGCACGCTCGGAGAGGTTGCGCAACAGCGCCTCCTGCAGTTCGGTCGACACGCCCTTGAGGGCGGTGGCCAGCATTTGGGGCTCGACCTGGCGCAGCAACTCCTGCAGCGCGCGATCCTCGAGCGTGGTCAGGTCCTCAAAGACGAACATCAGGGCACGGACACGCTCGGCCAGGGCCGGGTCGGTGGTCTCGAGCTCGGACATGATGGCTCGTTCGGTGGCGCGGTCGCTCTGGTTGAGCAGGTCGGCGAGTTCCTTGACGCCGTCGCGGCGGCCGCTGCGCTTGCGGACCTCGCCGAGGCGCAGCTTGAGGGTGTCCTCGATGCGGCGGACGACCTCTTCGTCGGCCCGTTCGAGGGTGGCGAGTCGGGTCGCGACCGAGACCTGCACCGGCGCCTCGAAGCCGCTCATCAGCGCGGCACCGAACCGTGCCGGCAGGTGTGCGAGGACGACCGCCAGCGTCTGCGGGCTCTCCTCGCGCAGGTGCTGGAGGATCTCGCTCGGTTCGTGCATCCGCAGGAAGTGGAACGGCGTCACCTGGGTGCTGGCCAGCAGACGATCGATGATCTCGTCGGCATTGGCGCCGTAGTGCGAGCGCAGCATGTCGCGGGCGTGCTGTTCGCCGCCGCTCAGCAGCGCCTCGCGGGCGACGACCTCGTTGCGCAACTCGGTGAAGATCGCCTCGAGCTGGGCTTGGCCGATCTCGCCGAGTTGGGACACCTCGACGGCGACCCGCTCGACCTCGTCCTCGGTCATGTGTTCGAGGACCTTGGCGGCCTGATCGGGGCCCATCGCCACCAACATGGCTGCGGCCTTCTGGGGTCGGCCCAGGACCAGTGCCTCGGTGGTCATACCCCGGTCCTCCGGTCCGCGAGCCAGCCGCGCAGCAGCGAGGCGATCTCGTCGGGCTGACGTTCGACCAGCGCGGCCACCTCGTCCTGGATGCGCGGGCCCTCGGGCAGCGAATCGGTGTCGCCCTCCTCGATGGCGGCCGGCTCCTGCCGGATCTGGGCAGGTACGATCTTCTCGCCGGGCGCGACCGCCTTGTCCTTCTTGCGGCGGGTCATCAGGAACAGCATGATCGCGATCAGCACGATCAGCCCCATCGCGATGTAGCTCTCGAGCTCGCTGAGCAGGCCGGCCTCGGGCTCTTCCGCCGGGGCGTCGACCTCCGGGCTGGCGACGCGGGTGATGGCGATCATGTCCTGGCGGAGCGCGACATCGATGCCCGCGGCCGCGCCGACCAGTTCGCGCAGCTGCGCGTCGGTGACCTCGGCGCCGTTCTCGACCACCAGGGCGACCGAGAGCTCCTCGACGTTGCCCGGCGCCTGCACGGTGCGGGTGGTGGTGCGCCCGACGCCGAACTCGGTGCTGGTGTCCTCGCGGTTGTAGGTGCTCTCGCCGTCGGCGCCCGGCAGCGGGCCGCCGTCGACGCCGGCAACGCCGCCGACGGGCGCGCCGACGCCCTCGAACTCCTCAGTGCTCGTGGAGTTGCGCAGCGGGGTGCCCTCGGCGTCGAAGGTCTCGGTCTGGATCTCGGACTCGTCGAAGTCGAGCGAAGCGCGGGCGGACACCGAGGCCGGAAAGCCGGTGGCTCGCTGGACCAGCGCCTGCAGGTCGGAGTTCAGAGCGTCCTCGAACTCGCGGGTGAGCCGCTGCTGGCGGTCGCTGACGCCGCCGACGACGCCGTCCCCGGGAGCGTGCAGGACGTTGCCGGCCGTGTCTGCGACCGTGACCTGATCCGGTGTGAGGCCCTCGACTGCAGAGGACACCAGCAGCGTGATGGCCTCGATCTGGTTGCTGTTGAGCGTCTGGACGCTGCCGATCAGCACGCTGGCGGTGGCCGGCTTGCGTTGCTCGGTGAACAGCGACTCCTCGGGGATGACCAGACGCACGGTGGCGGACTCGATCCCGTCCATCGCGGTCAGCGTGCGGGTCAGCTCGCCCTCGACGGCCC
>JBBDSW010000012.1:0-2158 GCA_040904745.1 Nitriliruptoraceae bacterium
GAGGTTGTTGATCGCCCGGGGGATCCCGCGTGCGGTCTTGTGGATCAGCGCGACGGCGTCGTCGGAGAAGATCGTGTCCGACCGTCCTGCCAGGGTGAGGTGGTGGCCGATGTAAGCCGCGGTCTCCTCGAGCGGGAGCCCGTCGAGGTGGAACCGCAGCCCGATGCGCTGATCGAGCGCGGCGAAGTGGCCCTGCTTGAGCTTGCGGCGCAGGGTGGGTTGTCCGAGCAGGACCAGCCCGAGCGCCGAGCGCGAGTCCATGTCGGCGTTGGTCAGCAGCCGGAGCTGTTCGAGCTGTTCGACGCTGAGTAGGTGGGCCTCGTCGACGATGAGCACGACGGTCTTGCGCCGTTCATCGGTCTCGGCGGCGAGGAGGTCGGATGTCTGGGCGATCAGCGCGGGCCGGTGGAACTTGGGGGTGTCGCCGAGGGAGGTGACCAGGTGGTGGTGGATCCCGCGGGCGCCGACCATGGGGTTGGACAGGTAGACGACGGTGAACCGGGAGGCATCGAGGCCGGCGACGCAGGTACGGGCGGCGACGGTCTTGCCCGCGCCGACCTCGCCGGTCACGACCCCGATGGCGGTCTCCTCGACCAGCCAGCGCAGCCGTGCGACGGCTTCCTTGTGGGCGCGGCCGGCGAACAGCTGGGAGGGGGACAGGTCGCGGGAGAACGGGGTGCGGGTCAGCCCGTAGTGGGCACGGAGCTTGTCGATGGTCACCGCCCGACCTCCTGCTCGCCGTCGGCGAACAGGTCACCGAAGTTGATGGTCTCGCGGTTGGCCTGGGCGTGCTCGGCCTCGACCAGGGCGAGGTAATCGATCCCCGTCGACGTGGCGGTCATGCCGTCGAGGACGTCGGAGGTCTCGGCGGTCGCCTTGGGGTGTACATGGGTGGACAGCTCGTGTGGAACCGCGGTGCCGAACGCGCGGCCGTCGAAGCGGACCTCGAGATGTTCGAGGTCGAACGGGTCGAACACGACCTGGACGCGGCGGCCAACCAGGGCGGGGTCGACCTCGTAGCGGTTGCCGTGCAGCGAGATCATCGCGGTCTTGGTGACCGTGCGCATCTCGGCCCACAAGAACGCTTCGCGCAGCAGCTCCGGGGACGGGGTCGTGATGGTGCCGGCGGCGGTGAACCGTTCCAGCGGGCTCTGGCCGGTCTCGCGGTGGACGCTGTGGTGGTAGCGGGTCTCGACCCAGGCGGTGAACAGATCGTTGAGCTCATCGAGGCGGTCGAGCTGGTCGTCGGCGATCTCGACCAGGAACTGGCTGCGGACGGTGCGAAAGAACCGTTCGATCTTCCCCCGCCCCTGGGGCTTTCCCGGCCGGGAGTGCACCAGCTGCATCCCCATCACCGCACAAGCCCGTTGCAGCTGGTGGGAGACGAACGGGCTGCCGTTATCCACATATATCCGCTTGGGGACCCCGCGGGATGCCAGACCCCGGCGCAGGGCAGCTTCGAGCCGGAGCACGTCCTCGTGCCGGCCCCACCGGTGACCGACGATCGACCGAGAGTGGTCATCGATGAACGCAAACAGCAGCGCTTTGCGGCCGCCAACCCTCGGGCCATGCATGACGTCGCCGATCCACACGTCGTTGGCGCCTGCGGCTTCGAACCGACCGAACGCTGCCGGTGCTGAACCGTCGCCACGGACGTTGAGCCCGAGCCGTGCGAAGTGGCGTTGGACGGTGCGTACCGAGGGGACCTGCCGACCCTCGGCCCGGCCGGCGAGATCGGTGACGATCAGCTCCACGATGTGCACGGCCGTGCGGCGCGGGTTCTCCCGTTTGAGCCGGACCGCGAGATCGAGCAACTCGGCGTCGCTGATCGGGCCGGTGGTGCGCGGCTGGGGGACCAACGCGTCGAACCCGCCGGCCCGCCAGGCGGCGATCCAACGGTCCAACGTTGAACGGCCCACCCCCTTCCACTGCCCATCCGGGCCGCGATGCTCGCGGCCGGCCAGGTCACGCACCAGCCGGCCCCGCTGCGCCGGCGACAGGTCTGGGTCCGCGGCGGGACGAATCAGCCCGTAACGGAACAGCGCGATGTCGCGCCGTCGTCGATCTTCCATCTGCTCGCTCCTCGTGTCGTGACGGAGCGGAAGCGTTCAGCCCATCCACGGGCCTGGGAAGGGCGAGGTCGTGTTGCACAGCAGCC
>JBBDSW010000013.1:0-13096 GCA_040904745.1 Nitriliruptoraceae bacterium
CATGTCGGCTTCCTGGACCCGCGCGAAACCGTCGATCGAGGAGCCGTCGAAGCCGATCCCCTCGCTGAAGGCGTTCTCGAGCTCGGAGGCCGTGATCGCCACGCTCTTGAGGAACCCCAGCACGTCGGTGAACCACAACCGGATGAAGCGGACGTCCCGCTCCTCGACGGTGCGGAGCACGTACTCCTGTTGCTTGTCCATCAGCCTCATCCTCGACGGCTCCCCGTCGAGGCGCGGATGCGCCGCGGACTCGGACCGGGGGCAGGGTGGACGTCGCCCGCAGCGTAGTGGGCACACGTGTCACGCTCGGCCTGGCGGGTCATCGTTGCTCCTCTCGTCACCGTCGGACGCAGCCCGACGCACACAGGACGGCCGCGGGAGCCCGGTACTCCCGCGGCCGTCGATGTCGACCCGTCGATCGGGCCCGTCGGTCAGCTCCTGGCGAGCTCCGGGTACCCGGCCACGCCGTGCTCGTGGACGTCGAGCCCGTCGATCTCCTCCTCCTCGGAGACCCGCAGCTGTCCGATGGCCTTGAGCGTCCCGAACAGGATCGCCGAGGTGACGCCGACCCAGGCCGCGATCCCGAGGATGCCGAGGACCTGCGCGATGAGCAGGTCGAAGCCGCCGCCGAAGAACAGACCGCCGTCGGTCGCCGCGAGCCCGACCCACAACGTCCCGAGGATGCCGCACGTGCCGTGCACGCTGACCGCGCCGACCGGATCGTCGATCTTCAGCGCGTCGATGAGCGGTACCGAGACGGCGACCAGGACACCGGCGAACAGCCCGACCAGGACGGCCATGTTGAACGAGACCGCATCGGCGCCGGCGGTGATCCCCACCAACCCGGCGAGGATGCCGTTGGCGGTCATGGCGACGTCCCACTTGCCGTTCCTCAGGCGGGTGTAGACGGCCGCGGCGGTGCCACCGGCACCACCGGCCAGCGCCGTGGTGACGATGACGAAGCCGATCGTGGCGCCGTCGAGGGCCAGGACCGAGCCGCCGTTGAAGCCGAACCAGCCGAAGAACAGCAGCAGGGTTCCGAGGGCGCCGAGCGCGATCGAGTGGCCGGGGATGGCACGAGCCTCACCGGTCTTGCGGTCGAACTTGCCGATCCGGGGACCGAGCACCGCCGCGCCGACGAGCGCCGCGACACCACCGGTCATGTGGACGATCGTGGAGCCGGCGAAGTCGGCGAACCCGAGCTCGGCCACCCAACCGCCACCCCACGTCCAGGCGCCGACGATGGGGTAGATCAGCCCGGTCATGACGATCGCGACCACGACGTAGGCGCCGAACTTCATCCGCTCGGCGACGGCGCCGGAGACGATCGTTGCGGCCGTCGCCGCGAACATCGCCTGGAAGGCGAAGTCGATCTCCAGGGTGTAGCCCGTCTCCGAGGTGTCGTAGGGCGCCGTGGTCAGGAAGAACCCGTCGGTACCGAACAGTCCGGCGACCTGATCGCCGTACATCAGCCCCCAGCCGATGGCGTAGTAGACGAGCATCCCGAGCGAGATGGTCATCAGGTTCTTGCCGATGATGTTCGCGGTGTTCTTCGAGCGGGTGAACCCCGCCTCGAGCATCGCGAACCCGGCGTGCATGATGAAGACGAGCACCGTGGCGACCATCAGGTACAGGACGATGGTGGCCACCGCCAGGTCTTCGATGCTGATGCCATCCTGCGCGTACGCGGGTGCCCCGAGCAGCAACACCAGCGCGGATGTGACCACCCCCAGTTTCATGAGACGCTTCACGGTGTCCTCCAGGTCGTGTCATGGGTTCGGTTCGTGGGTGCGGTGGCCTCGCGGGGTGCTCGGCGCGTCTGCGCGCACCACCCGGCCCGGTTCCACCGGTACGGTCGAGGACGCTACGAAGGGGCGGTTTCTCCCCCGTTGATCTCGCGTTTCCACCATGTTTCGTGTCCAGAGGAGGTCGCTGGCGTGCTGCTCAGGGTCGCGCTCGCGCAGATCGACGCCCGCGTCGGCGACGTCGACGGCAACGTCGACCGCATCCTCGATGCCTGGCGCCGAGCCGCCGCCCAAGGGGCCGACCTGGTGGTCGCCACCGAGCTCACCATCACCGGCTACCCGCCGGAGGATCTCCTCCTCAAGCGCGAGTTCGTCGCCGCCAACCTCGCCGCCCTCGACCGACTGGCGGCCGCCGGACCGGACGGCTGCACCGCGTTGGTCGGTTTCGTCGGCGCCGGTGAGGGCGACGCCACCGATCGCGAGCGCTGGGACGTCGCCCTGGCCACCCGGGACCTGACCAACTCCGCTGCGGTGCTGCGTGACGGCGCGGTGGTCGCGACCTACGACAAGCTCCGACTCCCCAACTACGGGGTGTTCGACGAGGCCCGCTACTTCACACCGCGTGACACCCCCTGCGTCGTCGAGGTCGCAGGCGTGGCCGTCGGGGTGACCATCTGCGAGGACCTGTGGACCGAGACGGGGCCGGTGGCCGCGGCCGTCGACGCCGGCGCCGAGGTCATCGCCAACCTCAACGCTTCCCCCTACCACCGCGGGAAGCGGACCGATCGGCAGGCGTGGCTGCACTACCACGCGCAGCGCGCAGCGGTGCCCGTCCTCTACTGCAACGTGGTCGGCGGTCAGGACGAGGTCGTCTTCGACGGCGACTCGATGGTCGTGGACGCCCGCGGCGAGGTGATCGCGCGCGGGGCGCAGTTCCGTGAGGACCTGGTCGTGACCGACGTCGAGGTGCCGGCTGCGGCGGACCGGGGCGAGCGAGACTCGGGCCCGACGTCGGAGCGCACGATCACCTGGCGTCCGGCGCCGCGCCTGGACGGTCTCGGGGAGGTGTGGCATGCCCTGACGCGGGCGACCGCCGACTACTGCCGCCACAACGGGTTCGACCGGGCGCTGGTCGGCGTCTCCGGCGGGATCGACTCCGCGGTGGTGGCGGCGTTGGCGGCCGATGCGCTCGGGGGTGCCGCGGTGACCACCGTCGCACTGCCCTCCCCGTACTCCTCGCCGGGATCGCTGGCGGACGCTGCAGCGCTGGCGGATGCCCTCGGCAGCGACCATCACGAGCTCCCGATCGCCGGGCCCCTGGTGGCCGTCGGGGACATGCTCGGCGACCTGGTCGTGACCGGGTTCGATCGGGGCGACGGCCGCGAACCGGGCGTCGCCTACGAGAACCTGCAGTCCCGGCTGCGCGGCCTCGCCCTGATGGCGCTGTCCAACGAGAGCGGCGCCATCGTCCTCACCACCGGCAACAAGTCGGAGTACGCGGTCGGCTACGCGACCCTCTACGGGGACATGGCCGGCGGCTTCGCACCGATCAAGGACGTGCCCAAGCTGCTCGTCTACGAGCTGGCCCGCTGGCGCAACCGGGACGCCGTGGTGATCCCGACCGCGACCATCGGGAAGCCACCGTCCGCTGAGCTGCGCCCCGGACAGCTCGATCAGGACTCGCTACCGAGCTACGAGGTGCTCGACGACCTCGTCACGGGCTACGTCGAGCTCGACCTCGGCATCGCGGACCTGGTCGCCCGCGGCCACGACGAGCAGGAGGTCCGCCGGGTCGTGCAGCTCATCGACCGGGCCGAGTACAAGCGGCGTCAGTCGGCGCCCGGGCCGAAGATCACCGAACGGGCCTTCGGGCGCGACCGGCGCGTGCCGATCACGAACGGGTGGCGTGGCTGACACCGACCTGCTTCTCGGGGTACTGCGCTCGCACCGCGCTGGCGGCCTGGAGGTCGGCAGCGGATGGTGCCGGCCTGGCTGCCAGCCGGGCCGGGCGCACGAACACCGCGATTGTGCCCACGAGCGTCGCGACCACGAGGAACGCGACCAGGGGTGAAGCGACGTCGGCGATCCCGCCGTTCACCGCGGCGGCGATCGGTCGGGAGCCGAGGAAGGCCACCGACCACAGGGCCATCACGCGCCCCCGCAGCTCGTCGGGGAGCCGCTGCTGCAGGAGGGTGCTGAGCGAGGTGAGCGCGGCGGTCATCCCCGTGCCGCCGAGGACGAAGCCGGCGATGGCGATCGCCGAGATCGGTGCCACGCCCGCGATCGCGGTCCCGGAGGCGAGGAGGATCAGCCCGGTCGTCGCCACCCGCTCGAGGCCGTAGCGGCGTCGTGCCCGCCCGAGCACGACGAACGCGAGCCCGGCTCCGACGCCGAACGAGGAGGCGAAGGCGCCCACCAGCCGCTCACTACCGGCGAACCCGGCCGCCAGCGACGGGGTCAGCGTGATGACGGGATCGGCGCCGATGCCGATCGCTGCCACCCCGAGCAGCAGGAGCGCGATGCCGCGGTCCTCGCGCAGGTAGCGCACGCCGGCCCGGACGCGGCGGTCACGGCCCCCGCCGCCGGGTGCACGGCTCTGGATGTCCAGGGGCAGGAGGAGCAGTGCGAACAACAGGTTCGTGGTGGCCGCGATGCCGAAGGCCACGGCCGGACCGGCGCTCGCGGCGATCAAGGCACCGATCGCCGGACCGCCGGCACGGGCCACCGTGAAGGGGATCGCGTTGAGCGCGACCGCGGATGCGAGCTCGTTCGGCCGCACGAGGGCCGGGATGAGCGCGTTCATCGCCGGGCCGCCGACGACGAAGCCGATCCCGACGACCAGGGCGCCGAGGATGACCGGCCAGGCACCGGGAAGTCCGTCGACGCCGGCCACCGCGATCCAGAGACCGAGCCCTCCGGAGCCGAACGCCGCGATCAGGCGGCCGAGGACCAGCTGCCGGCGACGATCGCCGCGGTCGGCCATCGCGCCGCTGAGCGGGGCGAAGAACAGCTGCGGCCCGAACTGGGCCACGCTGACGAGCCCGACGACCAGCGCCGAACCGGACAGCTCCCACGCCAGGATCGCCGCCACGATGTTGTGGATCCAGATCCCCGCCGTGGACAGCAACTTGCCGGTGAAGAAGGGTCCGAACACCGGATCCGCCAGGAGCTTCCAGGAGGACCGTGGCGGCGCAGCGGGGTCGAGGACGGGGCTGGGGCGGCCGAGTCGCGCGATCACGGCGACACCTCGACGGCGTCGAACCCGTCGAGCAGACGCTCGAGGAGTCCGAGCAGGGTCGTGAGCTCGTCCTCGGAGAGGTCGGTGGTCGCATCGGCGAGCACGGCACGGCGTCGCGCGGTGACCTCGGCGAGCAGCTCGTCCCCCACGTCGGTGAGCGAGAGGCGTGACCGCCGACGGTCGTCGCTGCAGGGCCGGCGTTCGAGGTACCCGGTCGCCACCGCACGGTCGACGACGCGGCTGGCCGTCGACGGGTCGATGACGAGCACCTCGGCGACCTCGCCGATCGTGGGGGTGGCCGGTGCCCGTTGGACGACGCGCAGCAGGCGCAGCGTGCCGAGCTCGACGTCGGCTTCCAGGTCGCCGAGCACCGCGCGTCGGTACCCGGGCCGCTGGAGGACACGCCGGATCTCGACCAGGGTCTCATCCAGGCGATCGAGCGCGACCGGACGATCGCCCGGGGTGCCGGTACGTGATGGGGCGGGGAGGGTGGTTTCCATACAGATGTGTGTACCACACACGTAACCGGCTCGCTTCGCTAGCCACCGCCGATCGGCGGTGGCGGGAAGCCGATCTCGTCGGGATCCAGCGGGCCGTCCGGGAGTCCGTCGAGATCGGCGACCAACCGGATCGTGTGCGCCCCGCTGACCCGTAGGACCCGGAGAGCACGCGTCAGCGCCCGCTCGTCCGCGCAGCGGACCCCGACGGCGACGGGCCCGGGCACCAGCGGCGCGAACGTGCGCTCCCACGAGGAGACCATCGTCGGGGCGTGGAGCAGGCCGGTCAGTGCCCCCACCGCAGCCCCGAACGACGCCCCACCCGCGGCACCCAGCAGTACCGCCGGCACGCTCGCGTCGGCCGCGATGGCCAGCAGCACCGCACCGAACAGCGCGCCCGGCCCCGCTCCCCACGCCGCGCCGCGGAGGAAGGCACCGCCGAGCGCCAGGCCGGAACCGCGATCGGTCTGACGATCCCCGTACCGTCCGGCCGTCACCACCTCGACGGGACCGAGCAGGGTGATGGCTCCCCCGTCGACGCCGGCGCGCGAGAGGCGGACGATCGTGGCGCGCGCCGTGCGTCCGTCGTGGTGGAAGGCCACGAGGTCGGGCTGTGGGTCCGCATCAGCCACCTGCCCGCTCCCCTACCCCGTGACCACGGGACGAGCCAGGGTGGGCCAGGTGGACACCACCGACCGGCAGCGGGCACACTGAGCTTTCCGCCACCGGATGATCCGCTGGACCCGTCGCACAGCTGTGCCACATCGGGCCGGCAGGAAGGTTCCCGAGGTGTCCACGCACACGTCCCCGGACGAACGCGCCGGAACGCACGGCCGACCCGTCACGATCCACGACCTGACCGCTGCCAAGGCGCGCGGTCACCGCTTCGCCATGGTCACCGCCTTCGATGCCAGCAGCGGTGCGCTGCTCGACGAGCTGGGCGTCCCCGTGATCCTGGTCGGAGACAGCTTGGCGATGGTCTCGCTCGGCTACGACTCGACCGTGCCCATCACCCTCGACGAGATGCTGCACCACACCCGGGCGGTCGCCCGCGGCGCCCGGGATGCACTGATCGTCGGCGACCTGCCCTTCGGCAGCTACCAGGACGGACCGTCCCAGGCCCTGGCGGCCGCGACGCGGATGCTCAAGGAGGGTGGCGCCAACGCGGTCAAGCTCGAAGGTGGTGCGCCGATGGTCGCGACGACGCGTCACCTGGTCGAGCGGGGCATCCCCGTCATGGGGCACCTCGGACTGACGCCACAGTCCGTCAACCAGTTCGGCGGGTTCAAGGTGCAGGCCCGTGACCAGGCCGCCGCCGAGCAGCTGGTCGCCGACGCGCGTGCACTCGCTGACGCCGGCGCCTTCGCGATCGTCCTCGAGGGTGTCCCCAACGATGTGGCCGCCGCGGCGACCGAGGCCGTCGACGTGCCGACCATCGGGATCGGCGCCGGCCCGGCCACCGATGCGCAGGTGCTGGTCTGGCACGACCTGCTCGGGCTCACCGAGGGACGGCTGCCGCGGTTCGTCAAGCAGTACGCGAACCTGCGCTCGGAGATCGCGACGGCCATCAAGGCCTTCCAGAGCGAGGTCGCGGACGGCGAGTACCCCGCGCCGGAGCACACCTACGGCGACCGCACCTGAGACCGCCCCGTCACGGCTGACGGGAGGGCACGTGCGTGCCCTCGACCTCGCGTGCCAGGACGTAGAGGAGGTCGGCGCAGCGGTTGAGGTAGTGGATGGGCGTGTCATCGGGGAGCAGGCCCTCCCGGCTCATCGCGACCGTGTGGCGCTCCGCACGGCGGCAGATGGTACGCGCCAGGTCCAGCGCAGCTGCCGGTCTACTCCCCCCGGGGACCACGAACGACGTCGGGAGCGGATGCCGGTCGACACAGGCGTCGATCCGCGCGTCGAGCGTGGCCACCATGTCCTCGTCGACGCGGCTCACCCCGACCTCGAGTCGCTCCCAGTGGTCGGCCCGGGTCGCGAGCTGGGCGCCGACGACGAACAACTCCCGCTGGATGCGCAGGACCTCGTCATGGAGCTCGCCGGTCAGGTCCGCACGCGCCAGCCCGAGCGCGCTGCACGTCTCGTCGACGGTGCCGTAGGCGGTGGTCCGCACGTCGTGCTTGTCGACCCGTCCCCCGTACAACAGGCCGGTCGTGCCGTCGTCGCCGGTCTTGGTGTAGACCTTCACGTGCCTTCCTCGCCTCGTCGGGGACGGTGCGCCGGCACCGGATCCGGCGGCCACCGGAGCGTAGCGTCAGGCATGCCCCGGGAACCGTGGGTCTGGTCCGCTCCCACCCGGACGCGCGGATGGACCGCTACCGTTCAGCCCCCGACGACCCCCACCGAGGAACCCGTGAGCGAGGACCGATCCCCACGGCACGACTTCCGGGTACTCACCCGGCAACGTGGTGGCTACGACGGCGGCTGGATGATGGACGTCCAGCTGCAGGTCGCTGCGACCGGTGCGCTGGTGTGGGCGCAGACGTTCTCGGACACCGCCCAGGCCGAGGCCTTCCGCGCCGAGCTCGAGGAGGACCTCGTCGCACTGGACGCCGCCGAGTTCCGACGGAAGTACGGCGTCCCCGCCAGCACGTGACCGGCGGCGCCGACGTGCGCTTCGACGCGCTCCCGGCCGCCGAACCGCTCGTGCACACCGACGTCGAGGCACCCCGTGACCAGGACGGGCTCGTCGACCTCGACGGGGTCGTCGACGCCCTCGGCGGCGCTGACCTCCTCGAGAGCGCGGACGCGAGCGGATGGAGCTACGTCGTCCCGCATGGTCGGTGGCGACTCCGCGACGACGGCCACCGCACCCGCCTCCACGGGCCGGGGGGACTCGCCCACGACCTCGGACCCGACCCGTTCGAGGCGCTCGAGCGCCTCTGCGCCCACCTCGGGGCCGTGCCGGGTGCCCGCGCCGATCCGTCGCTCCCGCCGCTGACCGGTGGGCTCCTGGGCGTCCTCGCCTACGAGCTCGGGAGCCGCATCGAGCGGCTGCCCACCCCGACGAACGACGACCGCGGCCGTGACCAGCTCGCCATGCGGATCGTCGAGGTCGTGTGCGCGGTCCCACCGACGCGCGAGCACGTGCTGTTGCTCGCGCGTCCGCTCCCGCCGAGCCTGGCGGGACCCGACGGCGCCGAGACGAGCGCGGGAGCCTGCATCGAGGATGCTCGCCGGCGGCTCGGCGCGGCCGCCCGGCGGCGAGTACGAGCCGACACGGCCCGCTCGACCGTCCCCCGTCCCCCAGCCCAGGTGGCCTGGACGAGCCTGCCCCGCGCGGACCATCTCCGTCTGATCCGCCGGGTGCTGGACGCGATCGCGGCCGGCGAGGTGTTCCAGGTCAACCTGACCCAACGCCTGTCCGCACGCTGGCCGGGGGACGTCCACACGCTCTACCGGTCGCTCAGGGAGGCGTCCCCGGCCGCCTACGGCGCAGCCCTGCCGGACGCCGGTGTGGCCTCGATCTCCCCGGAGACGTTCCTCCGTGTCGAGGGCCGAGCGGTCACGACCCGGCCGATCAAGGGAACGCGGCCACGGGCACGGGATGCAGCCCTCGACGCAGCGCTGGCCGACGACCTGGCCACCGCCGGCAAGGACCGCGCGGAGAACGTGATGGTGGTCGATCTCGAACGCAACGACCTCGGTCGGGTGTGTCGTACCGGCAGCATCCAGGTCCCCGAGCTCACCCGCCTGCAGGGGTTGCCCACCGTGTGGCATCTGGTCTCCACGGTGCGTGGCACCCTCGCAGACGACGTCGGCTACGGGCGCCTGCTCCGCGCGACGTTCCCGAGTGGGTCGATCACCGGGGCCCCCAAGATCGCGGCCATGACGTTGATCGGGACGCTCGAGCCGGTCCGACGCGGCGCCTACTGCGGCGCGATCGGCTTCCTGTCGCCCGGGCAAGCCAGGCTGTCGGTCGCGATCCGCACGGCGGTGTTGCACGGCAACGGCGAGGTGGACCACGGCGCGGGCGGCGGCATCGTCGCGGACTCCGACCCGGTCGCCGAGCATGCGGAGAGCCTGGACAAGGCGGCCGCCTTCCTGCGCGCGGTCCGAGCGAGAAGGGTGGTACCGGCGCCGAGCCGGACGACGACGGCTCCCCCGGCACCATCGGTACGACGATGACCGAGACCCAGGTGCTGGTCGACGGCACCCTCCTGCCGGCGGCGAGCGCGACCATCAGCGCGTTGGACCGTGGCTTCCGCTCCGGCGAGGGCGTCTTCGAGACCCTCCGGGTCCGGGATCGACGGGCGTTCCGCCTGGCGGGCCACCTGGACCGACTCCTCGGCACGGCCGGACGCCTCGGCATCGCGCTGGACCGCCAGGCACTGGGCAGTGGCATCGCCGCCGTCGTCGCGGCCAACGGCCACCTCGGTACGGACGTGATCGTGCGCGTCACCTGCTCGGCCGGTCCGCTGGACATCGACCGGCCGTTCCCCGGCACGGGTCGATCAGACGCCCCACCCACCGTGGTCATCAGCGTCCATCCCCCCACACCCGGACCCGTGGCCCCGGGCCCGCCTGCGCGGGGGCTCCTGGTCGATCTGCGCCGGGAGCTGGCCTGGGCCAAGAGCACCGCGTACCTGGTCGCGCTGGTGGCGCAGCGCCTGGCCGTCGAGCAGGGCGCCACCGACGCGCTGCTGTGCGATGCCCAGGGAGCACCTCTGGAAGCGGCGACCGCCAACCTCTTCGTCATCCTCGACCAGACGCTGATCACCCCACCCGTCGACGCCGGGGTACTGGCAGGGGTCACCCGGGCGGCCGTGCTCGAGGTGGCACCCACCTGCGGGCTGCGTGCGGACGTGCGGCCGCTGAGCCGGGAGTCGCTCCTCGTGGCCGACGAAGCCCTGTTGACCTCGGCGGTCAGCGGGTTGCGTCCCCTGACCTCCGTGGACGGCCGTCCGATCGGTACCGGCGAGCCGGGTCCGGTGACCCGGCAGCTCTCCGAGGCCTACACGGCGCTGGTCGCCGCCGAGCAACGCCCGGTGGACGATCCCGTCAGCTGGTCGTCAACCGGCTGAGACGCACGCCCGCGTGGGTCCGGTAGCGGGAGTTGACGCTGATCAGGACCGGTGTGAGCGACTCGAGGACGACCGCCAGGCGCAGCTTGCCGGCCGCGACGCCCCGCGCCCCCTCGATGCGATCGGCCAGGGCCACGACCGCCTCCACGGCCTCCGGATCGTCCCCGGCCACCAGGACGTCGTCCTCGACCGGATGCTCGAGGTCGTTCAGGACGGGACCGGCCACGGTGTTGAACGCGGCCACCACACGGGACGCGGGGAACCGCGAGGCGATGTACTCGGCAGCCGATCCCGCCTCCAACACCAGCGGACGGGGCCCGGCGGCATCGAAGGCCAGCGGGTTCACGGTGGACACGATCAGCGCCTCGCCGACCGATCCCTCGATCGTGTCCAACGTCGCCTCCAGCGAGTCGAACGGGACCGCCAGCACGACGATGGCGCACCGGGCCGCATCGGCGTTCGATCCTCCGCCGATCCCGGCGGCATCCTCACCGAGCCGTGCGGTGAGTTCACGCGCGGTCGCCTCCCCCCGGGACACCTCGCGGGAGCCGATCTGGATCTCGACGCCGGCACGGGCCAGCCGTGCCGCCAGGCCGCGACCCATGGGTCCGGTCCCCCCGATGATGCCGATCCGCTGTTCCATAGCCATCCCTTTGCTCCTGATCTCTGGCCCCACGGCCCGAACGAGAGCGCATCGAACCACACGCGGCCGACCATCACGGGCGCGGCAGGAGCCGTCGGTAGACTGCACCCGGCCGTTCCCCGTTGGGTTCGGCACGGCGGTGAGCGGCGGGGACGGCCCTGGCGGACGTCCCCTGTGCCACGCGACGAGCGGCGAGGGAGGCGACCGTGGCAGCACGCCCCGGCCCCGGTCTGCGGTGGCATCGCACGACGATCGGCGGTCGCAGCGTCGCCTACGGCGACGCCGGGGACGGTCCCGCGGTGGTGTTCCTCCACGGATGGGGACTGACGGCCCGCTCCTACGCGCATGCGTTCCCGCTCATCGCGGCCACCGGCTCCCGCGTGATCGCCCCCGCCCTGCCGGGTTTCGGGCGCAGCGATCCGCTGGAGGGCGACTACACGTTCCCGCGGCTGGCCGCCTGGGTCCTCGAACTCCTCGACACGCTCGACCTCCGCGACCCGGTGACCCTCGTCGGCCACTCGTTCGGCGGCGCCGTGGCGACCGCCACCGCCTGGGAGGAACCGGACCGCGTCCGGGCCCTGGTGCTCGTCAACTCGATCGGCGGCTCCGTGTGGAAGGACTCGCGCCGAGGGCAGCGTTCGCTCGCGGACCGGCCGTTGTGGGACTGGGGTCTCAGGATGCCCGGCGAGTTCAGCCGTCGCCACTACCGCAGGGTGCTCCCGGTCGTGATCCGCGACCTGGTCGGCAACGCGTTGCACAACCCGGGGGCGATGCGGCGTGCCGGGGAGCTGGCCCGTGCGGCGGACCTGCGCGAGGAGCTCACCACCCTGGCCGAGCGAGGCCTCCCGGTGTCGATCCTGTGGGGCTCGGAGGACCAGGTCGTCCCCGAGGCCACCTTCCTCGCCCTGTGCGACGCCGCGGGGGCACCCGGTGACATCATCCCCGACGCCGGTCATGCCTGGCTGATCGCGGACCCGGAGGGGTTCGGGGAGCTGGTCACCAACTCGCTGGCCGTCCAGCGCACGCTCACGGAACGCACCGCCCACCCGGAGCACCCATCCGGAGGCGAGGAACCGATCGAGCGGAGCGCGTGAGCGCCCGCCCACCCATCAGTCCTCGTCGTCGAGATCCTCGAGTCCCAGCGCCACCGCCCGCCGGCGGTGCCCGGTCAGGACCTCCATCGCCAGACGTTTGACCTGTGCCTCGGCCGTGACGCCCTCCGCGTCGGCCGCCTCGGCGAAGAGCACCTTCAGGGCGTCGGTCTGGCTCATCGCGTCCTGGTAGCTGGTCAGGGCGCGACCCAGCAGGTCACCGGTCAGGTGGCGGGCACGTGCCATCGTGGCGGGGTTGGTCAGCTGTGCCTTCAGCTGCTCGACGGCGGCGGCCTCGAACTCCTCCCGCCCACCGATGGCCTCGGTGACGAGGTCGGCGGTGCGGTCGTCGAGCACCGGTGCCAGGGCACGGGCGAAGTCGGCCGCGATCGGGAGCCCGAGGGCGAAGAACACGCTCGCACCGAACCAATCGTCCAACGGTGCGCGATCGAAGTAGGCGTCGAACGGCTCCTTCTGGGCGTCCATCACGGCCTCGGGAGCGTCCGTGCGAGCGGCCAGATCGTCATGGAGCGCCCGGTAGGCGGCCAGTTCGTGCTCGACCACCGCGACGGCGAGGTCGGCGTTGTAGGCATCCGGTGCCACGCCGATCAGCCGCGCCGCGGCCTCGACGGCACGGAGCTGGCCGTAGGCCAACGCGCCGAGCAGCTCCACCGTCGCCTGCTCGCCGGTGCTGGGACCGGCAGATCCATCGGTCGTCGTCACGATCAGGTCGCTCTCCGCGGCCGCCATCCGAGCCGCTCCGAGATCTCACGCGCGGAACGCAGGACGCGCAGCGCGATGTTCTCCGGTTCCGGGAGCCGTGCGGTGGGGGCCACGATCCCGACGGCCGCC
>JBBDSW010000014.1:0-1737 GCA_040904745.1 Nitriliruptoraceae bacterium
CTGGCGCTCGCCGTGCAGAAGGCCAAGGACGCCGACGTCCCCAAGGACAACATCGAGCGTGCGTGCAAGCGTGGCGCAGGAGAGCTCGACGGTGCGGCCTCCTACGAACAGGCGACCTACGAGGGCTACGCCCCCGGCGGTGTCGCGGTGCTCGTCGACGTCCTGACCGACAACCGCAACCGGACCGCCTCGGACGTGCGCAGTGCCTTCAGCCGGGTCGGTGGCAGCATGGCGGAGCCGGGGAGCGTCTCGTTCCTGTTCACCCGACGAGGGCAGGTCGTCGTCGAGGCCGCCGGTGTCGAGGAGGATGAGCTGATGCTCGTCGGGCTGGAGGCCGGCATGGAGGACCTCGAACTGGACGACGAGGTGTACACGGCGTGGTGCGACCCAACCGACGTCGTGGACCTGCGCAACGCCCTGGCTGCCGCTGGCTACACGATCCTGGACGCGGGATCGACGATGGTCCCGGCGAGTACGGTGCCGATCAGCGATCGGGGGGAGGCGTCGCAGGTCCTCCGGTTGCTGGACGCGCTGGACGACAACGACGACGTCCAGGACGTGTTCGCCAACTTCGACATCGAGGACGATGTGCTCGCGGCGCTCGAGGATTGACGGCGTCCGAGGGGGTCTGGTGGTAACGACGAGCGATGCCGCGGAACGGCTCTTCGAGCTCTGCCCGGACCCGCTCGCGGTCAGCGACTTCTCCGGGTACCTCCTGCGCGTCAACGCGGCGTGGACCCGGGTGCTCGGCTGGTCGCGGTCGGAGCTCCTCCGTCGTCCCTACGTCGAGTTCATCCACCCGGACGATGTGGCCAGCAGCGAGCGGGCCGCGGAGCGGATGATGGCCGGTGAGCAGGTCGCCGGGTTCGAGAACCGTTTCCGGCACCGCGACGGCGGGTACCGGTGGCTGTCGTGGGATGCCACCCCTGATCTCGCCGAGGGCCGGATGTACGCGGCCGTCCGTGACGTCACCGAGGATCGGCGCCTGGAGGTCGTCGAGGCCGAGCTCGAGTCCACGACCGGCGTCGGCACGTGGTCGTTCGATCCGGACTCGGACGAGGTGTACTGGTCGCCACTGACCCACGCGATCCACGGGACCGATCCGGCCACCTTCTGCCCGACGGTCGAGGATGCCCTGCGCTTCTATGCGCCGGAGTCGCATGCGGAGCTCGAAGGTGCCCTCGAGCGGCTGCTCGCGGACGGCACCCCCTACGACCTGGAGCTCGGGTTCCTCCCGATGGGTGATGGCCCCCGATGGGTCCGTGCCACCGCGACGGCCACCCGCCGGGCCGGTCGGGTGGTCCGCGCCTACGGGACCCTTCGCGATGTCACCGAGGAGGTCGAGGAGCGGACCCGCCTCAGCCGCTTCCGAGACCTCGTCGAACTGTCGGAGGAGGGGATCGTCGACGTCGCTGCCGACGGACGGATCACCTACGCGAACCAGCGCATGGCCAGCATGCTCGGCGTGGACGATCCGGCCGTGCTACGTGGCCGTACGGCGGCCGAACTGCTGCATCCCGACGATGCCGAGCCCGCCCGTGTCTGGCTGGGTGCACTGGTCGACTCGGGGGAGGAGGTCGGACGTGGAGAGCTGCGCATCCGTGCCCGGGGCGAGGACCGGTGGGCGCAGCTGGCGGTGCGGCTCGACCGTGGCGAAGGGGAGGGGTCGGGGACCGCGACCGCGGTCGTCACCGACATCACGGCGCTGAAGCGGCGGGAACGGGAGCTGGAGGAGGC
>JBBDSW010000014.1:1837-11027 GCA_040904745.1 Nitriliruptoraceae bacterium
CTGGAGGAGGCCCAGCGCCTGGCGCGGATCGGGCATTGGCGGGCAGACGTCGCCTCGGATGTGCTGACGCTGTCCCCGGTGGCGCGGGAGGTGGTGGCCGACGGGGACGCGGTCACCACGCTCGCGCACTACCTCGAACTCGTCCATCCCGATGACCGCGACCTCGTCCCGGATCACCTCGCGAAGCTCCCCACCGACCGGCCGCTCGACGTGGTCCACCGGTTGCGGCGGACGGGTGCGCGTCCGTGGACGGTGCACCTGCGTGCCTCCGCCGAGCTTCAGGACGACGGGCGCATCCGGGCGCTCAGGGGCACCGTGCAGGACGTCACCGAGCTGCACGAGACCGAGCGGACCCTGCAGCGGGTGCTCCGCGCGACCAACGACGGCTGGTGGGACGAGGATCACCTGACCGGCATGGCCTACTACTCGCACCGGTGGTGGGAGCTGCACGGGCTGACCCCTCCTGAGGGGACGGTCTCGCGTCGGACCTGGCGCCGGTTCGTCCCGGAGGACGAGCTCGTGGCGCTCGATGCCCGGTTCGCCGAAGCCGTGGCCGCCGGGCAGTCCAAGATCCGCATGCGCGGCCAGGTCCGGCACGCCGAGGGGCATCTGGTGCCGGTCGTGATCCGTGCCGCGATCGAGTACGACGAGCACGGACGGATCGTTCGGGTCACGGGGGCGACCAGGGATGTGACGCAGGAGGTGCGGACCGCCCACCTTCAGGACGTCTTCATCTCCAACGTGAGCCATGAGCTACGGACGCCGCTGACGGCCATCAGCGGCGCGCTGGACCTCCTCGGTATGGGGCGTGCCGGGTCCCTATCACCGGAGGCGGGAGACCTCCTCGAGGTGGCCGGGCGCAACACCGAGCGGCTGAAGACCCTGATCGCCGATCTCCTCGACCTCGAGCAGTTGGCCATCGGGGCCGTCAACCTCCACCTCGAGGTCCAGCCCCTCGCACCGATCGTCGACGCGGCCGTGCGCGACATCGAGCCGTACGCGGAGCAGCGGCAGGTGCGGTTCGCGGTCTCAGATCACGTCTCGGAGGTCCGTGTCCAGGCCGATGCCATCCGGATCGGCCAGGTCCTCGCCAACTACCTCTCCAACGCGGCCAAGTACGCACCACCGGGTTCCACGGTGCAGGTCCGTACGGCAGCGGGGCCTGCTCAGGTGCGGATCGCCGTGTGCGACACGGGCCCCGGAGTCCCGGCCGCCTTCCGCGAGCGCGCGTTCGAACGCTTCGCTCAGGCCGACCCGAACGATCCGCGCAGCCGCGGTGGTACGGGGCTCGGCCTGGCCATCAGCCGGGAGATCGTGCTCCGTCACGGCGGGGACGTCGGGTACTCCTCGCAGCCGGGCGACACCGTCTTCTGGTTCGAGCTGCCAGTGGTGGAGTGAGCCACCTCCCCGGCGTGCCCCGGGTGCGCTGCTACGGTACGCGAACGCACGTTCGCCCCCGCTGTCCGAGAGCCCCGGAGGCCCCGTTGTCCCCGCACCCGTCGCGTCACACCCGGTCGCCGGTGGTGGTGCTCGGTGTCGACCCGGGACTGACCCGGTGCGGGCTCGGTGTGGTGGTCGGCCCGTCACATCAGGCGCATGCCCGCCACCTCGGCTGCATCCGGACCAACGCGAGCCTCCCGCTCGAGGAGCGGCTGCTCGCCGTCCACGACGGCGTCAGGGCCGTGATCGAGGAGTACCGGCCCGATGCCGTCGCGGTCGAACGCGTGCTGTTCTCCAACAACGTCCGTACCGCCATGGCCACCGGCCAGGCAGCCGGCGTGGCGCTGCTCGCAGCAGCCGAGGCCGGCATCCCCGTGACCAGCTACAGCCCGAGCGACGTGAAGCTGACCGTGGCCGGTGCGGGGAACGCGGACAAGGCGGCGGTGGCACGGCTCGTGACCGCGCAACTCCGGCTGGCGACGACCCCCCGACCCGCGGACGTCGCCGATGCGCTCGCGGTCGCGCTGACCCATCTGGCCCGGTCGCGGATCGCCACGTTGTCCTCGGCCACCCCGGCTGCCGCCGCGGCTCAGGCCGCCGCGGCGGAGGCGGCCAACTCCAGCCGGGGTGGCTGGGAAGCGCACCTCGCGGCCCGCGGGATGCTCCCGGAGCAGCCCGGGAGGGGGACGATCAGATGATCGCTGCCCTCTCCGGCACGGTGAGCCACCGCGACCTCGGGACGGTCATCGTCGACGTCGGCGGTGTCGGCTACCTCGTGCACGTCACGCCGGGGACCGAGGTGCCCGCCCGTGGCCAGCCGGTCCAACTGCATACCTCGCTCCAGGTCCGGGAGGAGTCACTCACGCTCTACGGCTTCACCGAGCGCGGCGAGCTCCACCTGTTCGAACTCCTCCTCACGTCCTCCGGGGTGGGCCCGAAGCTCGCCCTGGCCGCGCTGGCGACCCATCCTCCCGAGGTGTTGCGCACGGCCATCGCCGGGGGCGACGAAGCCACGCTCACCGCCATCCCCGGGGTCGGCCGCAAGGTGGCACAGCGGCTCGTCCTGGAGCTGCGCGACAAGGTCGGCAACATCGTGGGTGTGCAGCCCGGGCGGGACGGCGCGACGACAACGGTGAGCGACCCCGCGGTCCGCGAGGAGGTGCGCGATGCCCTCCTCGGGCTCGGCTACTCGGCCGTGGAGGTCACGGCGAGCCTCGCGGCCCTGGATGGCGAAGCGGACCAGGACAGTGCGACGCTCCTGCGGCAGGCGCTGCAGCACCTCGGGCGCGGGTCGAGCAGCTCGGAGCGGACGTGACCGGCGATCCGCGCGACGACGAGGTCCTGGAGGCCGAGGCCCTGCCCGGGGAGGATCGGTTCGATGAGAGCCTGCGTCCCGCCCGCCTCGAGGAGTTCATCGGTCAGGACCGCGTGCGGCGTCAGCTCGAGCTGGTCCTCACGGGGGCCCGGCAGCGCGGCCAGGCTGCTGACCACGTCCTGCTCTCCGGTGCGCCGGGGCTCGGCAAGACCACGTTGGCGGCCATCGTCGCGGCCGAGGTCGGTGCCACGTTCCGGGCGACCTCGGGCCCGGCGATCGAGCGGCCGGGTGACCTCGCCGCGATCCTGACGGGGCTGGAGCCCGGTGACGTCCTCTTCCTCGATGAGGTCCATCGGTTGCCACGGACCGTCGAGGAGGTGCTCTATCCGGCGATGGAGGACTTCCAGCTCGACATCGTCGTGGGGAAGGGGCCCGGTGCACGTTCGATCCGGCTCGACCTCCCACGCTTCACCCTGGTGGGTGCGACGACCCGGACCGGGCTCATCTCCTCCCCGCTGCGGGACCGTTTCGGGTTCTCCGCCCAGCTCGAGCACTACGAGGTGGCCGACCTGCTCCGGATCGTGGTGCGCTCGGCTCGCCTGCTCGGTATGACGCTCGACGACGACGCGGCCTCCGAGGTGGCTTCACGGTCCCGGGGAACGCCGCGGATCGCGAACCGTCTGCTCCGGCGGGTCCGGGACGTCGCCGAGGTCGAGAGCGACGGCCGCATCGATCTCGCTCTGGCACGGCACGCCCTGGAGCTGTTCGACGTCGACGAGCTCGGTCTCGACCGGCTCGACCGCCGGGTGTTGGCCGCGCTGATCGACCGCTTCGGTGGCGGGCCGGTCGGGTTGACGACGTTGGCGACCGCGGTGGCCGAGGAGCCGGACACCCTCGAGGATGCTGTGGAACCCTTCCTCCTCCGGTGCGGGCTGCTCCAGCGCACGCCGCGGGGACGGATCGCTGCGACCGCGGCGTACGTGCATCTGGGCCGTCCCGTACCCGCCCCGGGGGCGGTCGTCGACCCGCGGCGACCCGGGGCCGTCCCGCTCTTCGACCCCGACCGGGAGGATCCGCCGGGCGTCTAGGGTCCGTCCTTCGTCCGAGCGGGGAGGGGACATGCAGCTCGAGGTGGGGGTCGATCCCCTGGTCCTGACCGTCTCGGCGCTCCTGCTGCTGGCCGTGCTGACCGCGGCGCTCGCCGCCCGTCCCGGGGGTCGGTTCCGGATCCCCGGTGCCCTGCTGTTCCTCGCCATCGGGATGGCCGTCGGCGATGACGGACTCGGCTTGGTCCCGTTCGACGACACCGGTCTCGTGCGCAGCATCGGTGTGGTCGCACTGCTGTTGATCCTGTTCGAAGGAGGCCTCACCACCAAACCCAGCGATCTGCGGACCGCCGCGCTGCCCGGTCTCGCGTTGGCGACGGTCGGGGTGCTGATCACGGCCGCGGTGACTGGCGTCGGGGTGTGGCTCCTGCTCGGGGTCGACGTGGTCACCGCGGGGCTGATCGGTTCGGTGGTCGCCTCCACCGACGCCGCCGCGGTGTTCTCCACCATGCGTCGCCTCTCCTTGCCGCGGCGTGTCGCCGCGGTGGTGCGGATCGAATCCGGTGCGAACGACCCCATCGCGGTCATGCTGACCGTCGGCCTGATCACCACCCTCGAGGGTGGTGCGGTGGGTGCCGGGGGGTGGCTCTGGTTCGCGGTGGTCCAGCTGCTGGGGGGACTGGCGGTCGGAGCGGTGGTCGGGGCCGGCGGTGTGTGGTTGCTCCGTCGCGTCGATCTCGGTGTCGCGGGTCTCTATCCGATCCTCGCAGCGTCCGTCGCCGGGGTGGCCTACGGCGTGGCCGCGACCCTCGGCGCTTCCGGTTTCGTGGCGGTCTACCTCGCCGGGCTGTTGATCGGAGGCAAGGTTCCCCGTCATCGGAGGGCGATCCTCGGGTTCCACGAGGCCATGGCCAACGCGGCCGAGGTGGGCCTGTTCCTGGTGCTCGGCCTGCTCGTGTTCCCGTCCGAGCTCCCCGCGGTCGCCGTGCCCGCGCTGGCCGTCGCCGGGGTCCTGATCCTCGTGGCCCGGCCGGCCGCGGTCTGGTTGTGCACGCTCGGCACGGGCTTCCGGTGGCAGGAGCGGAGCGTGATCGGTTGGGCCGGTCTTCGCGGAGCGGTCCCCATCGTCCTGGCGACCTTCCCGCCCGCGGACGCGCTCGCGGGCGACAACACCCTGTTCAACGTGGTGTTCTTCGTCGTGCTCGTGTCGGTCCTGCTCCAGGGGACCACGCTCCAGGCGCTCGTCCAGCGGGTCGGATTGGAGGAGTTGCGACCCGCTTGGGCGCCGGTGGCCGAGGCGTTGCCACTCGAGGACGTGGACGTCGACCTCGTCGAACTGACCGTCACCAGCGACCTCACGATCGCCGGGCGGCTCCTGAGCGAGGTCGGCTCCCCAGGGCTGAGCCGTGTCAGTGCGATCGTCCGCGACCAGGGGATCGTCGTCCCGACGGGGGCGACGCGGTTGCAGGTCGGTGATGTGTTGCTGCTGACCTGCCCTCGTGATCGTCGCCGCGACATCGCGGCCGAGATGACCGCCTGGGCCAGGGGCGAAGCCGACCCGGACGAGCCCGGTGCCGCCGAGCATGGCGGTGAGGGTGACGGTCGCTAGCATGCAGTGTTGATACGCCCGCCTCCGGCGGGCGTCGTCGCGTTGCGGTGGTGCCTCGGAAGCGCGCCCGCGTGCCCATGATCCCCGAGGACCCACCGGGTCCATGACGAAGGACGAGACGTGGAACAGTTCGGCAGTCTCCTGCTGCCCTTGGCGTTCCTGGGGGTGCTCTACTTCCTCCTGATCCGCCCGCAGCAGAAGAAGCGGAAAGAGCAAGAGCAGATGGTCCGCGCCCTGAGCGTGGGTGACGACGTCGTCACGATCGGTGGGCTCCACGGCCGGGTC
The DNA here is from genome assembly GCA_040904745.1 of Nitriliruptoraceae bacterium. Taxonomy (GTDB): domain Bacteria; phylum Actinomycetota; class Nitriliruptoria; order Nitriliruptorales; family Nitriliruptoraceae; genus T1Sed10-7. The sequence goes on from JBBDSW010000014.1 coordinate 7,533, forward strand.
GTCGCGGTCGACGACACCACGATGGACATCGCCGTCGACGCCGACGAGGACGTCATCATGCGTTACGAGCGGTCCTCGCTGGGGCGTATCGTGGCGGATGACGCCGGGCCGGCCGACGACGAGGACGAGTGAGAGACGAGACACGCCCCGAGCCGACCACCGCGGACACGGTGGATCCGGCAGCGGCCCGGCGGGCGGACGCCGAGGTCCCCGCTGACGTGGACGCGCCGGACGGTGCTCCACTCGACGACTCGTCGCCCTCGGCGCTCAGGGACCCGGCGACCGCCATCCGTGGCTCGGCTGAGGCCGCGCTCCTGCGTGGGGTCGACGCTGCCGATGCCGTGGCCGAGGCGCGGGCCGTCGCGCTCGACGCGGAGCAGCGCACCGGCAGCCGCGTCGACGTCCTGACCCAGCTCCAGCAGGACGAGGTCGTCAGCGCGTTCATCAAGCTGTCCGATCAGTTCCTGGGCAGCCTCGGTTTCACCGAGCACGGCTTCCGCCACGCCAACCTGGTCGGACGTATCGCCCACAACGTGCTGCACCACCTCGGCGCGGATGAGGAACTGTCCGAGCTGGCCGCGATCGCCGGCTACCTCCACGACGTCGGGAACGTCGTGACCCGGGCCAACCACGGCATCTCTGGGGCCTGGATCGCCTACGACGCCCTCCGGCGGCTCGAGGTCGATCCGTACCGGATCGGACTGGTCCTCTCGGCGGTCGGCAACCACGAGGAGCAGTACGGCTCCGCGATCGGGCCGGTCGGGGCTGCGGTGATCCTCGCGGACAAGTCGGATGTCCACCGCACCAGGGTGCGCAAGGGAGCGGATACGACGATCGACATCCACGACCGGGTGAACGACGCCGTGACCTACTCGTTCCTCCGGGTGGACGCCGAAGCGGCGACCATCACCCTCGAACTGGAGCTCGACACGGAGCGATCGACGGTCATCGAGTACTTCGAGATCTTCCTGGACCGCATGGTGATGTGCCGCCGCGCGGCGCGCACCCTGGGCTGCGAGTTCCGGATCACCGCCAACGACGTCCCGCTCGGTTGAGCAGGACGGGAGCGAGGAACGAGTAGTGGAGAAGCGTCCCCTCATCGCCAGCCTGGCGGTGGTCGTCCTCGTGGCGGTCGCCGGTGGCACCTATCTCGGGATGGGCGCGCGTCCGAACCTCGGGCTGGACCTCCAAGGCGGCATCAGCGCCATCTACACCCCGGTGCTCCCCGAAGGTGAGGAGGAGCCGGAGGACCTCGAGGAGGTCCTCGACGAGACCATCGCCGTGATCCGGGCCCGCATCGACTCGCTCGGGGTGGCCGAGCCGGAGATCTCGCGGAGCGGGACGGACGTCCAGGTCCAGCTGCCCGGCATCGCCGACCCCGATCGTGTGCAGGAGATCATCGGCCGTACCGCGCAGTTGTCCTTCCGCCGGGTGATCGGGGAGATCCCACCGGGCTCGCCCCGCTACGACGAGGGCCCCGACTGCGACGCGCCGGTCGACGAGCGTGAGGCCCTGCCGGACGACGAGGGCGGCATCCTGTGTGGCTCGGTCGACGAGGCGGTCGCCGGAGGCGCCGATGACCAGCCGGCGGTCAGCAAGTGGGAGGTCGGGCCGGCCGAGCTGACCGGCGAGCGCATCGAGGATGCGTTCGTGCAGATCGGCACCGGTGCGCAGTCCTTCCAGGTCGGGCTCGACCTCGACGCGGAGGGCGGTGAGGCCTTCGCGGCCGTCACCTCCGACCTGGCGTGCGAGCGGGACCAGGGGGGCGACGGCCGCTTCGCGATCGTGCTGGACGACGTGGTCGAGTCGGCGCCCGGCGTGAACCCGCAGGTCGCCTGCGGCACCGGCATCACCGGGGGGAGCGCGACGATCACCACGGCCGGGGGTCTCTCTCGCGAGGAGCAGGAGGCGGACGCCAACGATCTCGCCCTCGTGCTGCGGACCGGGGCGCTGCCGATCTCCCTGGAGGCCTCGACCTTCCAGACCGTCTCGCCGACGCTCGGTGCCGAGTCACTGCGGGCCGGGCTGCTCGCCGGGATCATCGGTCTCGTGCTGGTCGCCGGCTGGCTGGTCTGGTTCTACCGCTGGATCGGTCTCGTAGCGGTCTTCGAGGTGGCTCTGTACGGGCTGTTCATCGTGTCGGGGATCGCCGCGCTGGGATCGTTGATCGGCTTCACCCTGACGCTGGCCGGGGTCGCCGGGATCATCGTGTCGATCGGCATCACGGCCGACTCCGCGATCATCTTCGCCGAGCGGATCCGCGACGAGGTCAACCTCGGCAAGACGGTACGGACCGCCGTCGTGCGAGCACATCACTCGGCGTGGCGGACCAACCTGACCGGCAACACCGTGACCCTGGCAGCCGCCGCGATCCTGTACTTCCTCGCGGTCGGCCCGGTGCGCGGGTTCGCGCTCATGCTCGGGATCTCGAGCGTTCTGGACCTCATCATCATGTACTTCTTCGCACGCCCGGCCGCCTTCCTGATGGCGGACAGGAAGATCCTCACCCGCCGCAACGTCGGTGGCGTCGATCCGAACGCCCGTGTCACGGCAGGAGCGAAGGCATGAGGACGCCCACGATCGAGTTCGTCGGCAACGCCCGACGCTGGACGATGATCTCCGGCAGCCTGATCGTCGTCAGCCTGCTCGCCCTGGGGCTGCTCGGGCTCGACCTCTCGATCGACTTCGTCGGCGGGAACGCCTACCGCCTCGTCGAGGTCCGCGAGGACCTCACCTCCGGGGAGCTTCGGGAGGCAGCCGAGGGGGCCGGTGCGGGCGACGTGGTCGCCCAGCTCGCCACCGAGGGCGACGAGGTCACCGGCGCCACCGTGCGGACGGAATCGTTGGAGCCATCCGGTGAGACCGAGCAGGCGGTCCGCGAAGCGCTCACCGAGGTCTCCGGGGCCGCGGAGGTCGGCTTCGACTTCGTCGGACCGGTGTGGGGGGAGCGGATCACCCTGCAGGCCCTCGAGGCCCTGCTGGTCTTCCTCATCGTGGTGATCCTCTACATCACCTTCCGACTCGAGTTCAAGATGGCGGTGGCCGCCACGGCAGCGTTGGTCCATGACATCCTGATCACGGTCGGGATCTACGCCCTGGTCGGGTTCAACGTGTCTCCGGCGACGGTGATCGCCATGCTGACGATCCTCGGATACTCGCTGTACGACTCGGTCGTCGTCTTCGACCGGGTCAAGGAGAACGCGATCAACCTCGGCGATCCGGGCCTTCGGACCTATCCCGAGCTCGTCAACGCGTCGATGAACCAGGTCGTCTACCGCTCCATGAACACCTCGATCACCTCGCTCCTGCCGGTCGGGGCGTTGCTCATCATCGGGGCGCAGGTGCTCGGCGCGACCACCCTGCAGGACCTGGCATTGGCACTGTTCATCGGGATGGCGATCGGGGTCTACTCCTCGCTGTTCGTGGCCGGGCCGCTGTTCGCCTGGCTCAAGCAGCGCGAACCGGAGGAGCAGCGTCGTGCGGCCAAGGTCGCGG
>JBBDSW010000014.1:11127-12991 GCA_040904745.1 Nitriliruptoraceae bacterium
GCCTGGCTCAAGCAGCGCGAACCGGAGGAGCAGCGTCGTGCGGCCAAGGTCGCGGCACAGGACGCGGGTGAGGAGCCACCAGAGGCCGTGGCTGCTCCGGAGGCGCCGGCGCCAGGCTCCCCGGAGGCGCGGGCGCCGATCACGACCGAGTACGTCCGAGGTGAGGGCAAGGGCAAGAAGCGGCGCAAGCGGTGACACCGTCGCAGCGCCAACCGTCGGCCGAGGGAGCGTCGTGAACACCACCCCTGACCCGTTCGATCTCGCCCGGTTCATCCGTGATGTTCCGGACTTCCCCGAACCCGGGATCGTCTTCCGCGACGTCACGCCGTTGCTGGCCGTCCCCGCGGCCTTCGAGCGTGCGGTGAGTGGACTCGCCGAGCTCGACGGCGACGTCGATCTCGTCCTCGGCATCGAGTCGCGCGGCTTCATCCTGGGTGCACCCGTGGCGCTTCGCACCGGGGCGGGGTTCGTCCCGGCCCGCAAGGCCGGGAAGCTGCCGGGGGAGACCGTCAGCGTCAGCTTCCAGTTGGAGTACGGCGAGGCGGTGCTCGAGCTGCAGGCCGGTGCCGTGGCACCCGGTCAGCGCGTGCTGATCGTGGATGACGTGCTGGCGACCGGCGGAACCGCCGCCGCCGCTGCCGCACTGGTCGAGCAGCTCGGCGGCGTGGTCGCGGGCCTGAGCTTCCTGATCGAGCTGTCGGCCCTCCACGGCGCCGACAAACTCGCCGCCTACCCCCATCGGTCGCTCCTGAGCTACTGACGCCCGCTCGATACGCTCGTGGGGCGCCACCAGGTGCACCCCGAGGGCGAGGAACGACGCTGGCGTCGGACACCACCGGCACCGAAGCAGCGCGGGAGAGCAGGCCCGCGCTTCCCCCGCCGCGCCCGACCGGGGTCAAGGCCGCGCTGTCCCGCCTCTCCCTCGTGCAGCGTGAGTCGATCCCGCCGGAGCTCGAGAGCCTCGCAGCCGCCATCCGGGCGGCCTCGCGTGCGGATGTCCGTGAGGTCGTGCGCGCCTACCGCTACGCGGAGGCGATGCACGAGGGACAGCGCCGTCAGAGCGGTGAGGCCTACATCACGCATCCGGTCGCGGTGGCGACCGAGCTCGCGGAGCTCGGCCTCGGGACCCCGACGCTGATCGCCGCGCTGCTCCACGACACGGTCGAGGACACCCCCGCCACGCTCGAAGACGTGCGCGAGGGGTTCGGTGATGAGGTCGGTCACCTCGTCGACGGGGTGACCAAGCTGGACCGTCTCCAGGTCGAGTCGAAGCAGGAGCAGCAGGCCGAGACCCTGCGGAAGATGATCGTCGCGATGGCCAAGGACATCCGGGTCCTGGTCATCAAGCTCGCCGATCGCGTCCACAACATGGAGACGATCGCCTTCATGTCGCGCGACAAGCAGAAGCGGATCGCCCAGGAGACCCTCGACATCTACGCCCCGCTGGCCCACCGCCTCGGGATGCAGAACTTCAAGCTCCGCCTCGAGGATCTGGGGTTCCAGACGCTCCACCCCAAGCGCTACGAGGAGATCGTGGCGATGGTCGAGGAGCGCAACCCGGAACGGGAGCGTGAACTCGAGCAGGTCATCGCCGGGATCCACGAGCAGCTCAAGGAACTGAAGATCCGCGGGGACGTCACGGGGCGCCCGAAGCACTACTACTCGATCTACGAGAAGATGGTGCTGCGGGGCAAGGAGTTCGACGAGATCCATGACCTCCTGGCCGTGCGGGTCATCGTCTCCTCCGTGCGTGACTGCTACGCGGTCCTCGGCCAGCTGCACGCGACCTGGCGTCCCGTCCCGGGGCGTTTCAAGGACTACATCGCGATGCCGAAGGTCAACCTCTACCAGTCGCTGCACACCT
>JBBDSW010000015.1:0-12951 GCA_040904745.1 Nitriliruptoraceae bacterium
GCGGTGGACGCCTGTCACCCTCCGACCCGCCAGCGTAACGCGGGCGGCGCCCGCCTCAGCCGTCCGCGCCGACCAGCGTTGGCTCGTCGTCCGGCGGCACGGCCACGCCGGCCTCGACGAGTTGCGCGGTGCCGCGCATCATGATCGAGGCCATCGCCCCGCGGGTGACCGCGTCCGACGGGCGGTAGGAGAACCCACCCGTGCCGGCGACGATCCCGGTGGCAGCGAGCCGGTTCACGTTGGCCTCGTGCGCTGACGCGTTGTCGTCGAAGAACGTGTCCCGGCCGGCCGCCAAGGTGCTGCCGCTGCTGTGGGCGATGGCTCCGCTGATCAGGCTCGCGGTCTGCGCGCGGGTGACGGGGTCCCAGGGGTGGTAGGTGGTGGCGGTACGCCCGGAGATGATCCCGGCCTCGGACAGCCGTGCGATCGCGTCCGCGTGGGCACTCGCCGAGGAGACGTCGGTGAACACGAGCTCGGCCGTCTCGGGCAGGGCCGCACCGGCTCCGCGGGCGGCGTGATCGTCGATCCACCGCGCGAGGAACGAGGCCATCTGGGCCCGGGTCACCGAGCCGTTCGGGTCGTAGGCGGCCGGGGTGACCCCGGTCGTGACCCCCCAGCCGTAGAGGCACTCGATCGAGGCTTCGTGGGTGGTCCCGGCGGTGTCTTCGAAGGACGCGGAGACCAACACGATGTCATCGCCGCAGGCCGCGGACATCTCCCGAGCCGACTGTGGCATCTCGACGTGGAGGAACAACCCGTCCATCACGGCCCGGCCGCTCTCGCTCGGGCGGTTCCAGATGGCCCCGTCGACCGTCATCGTCGTCGCCCCGCCACCATCGAGGTTGACGGCATCGCGGGCACCGAGCGCGATCATGACGTCGGCCAACTCACGCATGGTCAGCCCGCTCGACCAACCTGACTGGCGACCGTCGACGGTGACGAGCAACACCTCGCCGTCGCCGGTGCGACCGATCGCCGTTCGGGGGTGGCGGTTGAAGACGTGGTCGTCACCGAAGGCCGCCAGGTCCGTCCACGTGTCCGACGACAGACGCTGGCCGTCCTGTACGAGCAGCTGGCCGCCGGCGACACCGCTGTACAACCCATCCCAGGCCCCGGCCGCGGTGGCGGTCGGCTCGATGGTCGTCGTGACCCCGAACACCTCGCCGGGGACGGCGTCGGCGACCTCGGCCCGACGGCTGCCGGTGGCCACGAGCAGGTGATGGCCGACGGGGACGGCGACCGTGGTGTCCCGCTCGACCTGCCGAACCTCGGTGACCTGCCCCTCGCTGCGACCGGTGGAGCGCAGCTCGAGCCCGGCGAGCGTCGCGATGGAGGAGCCCGCGGGCACCGTCACCGCGGTGCCGAAGCGGTCGGTGTAGAGCAGCATCTCCGAGGCGAGCCACGGCTGCCGGTTGAGTTCGTTGATGGGTCCGACGACCGCTGCGCCGAGACGGTCGTAGGTGTGGGTGACCGAGATGCGGTCCATCATGACCTGACCGCCCGGCGTCCACCCGACCATCCCGCGGCCGGTCGGCAGACCGGCCTGGTTGACGGCCTGACCCTGCTCCAGGCGACCACGGTCGACGAACAGGCCGTTCGGCGCGCCCCATGGTGCGCGTGGCAGGCGGTAGCCGCCGTTGATCCCGGCGATGGCGCCCTGGCCGAGTGCCCGGGTGGCGAGCGGAACCATCCCCTCGGTCCCGGCGACCGTGCCACGCGCCAGCGCCGAGCGGAACTCGACGTCCGGGTCGGACTCAGTGAACCCGATCACGTTGCCGCGGGCCAGCGAGCCATTGCTCAGCGGTACCTCGAACCGGGCGATCGATACGGCGCCCAGCAACCGCTCAGCCTGCAGGTTGCGCACCTCGATCGCTTCGGCCGACGACACCGGGGCCATGGTGAGCGTCAGTGCTGCGGTGACCAGGACCGCCACACCGCGCACCCCGAACATCCCGAGCCATCGCAGGCCGGCACCGTGCGTCATCGTCGTGTCCCCTGTCATCGCCGCTAGCGTCACCGAGCGTCGCCCAGCGGTCGCGCGCCGGTAGTGAACCGGGTCGGGCGGGCGAACCCCCGTCACCGGCCCCGCACGAGGCGACCAGCGCGCGTCCAGTGACCGTCGGCGCCCCGATGACGGTGTCGGGAACTTCCGCGGCGGCTGGCGCGTGCAGCCACCGGCACCGGCCTGCATACGGTCGCCGGGGCGGCCCAGGGGACGACAGCTACCCTCGGCGCGCGAACGCCGCGAACGTCGCGAACGCCGCGAACGCCGCGGACCCTGCGGAGCCCGCAGTGCAGCACACGTCGCCGACCCCGCCCACGCCGACCGCGGAGGAACCGTGAGCGTTCGGCCCCTGGGAGGCGGTTCCGACCGGTCCGCATCCGACCGGCGGGAGGAACGCCTCGGCTGGCTCCTGATCGCCCTGGTGACCCTCGGCGTGCTCGTGACCTGGGCGCCGAGCACGACCGCCGCACTCGGCGACAACCACGAGGGCCGCATCCTGGCCCGCCACGCCCTCAACGTGGCCAACGCCCAGGAGGACGGGCTCGCGGCCAGCGGCTGGCTGAGCGATTGGAGCCCCTACGTCGGCGGCGACGGCGAGCAGACCAGCTACGCCCACCACCCGCCACTGCTCAACCTCGGCTACTACCTCGCCGGCCGACTGCTCCCGGTGGACCTCGACGTGGCGATGCGGCTGTTCTCCCTGCTGCTCGGGGCCGCGATGCTGCCGCTCGGTGCGGCGGTGCTGCGGCGGCGAGGTGTCGGGTGGCCGGCCACGGTGGTGGCCACCATCGCCGTCGCTGTCACCCCACTGTTCTGGGTCTATGGCCGGCTGAGCGGCAACGTGACCCTGCTGCTGGCCATGACGCTGCTGATCGTCCGGGTGGCCGAGGATCGCCGGATCGCTCGCGGGGAGCTCGCGACGGCCGCGGTCGTCTCGGTCATGGCGATCGTCGCCGGCTACCTCGGCATGGCCATGGCGGCGCTGCTCGGGCTGTGGCTGCTCCGCCGCCGCGGGTTCGACCACGTCACCATCACCGTCGGGATCGCGATGGTGGTCGGGGCGGCGATCAGCCTCGGCTACGTGATCGGCTCGACCGGCGCGGCACGGATCGGTGAGCAGGTCCAGATGCGCACGACCGGTGGCGGGTTCACGGCGGCGGAGTTCCTCGACCGCATCGCCACGTGGGCGCGTGCCCTGCTGCCGTGGTGGTGGCGCTGGCTGCTCCTGCCGACCGCGTTGGTCGCCGGCGTGTGGGACCGCAGGACCCGGCCGCTGACGATCATCGGCGCGGTGGTCACGGTCGGCTACGTCGTCGGCCTGCCGAACGGCTCGTTCATCCACGACTACTGGATCCTGCCGGTGCTGCTGCCGGTGTGGTTCGGGACGGCCGCGCTGGCCACGAGCATCACGCGAGCCCGCCCCGAACGCGAGCGGCTCATCGCCGGCGGGGTTGCCGCGGTGCTGCTGGTCGCCGGTGCCGCCCACGGGCTCGGCGAACGGGTCCCTGGCACCTACGTGACCGGCCCGGCAACCGCCGGCGAACTCGTACGCACCAACGGCCCGGCCGCCGGTCAGGAGCAGGCGTGGCACACCTCCGGGCTGCCGGCGCCGCGGTGGCTGAGCCTGTACTGGGACCTGCCTCCGGCCGAGGTCACCGAGGACTCCGCGAGCGCGATCCCCGCCGACGATCTCGTCGTCGTGAACCTGGAGCGCACACCCGGATGGCTCGGTGAGCCGGCCGCGGTGCGCGAGGTGGCCGCCGAGGCGGAGGGGGACTACGTGCTGCTGCGCGGGGAGACGCTGCACCGGCTCGCCGCCGACGGGTGACCGCCCGTGTCACCCGGCCCGTATCAACCGACCAGCCCGTCGAGGTGTTCGAACCGGACCGCATCGCCGAGCCCGAGGATCTCCGGCAGCCCGTCGAACGTGGCGACGGCCTGGCCCAGGAACCGGTCGTCGTCGGCCTCCCAGGTGTGTTCCGCACCGTGCCGCCGGAGCACGAACCCGAAGCCGTGGGTACGGAACACGAGCTCGCCGGCCGCCTGCAGGCGCATCTTCAGGTGGTGATCGACGGCGCGTGCGACCGGCGGATAGCCACCGATCGAGTCGAGCGCTTCCCGCGGGGTCAGGAACGTCCCACCGGCCAGCCCCACCGATGGCGCTTCGGCCCGACCGGGGGTCCGCCACACGGTCGTGCCGGAGGACTGCAGGTAGACGAACTCCGGGGCCTTGCCGACCAGCGCCGCGGCCGTCTGTCGCTGCGCCAGCACCAGGTCGAGCAGGTGCTCAGGCCCGTAGAGGTCGTCGTCGTCCCACTTGGTCACCAGTGCGCCGTGGGAGCGGTCGACCGCCGCCTGGAGCACCGCGCCGAACGGCACGTCGGGCGGTGCGACGAAGGCCGAGCCGGCCAGCCCGTGTCGCCGGAGGTCCTCCTCGACGAGGGACACCTCGCCGCCGCCGTGCAGCGCGACGATCACCTCCACCTCGACGTCGCGTTGCGCGGCCAGCATCTGGAGGGAGAAGGGCACGAGCGCGGGCCGACGCGTGGCCAGGAGCACGCTGATGGTGGGGCGTCGAGGTGGTGCGAGTCGCGGCTGCCACCCGTCGGTCTCCCCCGGCGCCCAGGAGAGCGTGCGGTCGTGATGCTGCCAGGCGGCCCGTCGCTGGTCGGCGGCCAGCCGTGCGAGCGCCAGGTCGTCGGCGAGCACCGGGGCCAGGTCGACGGCGAGGTGGGCGCGGAGGTCGGCGTGCAGCAGCTCGAGCGGGGCGAGGGCGGCGGGGGCGACCACGCACGGGGTGCCGCCGGCGACCACGCGCAGCAGGAGGGCGGCGGTCAGCACCGGGTCGCCGGCCAGCGGGGCGGCGAGGTGGAGGAGGCGGCGGCGGCCGGCCTCCACGGCGATCCGTTCGATGTCGTCGGGTCCCGGGCCGAGCTGTGGCACGAAGGCATGGGTGCCGCCGATCCCGGCGAGCTCGGCGCCGCTCGCGGTGTCAGCGTCGCCCACGCCGCTCGCGGTGCCGGCGCTCACGGGCCCGGCTCCCACGATCTCGCGGCCGACCAGCTCGACCTGCTGGCGGTCGCCGTCCGGATCGGTGGCGATGGTCAGGACGGTCTGCGGTGCCGGATGGACGCGCCGCCGTGGCCGGGCACGGGCTCGGTCCAGCGGGAGGAGGTCGACCTTCATCCCCTGGTCGGCGAGGAGCTCGTCGCCGAGGTGCTGGGTCACCCGGACCGTGCAGCCGGGCGCGGTGACCTCGCGGTGCAGGCGCAGGCCGGGTTGTGCCTGGCCATCGGGCACGTCGATCGGGGCCTCGTGGTAGGGCAGCGCCCCGGCGAGCACGGCCGTGACGGGATCGAGCGGGGCCACGAGGTGGGCCGCCCGGGGCCTGTTCGTGCGAGGCGTGTCCTCCTCGCTCACGGCACGTCCCAGCGGCGCGGTGAGGCCGCGGACCCGCTGCCCGTGGCACCGCGTGCCAGCTGCCGGACGAGCTCGTGCAGGCCGAGCACCCGGTGGTCGATGCTGGCACGCGCGTCCGCGCGGTCGGCGGCCAGCTCCTCACGCACCACGTCGGTGGTGGCCTCCAGCTGCGCGGTCAGTGTCGGCACGTCGACCAGCTCGCGGCCGTCGAGGTGGTCGAGACGGGAGCTGATCGCCGCGGTCCGCTCCCCGAGCCGCCGCAGCATGCGGTGGTTGGCCCGGGCCACGAGCAGGAGCGCGGCGAGGAGCCCGCCGATGCCGACCCAGGCAACGAGCGCGGCGAGGCCGGCGAGCGACCCGGCGCCGGCGGACACGGCCACGCCGATGAGCGGACCCGCCACCAGGTACGCCACGCCACCGGCCAGCGATAGGCCCCGGACCAGCATCGACCCTCCTCGTTCCTCGGAACACCGGACAGACCCTATGCCGTGCGCCGGACCTCAGCCGAGCAGCACCTCGGCGACGGCGGCTGCCGCACGTCCGGTGGTGATCTCGAGGTGGCGCGCCGGGTCGATCACCTCGTGCTGCTCGCCGTCGGCCACGTCCCGACCGGGGTGCCCGGCGGTGAGCACGTCGGTCAGCGCCGCCACCACCTCGCCGTCGTCGTGGGTCACCGCCGCGGGGCGTGCCACCTCGACGACGTCGAGCAGCGGCGGGCCGAGCGGGGCGAGGAGCCCGTAGCCGGTCGGGTCGTGCAGGACGACGGGCACGCCGATGCGTGTGGCCTCGAGCACGACCGAGGACGGGTGGGCGAGCACGACGTCGGCGGCGAGCAGCAGGTCGACCACGCCCGTGTCGGCGCGGACGTCGGTGACCCCGCTGGTCCCGTCCAGCTCGGCGTAGGTGTCCACGACGGCCGGGTGGGCCCGGACGAGCAGCCGCAACGCATCGGCGTCCGGCGCGGCGGGGTGTGGCGCGGCGATGTCGGGCGGGGCGGTGTCGGGCGCGGCGCCGTCTGCCTCCCCGGTGTGTCCGGTCAGTGCCCGGCGCACCTCGTCACGGGTCCGGGCGAGGTCCAGCTCCTCGAGCCGCCGCAGCCCTCCGCCCGGATGCCGGGCGCCGTCCACCCAGGTCGGCAGGTGGACGATCACGGGGGCGTCGGCCGGGATGCCGAGCGCGATGCGGGCCTGGTCGCGCCGGGTGCGCCGGGCGGACGGGTCGGACAGCGGGTCGTGGCGGGGTAGGCCGACCTCGAGCATCTCGATGCCACTGCCCGGGTCGTCGAGGTGGAACGCCTCGGCCAGTGTCGCGCGGGCGGCGGCTCCTGCGGCGACCACGTGCGACCAGGCGCGGTACGCGTCGGCTGGCTGCTCGGCGCCGCGCACGCCCGGGCCGAGCCGCCCGATCGGCCGCACGGGCGTGCCATCCCAGCAGCGGACGACCCGCTGCCCGGCGGCCCGGGAGAACCCGGGTGGCAGGGGACCATCGGTGACGATCCCCGCCGTGGTGGCCAGCGCCTCGTGCCAGGCGCGCGAGCCGACGGCGACGGCCTCGGCCCAGGGGGGCGGGGTGCTGCTGGCCTGGTGGACGGCGAAGCGGATCCTGAGGTCCGGGGCGAGGGCATGGACCTCTTCGGCGACGGCGCGGGGATCGCCGAAGGCGCTGCGTCCACCCCGGGCGACCACCAGCAGCCCGGGGGTGAGCTCGCGCCGGGGGGCCTTCACGCGGGCGACACCGCCAGCGCGGCCGCCACCGGCCACGCCCGTTCGGGCGCCGGGCAACAGCCCCCGCAGCGCCTCGCGCCGGCGCCCGGCCGGTGGCAGGGTCCCGGTCGCCCCGGCCCACAGCCGCCGCTGGTCGGCGCGCGAGCGCTCGTCGTCCGACAGGTCGTCGGCCACCTCGACGGCGATGCGGTTCCAGGACCGGTCGGTGACCGCGGTGGGCAGCGCGCCCCCGGGCAACCCGCCGCCGGGCAGCGCGACGGGCAGCGTGGCGGTCAGCCACCGGCGGGTGCGCAGCGAGACCTCGGTGTCGGAGCCGAGCCGGACGTCGAGCTCGTGCACCCCCGCCCGCGGGGTGAGGGCGCCCGCGTCCAGGTGGAGCCGGACGAGGCCGTCACCGACCACCTCGACGTCGACCGTGCGCGGGTCGTGACGGTCGCGGGCCCGGAGCTCGGCGCACAGGTCGGCGGCGTCGGCGCCGATGAGGTGGCCCTCGAGCCAGGTGCCGGCCGCGGTCTCCAGTCGCTCGAGGCGGAGCAGCGGAGGGGAGCAACGGACCGAGGCGTAGCCGTAGCGGGACAGCTCGACGCCGACCGCTCCCCCTGCGACGGCGACGTGGGCGTGCTCGACATCGTCCTCGGCCGACAACCGCGCCGCCCGACCGCGCTCATCGATGGCGTGGAGGGAAGCGGTCCGTTCGACGTCGACACCGAGGGCCGCGGCGATCGCGGTCGGCTCGAGCTCGACGGTGAAGCGCTCATCGCCGGCCGGCTGGAGGTCGACCAGGAGTTCGTCGTCAGCGCCGGCCGACAGGCGCAGCCGCGTGAGGTCCCGCCCGCTGGTGAGCGTCAGACGGAGGCGGTGCTCGCCCGCCGGGCCGGGCGGGCCGGCGGGGTCGGCGGGGCCGGCGGGGCCGGCGGGGCCGGCGGGGTCGGTGTCGCCCGCGACCAGCTCGACGCGGGCGAGGCGGACGGGGCGGGCGGCGACGACGACGTCGAGGACCTCCTGGTCGACGCGTCCGGCGACCCGGAGCCCACCGACGTCGGTGGCCGGCGGCCGTCGGGGTGGACCGGCCTCGATGCCACCGAGCGGACCCGAGCGGGTCAGGCGCCCCGCGGCGACCCGTGCGTGCAACCGCCACCGCACCGTGCCGGATGCCCACCGACCGGCGAGCTCGGCGGCGTCGATCCGCACCCGGAACCCTGCCCCCCGCCGCTCGGGCACCGCGGGTGCGGCGCGCGAGGCCGCTGGCCGGTCGACCGCTTCCACCTCGACGTCGAGATGGCCGTCACCGCCGACCTCCGCGAGCCAGATGCTGAGCTTCTGGTCGCCGGGGCGGACGACGTCACCGTGGCTGAGCGCGGCGAACCCGTCGACGACGAGACGGCTGCCCTCGACGCGTACGTCCGTGACGCCGGTGACCAGGGTGACCTCGGGGTCCAGGCGCAGCAGCCGGCGCGGCACCGCAGTGTCGATCCCCTCGAGCGGCAGGTCCGCCGCGAGGTGTCCCCCGACCCTCCAGCGGGCGGGCCGGCCGTGCGGGGCGATCCGGTGGGCGCGGGCGAGCTCGGCGGCCCCGGCCGTATCGCCGGCGCGGACGAGGTGCCAGCGGACCCGTTCGAGCACCGGCGCGTCGTCCAGCACGTCGTCGGCGACGCCGTCCAGGAAGCCGCCCACCACCTCGGCGAAACGGGCCCGGTACTCGTCGTCAGCGCGGTCGAGCTGGCTGGCGTAGAGCTCGAGATCGTCGGTCAACGCCAGCCGGTCGTAGGCGCGCTTGAGGTCCGGCAGCCCCCGGCCGGCGAGGAACCGGCTGACGTCGGCGACCGCGGCGACCCGGTCGACGAGTGCGCGTTCCTCGAGCCGCCGCTGGGTGATGGAGCGGTCCGCACCCTGCCGGATCCGCCACAGGTAGACCGACTGGTCGAGGACGTCGACGCGGTGGGCGAGCACGTGCGCCCGCAGCACCACCGGGATGTCCTCGTGCAGCACCCCGACCGGGAAACGCAGCCCGTGTTCCTCCCAGAACGCGCGGCGGAACAGCTTGTTCGGGGCGATCCGGTCCCGCAGCAGGACGTGGTCGCGGGTGACGTGGGTCCCCGTGCGGGCCGGGTGGTAGATCGAGGAGAACCGGGGTGACGGACGCTCGCCCACCGAGGTCAGGCGCCGGAAGTCCCCGGTCACCAGCTCCGCCCCGGAGGCCTCGGCGGCGGAGAGCATCCGCGCGTAGGCGTGCGGCGGCACGAGGTCGTCGGAGTCGAGGAAGGCGAGGTAGGTACCTCTCGCCAGCTCCACCCCCCGGTTGCGGGTGGCGCCGAGCCCGGCGTTGGCCTGCTGGACGAGATGGATGCGCTCGTCCCGGTCGGCGTAGCGCCTGGCGATGTCGGCGGACGCATCGGTGGAGCCGTCGTCGATGCACCACACCTCGAGACGATCGATGCCCTGGGCCAGCACGGAGTCGAGGCAGGCGGCGAGGTAGGGCTCGACGTCGTGGATGGGGACGACGACGCTGATGAGGGGTGTGGCCACCACGACGTCCTAGCGGTCGTAGGCGAAGGTGTTGACGACCCGTTCGGCGTGCCGCTCGGCCGCCGTGTAGGTCTCGTCGAGCGCGGCGGTGAACGCGGCCATCGCACCGTCGGGGGTGTCCCCGAGCACGCGGCGTTTCATCTTCGCACGGTCGGCGGCCAGCGGGTCGTCGCCGAACGCCTCGGCCAGCCGCTCGTCGAGGTCGCGCAGATCGTGGGCGACGACGTAGGCGGCCCGGTGGCTCGGGAAGCGGGTGTCGAAGTCGTCGCGGTCGAGCCCGCGGGGGTTGGTGACCAGGTAGGGCTTGTCGGTGGCGAGGAAGTCGGTGACGACCGCCGAGATGTCGGAGAGCAGCACGTCGGAGCGGTCGAACCAGGCGAGCAGATCGAGGTCCGGCTGGTCGGCAGCCAGGACGTGCGGTGCGCCGGCCTCCCGGAGGATGCGGGTGACCGCGCGGGCGGCGGCGCCGGCGGCGGGTCGGACCGTTCCCGAGGCGGGATGCGGTTTGAACACGATGCGCACGTCCGGCCGGCTGGCCAGGATGTGGCGGATCATCGCGGGGCCCATGCGCTCGAGCGAGGAGTAGTCGGCCGCCTCGAAGTACCCCTCCCACGTCGGGGCGTACAGCAGCGTCAGGGGGCCGTCGCCGATCCGCTGCCGGCCACCCAGGACGCGGTCGAGCTGGGGGCGGCCGACGATCGCGAACCGTTCGTCACCGAGGTCGATGCCGGCTTCGCGGTAACGCTCGATGGCGACGGGCCCCGCGACGAACAGCTTGTCGTAGACCTTGACCACCGGGTTGGCGGAGCTGACCTTGTCCGAGTCGCCGTGGTTCAGGAACACGTGCAGGGGTCGGCCGTAGCGCAGGAAGTGGATGTTGCGGCCGGCGGTCCCGACGTAGAAGACCACCATCGGGTCGGCGGCCAGTGCCACCTCGACGTCGCGGTGGCGGCGGCAGCGCACGACCGGGTGCCGGGTCGGGAGCATCTGTGTGAGGTGGATCTGCTCGCGCAGCACGATGAGCACGGGCCGGTCGAGCCGGTCGAAGACCGGGAGCCACTGGTTGAGCTGGTAGGTGCTCTCGCGGTCACCGGAGAAGTAGAGGACGATGCGGGCGCCGGTGTCGGCGATGGCCGCCTCGAGGTCGCGCACGTGGCGTTCGATCGCGTCCGAGGCGAGGAAGCGACGCGACCACAGGACCGCACCGACCGAGACCGCGACCAGCACCGCGATGGTGACCGCCGCGACGATCAGCGCCGCCACCTCGGCGCCGAGGTGGCCGAGCAGCAGGGCGGCGACCAGCGGGATCTCGGCGGCGGCCAGGATCGCGCTACCGGAGAGGCGGCGCACGCGCAGCCGCTCGAACAGCAGGGGCAGCGGCAGGTCGGAGCCGAGGTTGAGTGCCGGCATGGCCGGCCGCTCCCGGATCACCTTGCCGAGCGCCCAGGCGTACCCCCGCGTGGCCAGGCCGAGCAGGACCACGCCCGCGGTCACCGTGACGACCGTCGCGGTGGGCACCCCGGCAGGCAGCAGGACCGCGTAGGCGAGCACGATGCGCAACAGCGCGCGCAGCAGGAGCCCGAGCCCGAAGCGGCGGAGTCGGCCGCGAAGGTCGTTCTGCTCGTCAGCGGTGGCGAGGTCGGCGAGCGCGCCGAGCACGAAGCCGACGATGGCCAGCGGCACGCTCGTGAGGAGGACGGCGACCGCCTGGGCGAGGAAGCCGAGGAACAGCACCGGCCCGTACAGCGGGTCGTAGGCCGCCCGGAGGCCCGCGAGGACCCGCGGATCCTCGCCGCTCTCATCCACCTCGGTGGCGGCCACTGCTCAGCTCCAGCGGTTGCTGGTCAGATCGCGGGCACGAGCCAGGTCGGCGTGATCGTCCACCTCGACCCAGGGGACGTCCGCGCCGATGGGGACCGCCCGGATCACCCCGCCGCGGTCGGCGAGCTCCTGGTAGCCGTCCTCGTAGTACAGGCCGGGGTCGCGCTCGAAGGTGGCCTGCAGGGCATCCGCCAGCGGGGCACCCGCGTCCGCCTCGAACAGGGTCACGCCGATGTACTCGCCGTCGGCGCTCGGGGGATCGATCGCCTTGTTGATGCGGGTGAGGCGGCCGTCCTCGAGGTGGACCTTCATCTCCTCCTCGCCGAGCGTCTTGTCGTCGTCGACGGCCAGGAGCACGGGAGCGTCGCCGCGGGCGTCCAGGAGCCGGCGTTCGACGTCGACGGGGTGGACGGTGTCGCCGTTGATGAGGATGGCGCCCTCGGAGATCACGTCGCGGACCAGCCACACCGAGTAGGCGTTGTTCCAGGCGCTGTAGCGCTCGTTGAACCGGAGGTCGAGGGTCACCCCGTAGCGCTCCTCGAGGGTCGGCTTGATGTCGTCGATCGCGCCGGCGGCGTGCCCGGTGACCACGGCGATGTCGGTGATGCCGACGTCGGCAAGGTTGGCCACCGCGAGTTCCAGGACGCTTCGACCGTCCTCGGTGACCGGGAGCAGGGTCTTCGGAAGCTCGTCGGTCAGGGGGCGCAGGCGGGTCCCTCCGCCGGCGGCGAGCACGATGCCTCGCATCAGGGTTGCTCCTGGTCGGGTCGAGGTGCGGGTGGCGGTGTTCGGCTGGGCGGGCTCTGCGGTGGAGCGGCGACCGGCCGTGGTGCGGCGGGTCAGCGGGTGCAGCGGGTCAGCGGGTGCGGCGGGTCAGCGGGTGCGGCGGGTCAGCGGGTGCGCCCGATCCAGTGGACGAGGGTCTCGCCGACGACCACCGGTGCGAGCAGGACCGCCAGCGTCGCGGTCGCTGGCTCAGCCACCCCGAAGGCTGCGGCGAGCACCAGCAGCGCGCACCGTACGGGCCAGCCGCCGGTCGCCAGCGCCAGCCACCGTGGCGGCGCCGTCCCCAGCAATCGGACACGGTAGACGATGTCGTAGTGGCGGATCGCCAGGGTGGCCAGGAGCGCGTAGCTCCATGGCGAGGTGCCAGCGAGCACGAGCACGGTGCCGTACTCCAGCACCCGGAGCAGCGCGGGGATGGGCCAGTCGAGCCGCGGCAGCGACCGACCCCACGCGGCGGCTATCCCTAAGACGAGCGCGCCGGCAGCCCACCACCAGACCGGGCCGAGGTCGAGCGTGCCGGTCGCCGTGGTGGCCGCGAGCGCCAGCAGCACGAGCGAGGCCGCGAGCAGCAGGATCGCAGGCAGCACGAGCACCGCGCGTGGTGCGAGGAGCGCGAGCGGCCCGTCGTCGCGGTGCGGGGCCAGCACGCGGTCGGCCGTGGGCCCGTCG
>JBBDSW010000016.1:0-2111 GCA_040904745.1 Nitriliruptoraceae bacterium
ACCCAGGCGATGACCGTCACCCGCTCTGGCGACCGCCGGTCACGACTGGCGACCTGCATCGACGCGGCGGGAGAGTTCCTGCTATCCGAAGCCCAGGCGCGCGCAATCGTCGACCGACTCGTGCAGACCGTCGTCGACGAGTTCGACGACGCGGCCGACACGGTCGGACTGACCGGCGTCGACCGGAAGCTGCTGTGGGGGCGGGCGTTCCTGCACCCGTACGCGTTCGAGGACTACGGGCACGCGCCCGCCTGACCTCCGGCCGTCGGGCAGCGGTACCAGCCAAGGCAGCCCGGAAGCTGGGCACGCCGCCTCATCGCGCGGAGGTCCTCATCGCCAACAGCCACATCGTTGCCGCCACAAGCCCCTCGGATCGACGGGCGCGCGCATCCCCAGGGCCGAGCACACGACACGAACCCGACGAGGCCGAGCTGCCAGCTGCCGCCATCCAAATCCGTCCAACCGACTATTGCTTCAGCGACCGCTAATTCGCTCAGTTCGCCGCGATTCGCTCAGTTCGCGTCAAACTGCGTACCTGAAGATCGCGGTGTCGGCAGTTCGATTCTGCCCCTGACCACCAGCACGTATTCTGGGCCGTAGCACGGGTTCTAAGCTGGAATTCGACTATCCGGGTCGCTTTCGTCTACGGCCCGCTCGAGGGCTCTCCATCCAGATCTGTGCCAACGGCGACGCCCACTTCCCCCTCGTGCCTGTGGATAACTCGGTCGGCTGTCGTTCGGGGCGACGTACGGTGGACGACTCAGCCGATCGGGGGCAGGGCTCGCCATGGGGATCCGTCAGCTGTTCTCGGGCGCCTTCCAGGTGCGCTTCCAGCACGCCCACACCTCCTACGCAGCGTCCTACCCGATCCGCGAGTTCGCAGAGGACGCCGTACCGCTGCTTCGGGCGGCCGTCCTGGCCGATCACCGCGAAACGACCAACGCCGACCACGACGCCATCGGCGCTCCTCGACCGGCCGGGCCGACCCCGGACCTGCCACCGGCGCCACCGCTTGAAGACGTATGCCTCTCATCGGCTGCCGCAGCCGAGTCGATCGACACGATCCTCGCTGACGTCGTCAGCGATCACGTGGACCGAGCGCCGGTACCCGACGAGGTGCTCACCACCGGCCAGGCTGCCGTGCTGCTCGGTGTCTCCCGCCCAACCCTGGTCAGCTGGCTCGAAGCCGGCCGCATCCCCTTCCACCGGCGCGGCGCCCACCGGCGTGTGCACCGCTCCCACGTCCTTGCCTTCCACGAACAGATCCAGCGATCGAGTGGCAGGCGACAGCCGTCACCCGAGCCCTCGCCCGGCGGGGGCTGTCCGATGACGGTTGACCTGGAGCGCAGACAAGATAGGTTGTCTCTATGCGGATAGGCGAGCCGGCCCGGAAGCATGGCGCCAGCGACGCCGACATCCTGCACGCTGTTCGGAACGCGATCCGTTGGGTGGCGATGGACGACGACCTGACCATGCTGATCGGAGCGGCGACCAACGGCGCACTGCTGGAGATCGGTGTCCTCGACATCGATGGCGACGACCCGGTCGCCGTCCACGCGATGCTGTTGCGACGCAAGTTCTACAGGTTCCTCACGTAGGGGGTGATGCGGATGCGACACACAGACGAAGAGATCGAACGCGCGGCGGACCGCTTCGAGCATCTTGCCGAGGAGCTCGACCCTGAGTCCGCCAGGGTCTTGACCACCGACGACCTACGCGGCGTCGCCGAGGCTGCGCAGACCGTCCGTGACGACGAGGCACGGTTGCGAGAGGCCGTCGAGCTGGCCCGAGCTCACGGCAGGTCCTGGAACCAGGTCGCGGTCGCGCTCGGCGTCTCGCGTCAAGCAGCACGGCAGCGGTTCGCCGACAAGGTGCGAACCTGACACGCGCTGCCGACCCCGTCGATGTCGACATGGCAACCTGGAAGCAGCCGAGCGCCGCTTTCCAGACCCGGGAACCGGCGCGTAGCGCACCCGTTCGGACCGAGCCGCCATCCAAATCCGTCCAACCGACTATTGCTTCCGCGACCGCTAATTCGCTCAGTTCGCCGCGATTCGCTCAGTTCGCGTCAAGTTGCGTACCTGAAAATCGCAGTGTCGGCAGTTCGATTC
>JBBDSW010000017.1:0-12909 GCA_040904745.1 Nitriliruptoraceae bacterium
CGTAGGCTCACGGCCGTGCTCGCCGCGCGTCCACGCCCGCGCGCAGGACACGCAGGACACGCAGGACACACAGGGGATCCTCCGCCGATGCCGGTCATCGAGCTCCGCGACGTCACCCGCCCCTGAAGTGGGAGAGGACCGCCCCGTCATACCAACTTGGCGCTCGGATGGTAACGAGCACATCGGTACGGCCGTTAGGGTTCGCTCTGGCGACGGGCCCGTCGATCGCCCGAGGGAGCACGTTTGCGCGAACGCCGGTTGGTCGTCCACCACTTCGATCCGCTGGCCCCCGGGCTCGGCGGGATCGACACGTGCATCCGGGGGCTCGTCCGGTTCTCTCGTAGCACCCGCTTCGCGTTCGTCGCGACCGACACGTCGGGCGAACAGCCGCGCGGTCGCTGGCTCCGACGGGAGGTCGCGGAATCCCAGCGGTCCGCCGCTACCTGCTACGTGGCCTCCAGCGGCGGCACACGGGAGCGCATCCCCAACGGCCTGCGGCTCGCCGCCGGCGCAGCCGCCCACGCCCGCACCATCAGGCGCGCGCACCCGGATGTCGTCCAGGTCCACCGCCCGGAGATCGCCCTGATCGCGCGCCGGCTCTTCCCCGACGCCCGCCTCGACCTGTTCGTCCACGAGGACGCGACCAACTGGACCGGGGAGACCAGCGGCTCCCACTGGACCCGCGCGCTCCCCCGCTACCTCGCTGTCCAGAAGCGCGCCGTCGAGGCGACAGACCGTGTCGTCAGCTTCAGCCCGACAGCCGCCGAACGACTCGCGGAGCTCCACGACGACGTGCTGTCGGTGCCGACGTGGTTCGACCCGGAGCGCTTCCAGGTCCACCCGGCGGCGGAGGCGACCACGGGCAGCGTCCTGTGGATCGGCCGGCTGGAGGCGGTCAAGGACCCGTTGCTGGCGCTGGAGACCCTGGAACGGCTTCCCGACGACCACCGGCTCACGATGGTGGGTGCCGGCAGCATTCGGGCGGAGATCGAGGGCGAGGTGCAGCGGCGCAGGTTGCGTGACCGCGTCGACCTCGTCGGGCAGGTCGACAAGGACGAGATCGCAGCCCTGATGCGCGCCCATGCCCTGCTCCTCATGACCTCCCACTCGGAGGGCTTCCCGCGCGCGCTGGTGGAGACGCTGGCCTCCGGCAGCGCCGACCCGCAGCGGTGCCGGACGACGGTCGCCGACCGCGCGGCCCCGGACGTCGTCCGCCGGATCCTCACGTGAGCGACATCCCCGCTCCGCCGCGGCCCGCGCCCAGGACCCTGCTGGTCGCCTCGGCTGGCGGCCACCTCACCCAGCTCCATCGGCTCCGCGAGCGCCTCGGGGTGACCGCTCCGCTGTGGGCGACCTACGGGGTCCCACAGGCGGAGGAGCTACTCGCCGGTGAACAGGTCCTGCACGCCCACCACCCGACCACCAAGCACCTCGGCAACGCCGTCCGCAACTACCTGCTGGCTCGGCGGGTCCTCGCCACCTACCACGTCGAACGGGTCATCTCCACCGGGGCGGCGATCTCCGTGCCGTTCGTGCTCCGGGCCCGGCAGCTCGGCATCCCGTCCTACTACCTCGAATCGGCCACCCGCGTCGACGGCCCGTCGCTGTCGGGCCGGATGCTCGAACGGCTCCCCGGGATCCAGCGCTACCGCCAGCTGGGCGACTGGGGCGGGACGCGCTGGCGGCAGGGGCCGTCGGTGTTCGATGGGTTCCACCTCGACGCCAGTCCCGAGGCCGTTCGCCCGATCCGCCGGGTGGTCGTCTCGCTCGGCACCCATCGCTACCCGTTCTCCACACTGCTCGCCCGACTCGCCCCGCTGCTGGCGCGGCTGGACGCCGAGGTCCTGTGGCAGCTCGGCAGCACCCCTGCACCACCGGGGCTGCCGGGCGAACACGTCACCACCCTCCCCCCGGACGAGCTCAGGTCGGCCATCGCAGCAGCCGATGTCGTGGTTGGCCACGCCGGTGTGGGTCTCACGCTGACCGCACTGTCCGCCGGTACGGTTCCCGTGCTGATCCCGCGGCGACGATCGCGGCACGAACACACCGACGACCACCAGGTCCAGCTCGCCCGGGAGCTCGAGCGGCAGGGGTTGGCGGTCGCCACCGAGGTAGGGGGGTTGTCCGGTGAGCACCTCGAGCGGGCCGCAGGTCTCCTCGTCCGCGAGGACGAGCCGCCGCCGTTCGACCTCGCCGCGCTCGAGCGACGCTGACCACGACGGGGCATCCCCGCCGCGCGCGCCCCTGTCCCCCACGACCTGGCGCCGGCAGCTCGGCCGCTGGCTGGCCGTCGGCGACGCCGCGGTCATCGCGCTCGGCAGCGCCCTGGCCTACCTCAGCCGTGACGCGATCGGCCAGACCGACCTCGCCGTGGAGTTCGCCGGCGAGGTCCCGGTGGCGATCGCCATCACGCCGCTGTGGCTGCTGCTGTTCCACCTCGCCGGCGCCTACCGGCCGGAGTACCTCAACGCCGGTGGGGACGCGGTGCGCCGCTTCGTCGCCGGGGTGGTTGCCGGAGTGCTGGCGATCGGGTTCACCTCGTTCCTTCTCAACCTGCAGCTCTCCCGCCTGTTCGTCGTGTTCGTGGCCGGCTACGTGCTGATCGGCGGGGCACTGCTGCGGTGGGCGTTGCGGCGCTACGTGCGCACGCGCCAGGCACGCGGTGAGCTGGTCCAGCGGGCGCTGCTGGTCGGCACCGACACCGACGCCCTCCAGCTCGCGGCCACGCTGGCCAGTGACCCGGACTCGAGCTACCAACTGGTCGGCTACCTCGACGACGACCGGCCGGCCGGCGAGGTCGTGGACGGCGCGCGTGTGCTCGGCCGACCGGCCCAGGCCGAGGCGATCGCCGCCGAGCACGGCATCGGGGTCGTGATCGTCTCCCCCGGTGGGGTCTCCCCCGGGACGCTCCGCGATGTCACGATCGCGCTGGAGGGCACCCCGGTCGACCTCGCGGTCGCACCGTCGCTGTTCCAGGTCGTCACCCGGCGGATGACGATCGAGACGGTCGGCAACGTGCCGATCCTCCACGTCGACCAGATCCGGCTGGGACGGTTCCGCCAGATCCTCAAACGCAGCCTCGACCTGGTAGCCGCGACCGTGCTGCTCATCGTCACGAGTCCCTTGTGGCTGGCTGCGGCGATCCTGGTGCGGACCAGCTCGCCCGGACCGGTCCTGTTCCGCCAGGAACGCAGCGGACGCGACGGGGAGCCGTTCCAGATCCTCAAGTTCCGCACGATGGTCGCCGACGCCGAGCAGCGCCTGGCGGAGGTCCAGCACCTCAACGAAGCGGACGGGGTGCTGTTCAAGATCGCCGACGACCCACGGCTCACCGAGATCGGACGGGTGCTGCGCCGCTGGTCGATCGACGAGCTCCCCCAACTGATAAACGTGCTGCGCGGTGACATGTCCATGGTCGGCCCCCGCCCGCCGCTGCCCGACGAGGTCGACCGCTACGAGCCGTGGCACCTGCGACGGCTCCGGGTGCGTCCGGGGCTCACCGGGGTGTGGCAGGTCTCCGGCCGCTCGGACGTACCGTTCGACGAGGCCGTGCGGCTAGACCTGTTCTACATCGAGAGCTGGTCGCTCGGCACCGACCTGTGGTTGCTGGCCCGCACGATCCCGGCGGTGCTCCGGCGCGACGGTGCCTACTGAGCGCCGGGAGCTTGGTGCGTTGGAGCCCTCAGAGCGTCGTCGTGTAGAGGATCAGCGCGAAGAAGAACAGCCCGCCCGCCGAGATCAGCACCATCGGATGCTTGTACCAAGGGCGGTCCGCCAGGGCCCCGAACCGGTCCCGTGGCGGGCGTTGCGGCTCGTCCCCGGAACCGCCGGAGCGCTTGCCTGCCTCTTCGCTCACCGGGTGACCTCCGACGCTTGGCCAGGATCGGGTCGAGCACCCGATCAGGACACGAACCTAACACGCGAGCTGGTCGCCGACGCCGCCGTTCAGCCCCCTGACGGCAGCCGGAGGTCCTCTCCGGCCGGGTTCCGCACCTCCACGTGGTCGAAGCGGGCGAACAGCCCGAAGGTGAGGTCGGCGACGGCGACCTCGAGCCGGAGCCGGCGGGTGATGCCGTCCGGCGCGCTGGAGCGGCCCTCCAGGCTGAAGCGCGGCCCCCACTCCCCCGGTCGCGGCTCCATCCCCTCGAACAGCGGGCCGTGGACCTCAGGGCCGTCGAGGGCGGCCACGACGTCGACGAGCTGCTCCTCGGTGAAGGTGAGCAGTTCCTTGGAATCGTCCTCCCCTTCGCGCCGGAGGCTCCCGAGGATCACGGAGACCGGCGAGGCCAGCACCTGGATCCGCCGGTCATCGGCCGGACCCCAGGCGTAGCGCTCCTCGGTCGGCTCGAAGGTCAGCGCCAGGACCCGGTAGCGGGGATCGAGCTCCGCGCCGAGCAGGGCGCCGGTTTCCAGCACCGCGTCGAGCAGTGCCACCTCGTCGTCGGTCAGTGCCGCCGCCGGTCCGTCGTCGCCCCCGCTGCCGGCCAGCCCGCCGAACACGTCCGCCACGGACCCACTCCCTGTCACGCTCGCTCTGGTCCTGCTCCTGACCGTGACGCTACCGGCGTACCCGGACGTCGCTGCCCGCTCTACGCTTCCGAGCGCGTGGTGTCAGCGAGTCGAGCAGGCGGCCGTCAGAGCCCCGGGAGGACCGGCGAGCGTGGATCCGCACGAGGCTCCGGCGTCACACGACCGTCGCCCGCTCCGGGACCGGGTGCTCGGGGTCATCGCGCCGCTGTTGCTGATCGTCGTCGCGTCCACTCAGGTGGTCGTCGCCTCCACCAGCGACCTGACCCCCTGGCGTGGGGGCGGGTTCGGGATGTTCTCCACCCTGGACACCCACGACCAACGCATCCTCCGGGTCACGATCACCGCCGCCGACGCCGAGGGCGTGCCGGTCGATCCCGCGGCGCTGCTCTCCGACGGGGCGGCGCTCCGCGAGGTGGCGGTCACGGCCCGCAACCACCCGACGTCAGCCAACCTGGAGGGGCTGGCCGCGTCGGTCGCCGAGGCGGAGCTCTCCGTGGTCGACGGTGTCGCCGTCCCGGCCAGCCGGGACGCGGCAGCGGCCGCTGACGGCTCACGGCTCGGCGCGATCGAGATAGTTCGGGTCGCCGTCTGGCGCACCGCATTCGACCGCGAGGCTGGCCTGCTCGTCCCGGAGCTGCTCGTCGACCGTGAGCTCCGGCCGTGACCGAGGCTCCCGCCAACGCGCCGCTGCGCCACCACCTCGACGCCTTCGTCTCCGCGGCCGCCGCGCCGTACGGGCTGGTGGTCGCACTCACGCTCACCACCACCGTCACCCATCCCCCGCGCGGGGCGTCCGTCCTGACCCCGGTGCTGGCAGGGGTCGGCGTCGTGCTCCTGCCGAGGATCCAGCGGGACCGGCGGTTCTGGGCGCTGCTCACCGCGGTCACCGCGATCGGGGTGTTCAGCCACCCGTTGGTCGACCTCGACAACCACCACTTCCTGCACGTCTACTGGTTGCTGGCACTCACCCTGGCCGCGTTGGCCCGTGATCCGGCCGTCACCCTGGCGCGTGCGGGACGGCTGCTGATCGGCGGGCTGTTCCTGTTCGCGACGCTGTGGAAGGTGGTCTCCCCCGACTTCACCGACGGTTCGTTCCTGACGTTCACGCTGTCGGTCGATCCGAACGTCGCGCGCGCCCCGCTGGTCCTCGGCTGGCAGGACGCTGAGCTGGTGGAGGCCAACCGCGACGCGCTGGCCCCGCTCCACCTGGACCCGACCAGCGAGGTCGCACCCGTGCCGATCTCGGTCACCCCCACGGTCGCACGGATGGCCGCGCCACTGAGCTGGCTCACCCTGGTGCTCGAGGCCGCCGTCGCGCTCACCTTCCTCCTCCCGCTCCGGGGAGCCTGGACCCGCTGGCGCGAGGCCAGCCTGTTCGCCTTCCTGCTGGTCACCTACCCGGCCCTGCCCGTGCTCTCCTTCGCGGCGCTGTTGATCGCGATGAGCCTGGCGAACACCGACCTGCCCGCGCCCCGGGCGCAGGTGCTCCACCTCGGCGTCCTGCTGGCCGCCGGGCTCGCGGGCCAGGCGTTACGCCTGCTCGCCGGGTGACCGACTGACACGTCGCCCGGCCCACCGACACCTCTCCCACCGACACCTGCCAGGAGTTGCACCGATGCCCGGAACCGATTTCGACGAGCGCGCCGCCACTTGGGACGATGACCCCACCCGTCTCGAGCGTGCGCGAACGGTCGCGCAGCGCATCCTGGCGGCCGCGCCACTGTCCACCGACACCCGCGTGCTGGACTACGGCGCCGGAACCGGCCTGCTGTCGGAAGGGCTCAAGGACCACGTCGGGCGGCTCCACCTCGCCGATCCCTCCGCCGGGATGCGCCAGGTCGCCCAGGCCAAGGTCGATGCCGGCGTCCTCCCTGGCGCCGAGGTGCTGGCGCTGGACCTCGCGAGCGACCCGGTCCCCGACGACCTCGAGGTGGATGCCATCGTCACGATGATGGCCCTGCACCACATCCCGGCGGTGCGCACCGTGCTGGGCGGGTTCGCCCAGCTGCTGGACGACGGCGGAACCCTGGTCATCATCGACCTGGAACGTGAGGACGGCTCGTTCCACGACGAGGAGTTCGACGGCCATCACGGGTTCGACCGGAGCGAGCTGAGCGGCTGGCTGGAGGTGGCCGGGTTCGTGCGGATCCGCTTCGACCACGCCTACACGGTCGACAAGGACGGGCGCGACTACGGGCTGTTCCTGGCCGTGGCGACACGCGGGGGCTCCGGGCCGACCGCGGCGTGAGTCGCGGGAGTACGGGAGTGCGGGATGTTCCCGCCTGGTGGGTTCGACGGGCCTCCACGCGGTCGGGATGCCAACATGTTCCCGCCCAGCGGGTTGCTCGTGCGCCCGGCTGCGGGAGCGCAAGATGTTCCCGCTGAGCGGGCCCATCGGGCGAGGAGGCAGCCGGGGGCGCGAGATGTTCCCACTGAGCGGGCCCGTCGGGCGTGAGGCCGCGCAGGCGCGAGATGTTCCCGCTGAGCGGGTCCATCGGGCGAGGAGGCAGCCGGGGGCGCGAGATGTTCCCACTGAGCGGGTTCGTCGGGGCCGTGAGGACCGCCGCGGGACGGAAGTGACCACGGCGGTGGGTGGTTCCCACCGCACGACCCCGGCCAGCGGACCCCGACGACCCGCGCCCCGGCATGAGCAACCCTCCCCGGAGGCGCTCTAGTCTCCACGACACGCAGACGGGAGCGACGCGTGGCTGACGCGATGATCCGGCTCGAGGCGGTCACCAAGACCTTCCCGGGCACCAGCAAGCCGGCCGTCGACCAGCTCACCCTGGACATCCCCCGTGGCGAGTTGGTCGTGCTGGTGGGCCCCTCCGGGTGCGGGAAGACCACCACGCTCAAGATGATCAACCGGATCATCGAACCGACCTCCGGCGCGATCACGATCGACGGCGAGGATCAGCGCACCCGCCCCGCCCACGAACTGCGCCGCGACATCGGCTACGTCATCCAGCAGGTCGGACTGTTCCCCCACAAGACCATCGCCGGCAACATGGCCACCGTCCCGCGGCTGCTCGGCTGGGACAACGAGCGCACCGCCGCCCGGGTCGATGAGCTCATGGAGCTCATGGGCCTGGATCCGGAGCTGAAGCCCCGCTATCCGGCGGAGCTCTCCGGCGGGCAACGCCAGCGGGTCGGGGTGGCACGGGCACTGGCGGCCGATCCGCCGGTCATGCTGATGGACGAGCCGTACGGCGCCGTCGACCCGCTGGTCCGCGGCCGGCTGCAGGACCAGCTGCTCGAGCTCCAGCAGCGGCTGTCCAAGACGATCGTGTTCGTCACCCACGACATCGACGAGGCCGTCAGGCTCGGTGACCGCATCGCCATCCTCGGCGACGGCGGGATCCTCGAGCAGTACGACACGCCGACCGCGATACTGCACCAACCCGCCAACGCCTTCGTGAAGGACTTCCTCGGCGACGAGCGCAGCCTCAAGCGCCTGTCCCTGATCGAGGCCCAGGACGCCGACCTGGTGCGCGGGCCGGTGGTCGCCGCGGAGGCGTCCGTGGACGACGCCAAGCGCGTCGCGGCCGAGGAAGGCGTCGACTGGGTCGGGGTGCTCGACGGTCACCGCCTGCGCGGGTGGGTGTGGCTGCACGAGGTCGACCCGACCCGGGCCGTCGGTGCCGGCGAGGTCCACGACTTCCGGGTGTGGATCCAGGCGCACGAGTCCCTGCGCGCCGCCGTGGACGCCATCGTCAACACCCGCAACCAGGTCGCGGTGGTGTTCGAGGACGACAACTACGTCGGCATGCTGTTCATCGAGGCGGTCAGCCGACGGCTGCTCGCGTGAGCCACCTCCCGCTCGCCCAGCTGTCCCGCCCCCTGTGGGAGGGTGAGTGGATCGGCGAGAACCTCGACGGCCTGTGGGCAGCGCTGGTCGAGCACGTCCAGCTGACCGTGCTGGCGGTCGGCATCGGGCTCGCCATCTCGCTCGTGATGGCGGTGGTCGGGTTGCAACGGCGGGAGCTGCTCGGCCCGATCTACGCCTTCGGTGGGCTGCTGTACACGATCCCGTCGCTGGCGCTGTTCGCGTTCCTCCGCCCGATCGTCGGGATCGGCGACACGATGGCGATCACGGCCCTGACCACGTACACGATCCTGATCCTGGTGCGCAACATCGTCAGCGCCCTGGAAGGGGTGCCCGCCGAGGTCAAGGAGGCCGCCGACGGGATGGGCTATCGGCAGGTCCGCCGGTTCTTCGAGATCGAGCTGCCGCTGGCGCTGCCGGTCATCATCGCCGGTATCCGGATCGCGACCGTCACCGTGATCGGGCTGGTGACCGTCACCGCGCTGATCGGCCGCGGCGGGCTCGGCGCCTACATCCTGACCGGGATCCGGCTGACGACCATGCACCCGACGATGATCCTGGTCGGCACGTTCCTCTCCGTCCTGCTGGCACTGGTCGTCGACCTCTCCCTGCTCGGCCTAGAGCGGGCGCTGACCCCGTGGTCGCGCCGGAAGGCGACGGTCTGATGGAGTACCTCGTCGAGACGTGGGGGTGGTTCCAGGCCGCCGGGCGCTGGAGCGTCACCGACGGTGACGGCGTGCCGTTCCGGGTGATCCAGCACGTCTGGTTGACGCTGCTGAGCATCACCATCGCGATCGGGATCGCGCTGCCACCGGCGCTGAAGCTCGCCCACGCCCGCCGCGCGGAGGCACTGGCGTCCGGGCTGGTCAACCTCGGCCGGGCGATCCCCTCGTTCGGGCTGATCGTCGTGTTCTTCGTGCTGGCCTCCCGCGTCGAGTTCCTGGGCACCCGGCACCCGCCGCTGGTTATCGCGCTGGTCGCCCTCGCACTCCCCCCGATCTTCACCAACGCCTACACCGCGATCCGCGAGGTGGACGCCGCCACCGTCGAGTCCTCCCGCGGGATGGGCTACACCGAAGGGCAGATCCTCCGGCAGGTCGAGCTGCCGCTGGCCTCGCCGGTGATCCTCGCGGGGATCCGGATCGCCTTCCTCCAGGTGATCGCGACGGTGGCGATCGGCGCCATCGTCACCAACACCGGCGGGGTCGGCTACTTCATCGTCCGCGGGTTCCGGCAAGGGATGGGAAGCCGGGACGAGGTGTTGGCCGGAGCGATCCTGCTCGCCGCGTTGACCCTGCTCGCCGACTGGCTGTTCACCCGCCTCGAGTCCCGGTTGATCCCGCCGTCGCTCCGGGACGAGTCCCGGATCGCCGAGGTGGCCAACCGCGCCGGCGCGGCGGGCTGAACCCACCGGTCAACCGGTCGGCGCCGCCGAGGCGACGATCCCCTCCCTTCGCGCGCGGCGGTACAGCAGCCAGGTCGCCAGCAGCCCGACCAGGCAGAGCGCGGCCAGCGAGTAGAACCCCCAGGCGAAGGAGCCGGTGGCGTCCTTCACCGCACCGAGCGTGTAGGCGAACGTGAGCCCGCCGACGTTGGCGAAGAAGTTCGACACCCCGTTGATCGAGCCGACCCGCTCCGGCCCGATGATGCGAACAGGGACCTCGAACAGGGGACCGAAGTAGACCTGGATGAACACCGACTGCACCGCGACCACCGCGATGGTCACCCCGAGGGAAGTGACGTTGACCAGCATGACGAAGCTCGCGGCCAGGATGCCCAACGACGTCGCGATCACGAGCAGCGGGCGCTGCAGCCGGTCGGAGACGTAGCCGCCGATCAGGTTCGACGGAGCCGTCACCGCAGCGCCGATCGCGACGACCACGCCTGCCACCTGCAAGCTGTACCCACGGTCGACCACCAGGAACGTCGGGAGCCAGAACCGCACGGCCTGGACCAGCGCCAGCCGGACGAACTGGACCACGCCGGCCAGCCAGAGCACGGGGTGGCGGAACAGTTCGAACAAGGCGGCGATCCTCGGCGGGGTCGCCGCGCGGACCGTCTGCTCGTCGCTCACGAGCCAGTAGGCGCCAACGGTCAGGAGCGCCACGCTCGAGAACAGCATGAACAGCACCCGCCACCCGAGGGGCCCGACGAGCGCCGGTCCGAGCAGGCTCAGCAGCACGTTGGACGAGAAGCCGCCGGCCACGTAGAGCCCCATCGCCGTGGAACGCCGATCCTCGGCGAAGTAGGCGCTGATCAGCACCAGGCCGGGCGCGAACGCCAGCGAGCGGAACACGCCGGAAACCGCCTGGTTGGCGAGGAGCCCGCCGTAGGTGGTCAGCAACGCGAAGAGGAAGGACATGGCGTTGGTGCCGAGCAACCCGACGACGAAGAGCCGTCGGGGGCCGAACCGGTCGGCCAGGTAGCCCGACGGGATCTGCATCAGGGCGTAGGTCAGCGTGGACGCCACCGCCAGGGTGCCGGCCTGGGAGAAGGTGAGGTCGACGTCCTCACGGATCAACGGCAGGAAGAGCGCGATGCCGCCGAACGCGATGGCCTGCGTGCTCTGGCCGGCAACGATCAGGCCGATGCTGAGCTTGCGGCGTGCGCGGATGTTCATATGCCCCCCGGCCGACCGCCCCATGGCTGCGGTCGTCCCGCACGAGGTCGCAACTGGCGGCTGCATCGTAGGACAGGGGCGGCGGGGATCCGGATCGCGTCCCTGGAGGTGATCGCCACCGTCGCGAACGGTTCCGTCATCACCAACGCCCGCAGGGTCGGAGCGTTCGGCAAGCGCGTGTGATGGAGCTGTCCGCACCGCCAGAACCGGCCGCACCTGCCAGGCGCTGCCGAGCGATGACGGTCACGGCGCGAGATCACGCACACGCCGGATGACACGGCGACGGACGTCCCGCACCCACGCCTCAGGCATGTCGAGCAACTCCTCGGTGAACCGCTCCGTCAGCTGCCCGACCGCGGCAGACACGCGGTCGCAGAGCTGGGCGGCGACCTTCTCAGGGATGCCGACATCTGCAGCCAGCGCGAGCCAGTGCCTGCGGCTCACCGAGCCGTGCAGCCGGCCACGCACGGCCGGGTGGAACCGGTGGTCACCCTCGTACGGCCAGGTGTGCAGCACGTCGTACACCGGGGTCACCGACCAGGTGCCCGTCACGGGATCCTGTCCGATCGACAGGTTCTTGGCATGCAGGTCGTTGTCGCCGACGGCGTAGCTGTAGAGCATCTGGTGCAGCAGGTCGCGGGCGGCCACGGGCGGTGCGGTGCACAGCTGCGACAGCGCCCGGACAACCGCGTGTGCGTCCGGGTCGTACTTCTGTGAGGGACGCAGCCCGAGGACCTGGGAGGCGTCCTCCTGCGCGTGTCTCACGACTTCGCCGGCGCGCCAGCTCCGGTCGAACCGCGTGACCGCAAGCGCCTGTAGGCCGTCGCGGTCCTCGACGATCACCACGTCCGGTGCATCCAGCCCGGCGTCTCGGGCAGCCGTCATGAACAGCTGCTCGTTGTGAAGCACGCCGTGCCAGGAGTCGTCTGGTGAGAACTTGAGGATGACGTGACCGGCACGACCACCGATCAGCGACCTGGAGTGGTATGACAGCTTCGGCTGCACGCCCGGAACCGCAGCTCGGTGTGCTGGGTCCTCTGGCAGCCACAACTCGGAGAAGCTGACGTCGAGGAAGTCGACCGGCTCGGCTTCCTCGGCCGGTTCTGGCAGCGGGGCGCCGGCCTCCACGATCTGCACGTCACCGATGGTGTCGGCGCCGAGGTGGATCAGCAGTCCGAGCTCGTCGTCCTCCGTCACGTGCAACGCCCGCGCCAGGCTGCGCCGACGCGTCTCACCTTCCGGCAGCAACCCTGCGAAGTAGGCCGGCGCCCGCATCGAGGTCTCGGTCGCCGTCGCACCGACCGGCAACGTGGACGCGACCGGCGGCCCGTCGTACGCGTCGACGTACGCGAAGGTGACGTCCTGGTCGACGCGCCACATCCGGCCGGCGAGCGAGCCGTCCTTGTAGACGTCAGCGGCAGCGACGGCCTCCTCGGGGGCCATCACGCCTCCAACCGCCCTGCGCCACCCCCCTCGCGCGGCGCCGCGGTCAGCTGCATCCCGAGCACCTCCGCGATGGCCGCGTACAGGTTGAGACCGGCTGCCTTGCCCGTCTCAGCCTGCGACACGCTGCGTTGGGTCGTGCCTGCGAGGTCTGCGACCTCGGTCTGGGTGAGCCCGAGCAGCTTGCGCCGTGAGCGCAGCTGTGCCCCGACCCTCGCTCCGTATGTCGAAGTGATCACAGATCCACCTCCTCGGCGCCGTACAGGGGTCGCAAGCCTCTGCCTATGTTCTTGCGGACATAGATAATACGCCAGGTACGCGTCCGCGTCACCATACGCTCGATGTATGTCGGAACGGACATGCTTCTCGCGTCTGCTCGACGTCCAGCCCCCGAAGGTGCGTCCCCGTCGTCCAACGCCACGTCGCTGCCTGCCTACTAGCCTGCTCGGACCCGTCCGACAGCGCACGACCACCGAAGCCTCGCCGAGGC
>JBBDSW010000018.1:0-2090 GCA_040904745.1 Nitriliruptoraceae bacterium
CAACGGGACGTGGTGATGGAGTTCGGCAGCTTCACCTGACCGTACTGCGCAGCTGAGGGTCCTCAGCTCGATGCCGCGGCGGACCGCAACCCCGACGTGACCTGGGTCTTCGTGTACACCCGTGAGGCCCATCCAGGGGAGCACGTCGGACACCACGACAGCTTCGAACGCAAGCAGACGAATGCCCGGCTGCTGCGCGACCAGATCGGCATCCGCCGACCCATCCTGCTCGACGAGCTGGCAGGCGGCGGGCATCTGGCGTACGGCGGGCTGCCGAACATGACCTGGGTGATCGGTCGCGGCGGGCGGATCCTCTACAAGGCCGACTGGACCAGCGCGGCCAACGTCGAGAGCTTCGTGAGCCGCTACCGCGTCGCACGCCGTGAGCGACCTGCCGGCGCGACCCTCACGCCCTACACGAGCGAACAGATCGAGTTCCGCCACGTCGATCGCGAGATGTTCTACGACCGCCTCCGGCGCAACGGTCCGCGAGCCTACGACGAATTCAAGCAGGCCGAACACCTGTGGGCCGAGCGAGGCAGCTGAAGCGCGGAACAGGGACGCGGTGCCGTGGGTTCGGTCGTGCATCGGCTCCAGCGATGAGCCGTTCGTCACCCGTCCTGCAGCGAGGCCGCGCGCGTGGAGTTCTGGTTCGTCTATTGGTTCATGTTCCCGGTGTGCATCGCCATCGCGTCCGCGGCGATGTTCAGCGGCATCAGCGGTGCCGCCATGCTCATGCCCGTGTTCCTGATCGGCTTCCCGCTCCTCGGGGTTCCTCCACTGACCACGGTGGCCGCGGTCGGCATGTCGCTGTTCCTGGAGACCTCCGGGTTCGGAACCGGCGTCTACCGCTACCTGCGCCGTGGCCTGGTCGACACACAGACGGCGCGGCGACTCGCGCTCGTGACGGTGCCTGCGGCCATCGTCGGCTCCATCGCCGCCCGCTGGGTGTCCTCCGGAGCGCTGCGGGTGGGCTACGGCCTGGCCATGATCGCCCTGGCTGGCCTGCTGTTCCGGGAGCCCACCGCCGGACACGGCGCACATCTGACCGGGGAGGAGAATCCCGGCGAGGTCGTGGACCTCGGTGACGACGGCGCGGGCCGCGACATCGTCACCGCCGACGGTTCGCGCTACCGATACCGCGCCGCGAAGCTGCACGGCCAGCTCGTCCTGTCCGGTGGCGGAGCCGTCCTCGCCGGCCTGATCTCCACGGGCGTCGGAGAGGCCACGTTGCCGGGTCTGGTCCGTCGGTCCGGCTTCCCGCTGGCCGTCGCCGCGGCGACCTCCACCGTTGTCGTGGCGGCGACGGTCACCGGGGCCGCGATGACCCACCTCGGCGAACTCGCCCGTGAGGGCGGGTTCGCCGCCATCCCGTGGAACCTGCTCGCGTGGGCCGTCCCGGGCGCAATCGTCGGCGCCCTCATCGGCACCCACCTGCAGGGACGCCTCCCCGAGCGGGCCAGCCGGCTGTTTTTCGCCACCCTATTCGGCCTTTCAGCAGCACGTTCGTGACGGTCTTCGGTCTGGGGTTGGGGCCGGTGCACTGGGGTGAACGGCGGTGACCGCCGCTCGTGGGATGGTGGAACGGGCCCGGCCAGTTCACGGACCGCAGGGATCCGGTTCGGTGGGCCGGTCCGTCCCCGGCTACAGGGGAGTCGCGACCATCCGGGACCACGCCGGACCGCCACGATCGAAGGTCGGGACCTCCGGGCTGCCCCTGGCCACGGCCGCCGCCGACCGAGCTGCGGTCACCCACCAAGGAGCCGACTGATGGCCCTGGCCACCAAACCGGCTCGCGGCGGCTCGTACCCGTCCGGGAGGTGTTCTGGCACCTCGGCTTCCACCGTCCGCAGCACGTCGGGAGCGGAGGGGTTGACCAGCGCGATCCCGCCCACGCGGACGGTCGGAACGGTCTCGTTGCCGCCGGCGACCGACCGCACGAATGCGGCTCCGTTCTCGTCCTGCCAGATGTCGACACGGTCGAAGTCCAGGCCCGAACGAAGCAGGCCGCCCAGCAACGAGCTGCAGAAGCCGCAACCGGGGCGCCAGTAGACCGTGATCGGAGCGTCGCTCATCGACCCCGCCTTTCG
>JBBDSW010000019.1:0-12700 GCA_040904745.1 Nitriliruptoraceae bacterium
GCCCGCGTCGCTGGGCACACGGAACTCGGGCTAGACGGTCAGCAGCACCTTCCCGGTCGTGAGGCGGGACTCGACCCGCTGCTGGGCCGTCGCGGCCTCCGCCAGCGGATGCCGTTCGCCGATCCGGACCACGAGATCCCCCGCGACGATCCAGTCGAACATCTCACGAGCGCGGGCGCGGAACTGTTCCGGCGTCCGCATGTAGTGCTTGCCGCTCGGGCGGGTGAGGAACAGCGAGCCGCCCGCGTTCAAGCGCTTGGGGTCGACGGGGTCGATGAGCCCGCTCGACTCGCCGTAGAGCGCCATGACCCCGAGCGGACGCAGGCACTCGAGACCCCGGTCGAACGTGTCCCGCCCCACCGAGTCGTAGACCACGTGGACCCCCTCGGGGTCGAACCGCAGGACCTCTTCCGCGAAGTCGACCTCGGTGTAGAGGATCACCTCGTCCGCACCGGCCGCCGCCGACAGTTCCGCCTTCTCCCGCGTCGAGACCGTGGTGTAGACCGTGGCACCCCGCATCTTCGCGATCTGCGTGAGGAGGAGTCCGACGCCGCCCGCGCCGGCGTGCACCAGCGCCTCGTGGTCGGACGTCAGCGACACCGTGCTGGTCGCGAGGTAGTGGGCGGTGAGGCCCTGGACGACGGTGGCTGCCGCGACGTCGAACGGGATGTCATCGGGAAGCTCGACGGTCCTCCCCGCGGGTGCGATGGCCTTGTCCGCGTAGGCGCCACGGGCCGCCGGGGTCGCCACACGGTCCCCGACCGCGAACCCGGTCACATCCGGACCGACGGCTTCGACGATCCCGGCAGCCTCCTGGCCGACCGTGAACGGCAGCTCCTTCGGGTTCTGACCGCGGCGGCCGTAGATGTCGACGAAGTTCACCCCCACGACCGCGACACCGATCAGGACCTCGCCTTCGCCAGGCGTCGGGCCCTCCGGTCCCGTGCACACGAACCGCCCGCATGAGCGCTCCCTCCCAGGATCGATCCGACACGGGACGGCGATGCGCGCCCCCGTCCCACGGCGTGTGGCCCAGGCTAACGGAGGCGCTCACACCTGGACCGGACCGGGCACCCGGGGCCTTGGCGAACGGCGTCACGAGTCAGGCATCCTCGGTGGATGGGGCCCCGTTGTCGCAGGTGCTCCGTAGGCTGCCGACCATGGGACCTGAACCCGTTGCGCACTGGGAGTCGCTCTGGTGGACGCCAACTCCTCCGACCACGCTGTAGGCCTGCCCTCCCCGGCCGCCGC
Organism: Nitriliruptoraceae bacterium; assembly: GCA_040904745.1. Classification (GTDB taxonomy): domain Bacteria; phylum Actinomycetota; class Nitriliruptoria; order Nitriliruptorales; family Nitriliruptoraceae; genus T1Sed10-7. The sequence continues at coordinate 1,252 of JBBDSW010000019.1, forward strand.
GGTGGCCGTCCACACGCTGGACCATCGGCTGCGGCTGTTCGGCTGGCTGAACGGGCCGGATCGCCAGTTGTACCTGTGGCTGCTGCGCATCTTCGACCGCGCCCGCCGGACCTACGAGGTGCGGCTCACCACCGAGCAGGTCGCGGGCGGGCTCGACGAGCTCATCGACGGCGACCCCACGATCCCGCGGGCGACCGATCTGCCTGGAAGCCTCGACGCGCTCGTCGACTGGGGTGTCCTCGACCGCAGCCAGGACAGCGGCCGGGTCAGCAGCATCGCCGAGTACCGCCGTCGCGCCTCGGTCTACCAGCTCACCGAACTCGGGTTCCTCGCGCACAACGCGGTGGAGCGGGTCATCGCCGCCCGACCCGACGAGGCCCAACTCAAGGCGATCGCGCTCGGCACCATCCTGGAGGACCTCGCTGCGCTGAAGGAAGCCAACCTCACCGGCGACCCGGTCGCGGTCCACCGCCTGCTCGACCGGCTGCACGGCGTGCTCACCGACCTCGCGGACCGCGCCGCCCGCTTCTACCTTCTCATCGGCGAGCTGGCCCGCACCGAGGACGCCCGCCCGGAGACGTTCCTGCGTCACAAGGATCTGCTGCTGGACCATCTGCGCACGTTCCACGCCGAGCTGTCGCGCTACGGCCCCCTGATCGGCGCCGCGGTGGAGGACGTCCGGGCGACCGGCGAGGACGGCCTGGCCGAACTCGCGGCGCAGGCCGACCCGTCCCCCTTCGCGACCCCGGTCGAACGCGCGGCGCGGTGGCGCGAGCACTGGGACGGGATCGTCGCCTGGTTCGTCGGCGATCAGGGGCAGGCCGCGACGATCGACCGGCTCGACGCGCGCACGACCTCGGCGATCGCCGACCTCGCCGCGCTGCTGCGCCAGGTCACCGAGGCACGCCGCTCCGGGGTCAGCCGCGATGCCCAGCTGCGCGAGCTGGCGGCGTGGTGCTGGTCGGCGCCGTCCGACGCCGATGCGGCCGCCCTGTGGTCGGCCGCCGCCGGGGTCCGCTCGGCGCGCCACCTGGCCATCGCCACCGACGACCCCGAGGTGACCCGCGCCGACCGCAGCTGGTGGCAGGCCCCACCCGTGCCCGTCTCCACCACGCTGCGTGAGCACGGCCGCGCACCGAGCCCCGGCCGGCCCGCTCCCCTGCCCGACGACCGGCTCGCCCGTGAGTACGGGCGCCGACGGCAACTCGCCGAGCGCACCGCGCGGGCCGGGGCCGCGCGCAGCCTGCTCGCGCAGCCGCTGCACGACCGGGTGCTCGCCGACCACGAGGTGGCACTGCTGCTGCGCTTGCTCGACCGCGCCCTGCAGACACGGTCGGTCACGTCGGGCCGGGTCCACGCCGACTCGAGCGACGTCGGGATCCGGCTCCGCCTGCGACCCGATCCCGTCGGCTCACGCGTGCGCACCCCGTCCGGCGTGCTCACGCTGCCCGACATCAGCCTGGAGATCGAGGAGGTGCCACGATGATCGCCGAGGAGGTCCGCGACACCGACCTGGCCGACTACCAGCGCGCCGTGCGAACCCTGCTGATCCATCCGCTGGTCACCACCACCTACCCCGACCGCACCGCGCTGCCGCTGGTCCGCCGGTTCTCGACCCAGCTCACCGACGACCTCGGCACGCTCGCCGGCTACCGGCTGGAGCTGTCCGCCACCTGCGCGCGGCTGCTGCGTCCCATCGACCGGCTGGATGGCACCCAGCGACTCGTACGGCGTCGGGACCGCAAGCCCTTCGACCGACGGCGCTACGCCTACCTGAGCCTGGTACTCGCGGCCCTCGGCCGCACCGGCACCCAGGTCGCGCTCACGGAACTGGCAGACGCGCTCAAGCGTCGTGCTGCGGAGATCGACGGGGTCGGCTTCGATCCCGACAACTACCGCCACCGGCTCGCGTTCGTCGACGTGGTCCGCCACCTGATCGAGCTCGGTGGCCTACGCGAGGTGGAGGTGTCGACGGTCGACTGGGTCCGGGACCCGGAGTCCGGCGAGGCGCTCTACGACCTGGACCGCGACGTGCTCCACCTCGTCGCCGTCCCACCGCGGGTGCTCCAGCACGTGCCCTCGGTCCGGGCACTGCTCACCGCCGACGGCCGCAACGAACGGGCCGACACCAGCACCGCAGCACGCCGGGCCGCGACGCGACGCCGACTCGTCCGGCTGCTGCTCGAGCACCCGGTGGCCTACGTCGACGACCTCGACGACGGCGCCCGGGCCTACCTCGTCCAGCAGGGACGGGCACTCGCCGACGACCTGCATCGGCTCACTGGCGGACAGCTCGAACGGCGGGCGGAAGGCGCCGCGTTGATCGACGCCACGGGCGGGCTCACCGACCGCCGGTTCCCCAGTGGTGGCACCGCCCCACAGGTCGCGCTGCTGCTCGCCGACGCCATGACCGCCGCGGCGGGTTCCAACGGTGACGGCGAGATGGCGACCGCCACGGTGCCCCACCTCGACGACCGCAACGCAGCGACGTGCGACCGGATCGACGCCGCGCGGCCGAGCCCGCCCACCCTGCTCGCCGACGACGGGAACGCATCCCCGTCCACCGCGTGGGCGAGCGAACCCGCACTGGGACCGCTGTTCACCGACGACTGGCTGCACGCGCGGGTCCGGGACCTGTGCGCCACCCACGGCCAGCGGTTCGCCGCCGACCTCCGCGACGACCCAGCAGTGTTGACCGCGGCGGCGCTGGAGGTGCTGGCCAGCTTCGACCTCGTCCGCCCGGTCCCGGGTGGGGTCGTGGCCCGCCCTGCGCTGGCCCGCTACCGCGACCTCGTCATCGAGGTGGCGCCCTCCCCGCAGGGCTCGCTGCTCGACGAGCCGACCGACCCGCCCACCGACCGGGCCCCGACCCGTGCCGACGACCACTCCGAGGGAACCCGATGACCACATCCACCTCGCGCTTCCGCCCGACCCGCGCCGGCGTGGTCGGCCTGTGGGACTACAGCGACGCCGTGTTCGCCTTCGCCGACGGCCGGCTCGTGCTCCGCGGCGCGAACGGCTCGGGCAAGACCAAGGCGCTGGAGGTGCTGTTCCCCTTCGTGCTCGACGGCCGGCTCGATCCCCGCCGCCTCGACCCGTTCTCCGGCGAGAACCGGACCATGAAGGCGAACCTGCTGTGGCGCGGCGGGGAGACCGGCCACGGCTACGCCTGGCTGGAGTTCGCGCTGCCGGGTGCCACCGACGCTGCGCCCCGCTACGTCACGATCGGCGTCGGACTCCAGGCCCAACGGTCCCGCCCGAGCCCACGCTCGTGGTTCTTCGTCGTCGACGGTCGCGTCGGCGAGGACCTCGTGCTCGTCGATCCCGACGGCCGCCCGCGCGCCCGGAAGGCGCTCGCCGCCGACCTCGGTGACGGGGTGGTCATGGACCGGGCCAGCGACCATCGGCGGCGTGTCGACGAGGTGCTGTTCGGCCTCGGACCGGAACGCTACGAGGCGATGCTCGACCTGGTGCTCACCCTGCGCCGGCCCATGCTCGCCAAGGACCTCGACCCGAAGACGCTGTCCGAGACCCTGAGCCGGGGTCTACGTCCCCTCGACGAGGACCTGATCGAGCAGGTGGCCCGCTCCTTCGACGACCTCGAGGCGGTCCAGCGCGACCTCGACCGGCTGATCCACGCCGACGACGCCACCGCCACCTTCGTGACCGACTACCGCGGCTACCTGCGGACCCAGGCCCGCTACCGCGCCGATGGTGCGATCGAGGCGCTCGCCGCGCACCGGTCCGCGGAGCAGCGCCGCGCCACCGCCGAGCAGGCGCTCGATGGTGCCCGGGCCGAGGAGTCCATGGCCGAGGCCGAGGCCAGCGCGACCGACGAGCGGCTGGCCACCGGCCACGCCCGCCGTGACGCTCTGAAGGCCAGTGAGGCCTTCCGCACCGCCGGGCAGCTCCAGCACCTCGAGCAGGCGGTCCAGGACCTGGACGGCGAGGTGGAGCGTGCCGAGGCACGGGCCGCCCACACCGATCAGGCCGCGACACGCGCGGACGACGACCACGACCGGGCCATCGGGGACCGCCGACGAGCGGACGCCGAGGTGGCACGGATCGTCCCGCGCGTGCTCGCCAGCGCGACAGCGGCCGGCGTGACGTGGAGCGACGGCGATGCCGCGGCCGACCCCGACGAGCTGCGCCAGCGGGTCGGGGGACGGGCCGCCGCACGCCGCGGGGACCTGGACGCGGTCCGGGAGCTGCTCGACGCCCTGGTCGAGGCCGAGCGCCGGGTCGTGGCCGCCGACGAGACGCGCGACGCCGCAGAGACCGCGGAGAGCCACGCGCGTGAGCAGCTCGAGGCCGCCGACCGCGCCACCGACGACGCCCGCGCGGCCTTGCACCTCGCCGTCGACGACTGGGCGAGCACCAACGCCGAGATCGTGGCCGCCGAGGAGGCCGACGCCATCCGGGCCGCGATCGATCACCTCGGCGCGGAAGGTGCCTCGACGCTGACGGAGGTGTGGAACGCCCAGCTCGACCCGCGTCGCTCATCGGCCGCCGCCGACCGTGCGACCCATACCGCAGCCGCCGCGGCGTTGGCCGAGCAGGTCGAGGCGCTGCGTGAACGGCGACGCGGTATCGCCGACGAACGCGACGACGCCCCACCGCCACCGACATGGCGCAGCGCGGATCGGAAGGACCGTGCCGGCGCGCCGTTGTGGCGCCTGGTCCGGTTCGCTGACGACCTCGCCCCGGGACGGGCTGCCGCCATCGAGGCCGGGCTCGAGGCGGCGGGCCTGCTCGACGCCTGGGTCCGGCCGGACGGGCGTGTCTCCCGCGACGAGCACGACAGCTACCTCGTCGTCGACACCTCGACCACCGACGACACGCCGAGCCTGGCCGACGTGCTCGTGCCCGAGGAGCAGGACCACGTCGACCCGCAGGTGCTCGCCTCCCTGCTCGCCACCGTCCGGCTGCGCGACGACGCCGAGCCGGACACCGACCACGCCCTCGACCCGCCCGCGACGGTGGCGCTGGACGGTCGCTACCGGATCGGCCCGCTCGCCGGGCGCCACCGCGTCGACGCGCCCCGCTACATCGGCGCGACCGCGCGGGCCGCGCACCGGGCGGAACGGATCGCTGCGCTCGACGTCGAGCTCGCCGAGCTGGACGTCGAGGTGTCCCGTACCCAGGAACGGCTCGCCGAGGTGGAGGCGTGGCTGGCCGCGGCCGCACGGGCGACCGAGACGCTGCCCGCGACCTCGACGTTGCTGGCGCGGCTCCGGGACCGCGATGTCGCCGGGGGACGCCACCAGCAGGCGCGCCAGGCCTTGGTCGACGCGACGGCCGGCGCCGAAGCCGCGCGGCGGGCAGCCAACGACCACCGGCAGGCGTTCCAGGGCGCCGCCCGATCCCGCTCCCTTCCGACCACACGCGAGGGGATCGGCGAGGTCACCGCCGCGCTGTCACGGTTCGAGTCCGACGGCGCGGAGTTGGTGGCTGCGGTGGCGCAGGCCCTCACCCGGGCACAGGCCGAGGCCGCCGCAGGGGAGCGGGTCGACGACGCCCGCTCGGCGGCGGACGCAGCCCGACGGGACGTGCAGGAACGTCGGCAGCGGCGCGACGCACGGCAGGTCGAGCTCACCACCCTGCAGGAGCGGATGGGCGCCGACGTCCAGGCCGTCCTCGCCGACCTGCGCGCCGTGGAGGACGACCTGCGCGCGGCCGAGACCGCCCGCACGGACGCGCAGCACCGGATGCGCACCGCGGCCGCCGCCCGCGGGCAGGCCGAGGGCGAGGTCCGCGCCGCGGGTGAGGCCCTCGCATCGACCGGCGAAGGCGTGCAGGCCGCCCACCGCCGGCTGAGCGTCCTGGCAGGTCCCGACCTGGCCGGTCCCCTGGGCCTCGAGGTCACGGACGACACCGACGAGGACGCACTGCTGGAGGCGATCGATCAGCTGGTCGTGGGGGTGTCCGGTGCCGACGAACGTCGCAAGGCCGCGCAGACCCGCATCACCCGCAGCCTCGAGGAGCTCGACCACGCCCTGGGCAGCGGCTACCACCCCTCCTGGGACGTCCACGACGACCTCATCGTGGTGACCATCGCCGACGACCTGGGCGAACGCTCGGTGGCGGCCTTCGCCGACGAGCTGGCCGGTCAACGCGCCGACCAGGAGGCCCTGCTGACCGCGCGGGAGCGTGCCGTGTTCGAGGACGCCCTACTCACGTCGGTGTGCGGACAGATCCACGACCGTATGCAGGCGACCCGCGACCTCGTGGCGACGATGGACCATCAGATGCGGGCACGGCGGCTGTCGTCGGGTCAGACCGTCAGCGTCGCCTGGCGTGCCGACGACACGGCGACCGCGGAGTGGAAGCAGGTGCACCGCCTCCTCGACCAGGACCCGGCGCACTTCGGCTCCGACCAGCTCGACGTGCTGCGCCGGCACTTCTCGACCGAGATCAAGGCGGCACGGGCTGCCGATCCCCAGGCGCCCTACCGTGAGGTGCTGGCCGCGGTCCTCGACTACCGCCGGTGGCGCCGGTTCGAGCTGTTCCTCGTGGAGGCCGACGGCTCGCAGGCACCCCTCACCCGGGCGCGCCACGCCCGGCTGTCAGGCGGGGAGAAGGCCGCCTCCCTGCACCTGCCGCTGTTCGCGGCGGCGCACGCGGCCTTCGCCGCAGGCGCGGAGACCTGCCCCCGGCTGCTCGCCTTGGACGAGGCCTTCGCCGGCATCGACGACCAGGGCCGTTCCGAGCTGCTGTCCCTGTCGGTCGCGTTCGACCTCGACCTGTTCATGACGGGTTTCGACCTGTGGGCGGTCGACCGGGCGGTGCCGGGGGTCGCCCACTACGACCTGCTGCACCTGGCTGACGAACAGGCTGTGTCGTCGCTGCTGGTCCTGTGGACCGGTGAGGAGCTGATCGAGGGGCCGGACGCCGAGCTGGCGCTGGCGCAGGCGTGGCAGGGCTCGTGACCTCGCCGGCCGGTGGCGCCGCGCTACCCCCTCGGCTCGGAGGGGACGAGCTGGCTGGGCTGTGGGAGCGCTGCTGGCGCGCGATGGCGAGGGCCGGGCCGAACGACTGGGCGTCGGTCACGCTGCGCGTGCCGCTCGACCTCGACGGCGACGACACGCGTCGGGCGATCTCGGGCATCCTCGGCCGGCCGATCCGACCGGGCACGGCGGCGACCACGGTCCGTCTCGGTGAGCTCGACGAGCTGTTGCGCCGGGCCGATCGCGCGTGGGACCTGCGCGCGGTGGTCGAGCACCGGTACGGCCCGCTGCCCGATCGCGCTGGGGACGCCCAGGAACGGGCGAGCGCGATCGCGGCCGCCCGTGGCGACGCCCGGTCGCTCGCGCCCGACGAACCCTGGGTCGAGACGTGGCTCGCCGACCTCGACCGCGGCATGCTCACCCGCCTGCACACGCGCGGGGAACTCGATCTGCTGTCGACCGCGGCCCGGGTCCTCGCCGAACTGCCCGCCGACGGGATCCCGCTGCCGGCGCTCGCCTCCCACGTCACCGGGGACACCAAGGCGCTCGGCCCCACGACGCTCGCCGGGCTGGTGCTCCGCGGGATCGCACGACGGCTGGGCGAGCCCGTCCCGCGCTCGACGGCCGAGCGGCGGGCGCTGTGGGAGGCGTCGGGGGTCGTCCCCGACGACCTCGCCAGCCAGGTCCTGGTCCTCAACCTCGCGCCGACCGGGAGCGCACTGGCCGGCTGGTTGCGCGAAGCCACGGCAGCGGGGCTGCCCTTCCGGGTCACCCTTCAGCAGCTGGCTCGCCAACGACTCGTTCACGGTGGCGTCGGCCCGGTGTTCGTGTGCGAGAACCCGGCGGTGCTGCGCGCCGCGGCCGAGCAGCTGGGAGCCGGCAGTGCCCCGCTGGTCTGCACCGAAGGGCGGCCCTCGATGGCCTGTCTCCGCTTGCTCGACGGACTGGTGGCCGCGGGTGGAGACGTCCGCTACCACGGCGACTTCGACTGGCCCGGCCTGCGCATCGGCGCATCGCTGCTGGCCGCAACGGGCGGCCGGCCGTGGCGCTTCGGTGCCGCGGACTACCACGACGCCGTCGAGCGTGGGGGACGGCACACGCGCCTCGTCGGCTCAGCAGCCGAGAGCCCATGGGACCCGGAGCTCGCACGCGCCATGACCGACGCGGGCCGGGTCGTCTACGAGGAGGACGTCCTCGACCCTCTGCTCGAGGATCTCGGCCGCTCGGCAGGCTGACCCGCAAGGCCCTCGAAGCCGGGATCACCCTCGACCGTGACGAGGTCGAGTCCCGCTGTCCCGACTGGACCCGAGCGAGCGCCGAGGGGCGGCTCCTGGCGCTGCGCGACTACCGTGCCGCCGGAGCCCAACGAACGGTGTCACGGTGTCACGGAAGCGTTCCCGCCCACCCCGCGGACCGCGCGGTGCCGCGCCTCCCCCGGGCGCCTCACCCGGCGGCCCGTTCGAGGTTCCATCCGTGGACGACGAACCCGACCTGCTGTCCGACGTCCGTGGCACGCTGCGGGAGTCGCACCCGCTGTCGCTGCTGGCGACGGCGAGTTCACTGCTGGCGGTCACCGCTCCCCGCGAGGGTGACCCCATGGCCGCGGTCCACGGCGACCCCGGGGAAGGACCTGACCGCGACCAGTTGATCGCCTCGTTCCTCGAGGTCCGCCGACCGGAGACCTCGGCGCTCTTGACCGCGATCGCCGAGCTGATCGACGACGAGCTCACGACACACCGGATCGCCCGCGAGCTCGCGGCCCGGTCTCACAAGCCGCCGAGGTGGCTGCGCCGCCTCACCCCGCTGCGGGTCGAACGTGCCGTCGAGATGGCCCACATCCTCGGTGACGGCGACAACATCCTGCTGGGCGTGCGCACCGGAACCGACCACCACCTCACCGTGGTGATCTACATCGACCACAACATGGGCACGGTGGTCAAGGATGCGTTCGTCGTCCCGGAACCCCTCGCCTCGCTGCATGACCGGTTCACCGAGCTAGCCGCCGACGAGCCCGATACCACCTTCACCGAGCTCGACCCCGCGGAGGCGCGCACCAGGATCACGCAGGCGATCGAGCTCGGCGCGATCACCTATCCGCCGTTCGAGACCGATACCTGGCCCGCCTGCCGGCCGCTCGTCGAGTGGGTCGTGCGCCACCTCCCGGAGGGCGGTACCGGCTACGTGCGACCGGACTGGTCCGAGGAGGACCGCGCAGCCCTCGTCGACCGGTTCCTCGACTCGGGCTACCTCGAGGTCGACGACATCGAGGCAGCCGAAGACCTGGCCCACGTGTTCGTGTGGTTCGCCTGCGACTACGGGCCGGGTGACCCGCTGCGGTGGAGCCAGGTATCCGTGGAGATCCTGCTCACCGACTTCCTCCACCGGAAGGCCATCCTGCCGGATGAGACGATGCGGTTGGCACCCGACGTGCTCCGCGGGTTCGTGCGCTTCGCCCACGCCGAGCGCGGCATCCGCAGCCAGCTGACCGATGACACGCTGGCATCGATCGACCGCGATGCCGAGACCTACCTCCAGCTGATCGACGCCGATCCCCCGGAGCACGGCATCCCGTTCCCCTTCGGCCTCGTCATGCGCCGGTCCCTGATCGACGATGTCGGGACCGAGGAAGCCTTGGAGTCGCTGACGACCGAGCCGCTGCCCGACGAACCCCTGGATCTGTCCCGCGTGCCCGAGGACGTCCACGAGCGTGTGGCCCGCATCGCCGCACGGCTGGACGCCTGCTGTGACGAGCTGCTCGACGTCGAACATCGCACCGCCTGTCGGCGCCTGCTCGCCGACGTCGCGGCCGGGGATCCCGCGATCTTCCGCCGCCGTAGCCGGGACGACACGACGGCCGCAGCGATCGCGTGGGTCGTCGGCAAGGCCAACGACTCGGTCGCCTCACCCGGCAGCGACCTGACGGCCAAGACGCTGCTGGCCTGGTTCGGGGTCTCCGGCAGCGTGTCCCAGCGGGCCGACCCGATGCTCCGCGCGATCGGCGCTCCCGCGAGCGGAGGCGGCATGATTTACCTGGGGACGCCGAGGTACCTCGTCTCGAGCAAGCGCGAGCAGATCGCCGACCTGCGCGAACGGTGGCGGTGAATCGATCCGGTGCTCCGCGGGGGGCCTGCGCGCCACGTCAGCTGGCCTGAGCGGCGACCCTCGGATTGACCGCGTCCACCGCGAACCGTCGAACGGCTCCGCACCCGCTGGTGACGCACCGCTCCATGCGGGTCCGCTGTGCCTCGCCGTAGCCGGCATGCCGCAGAAGGGAGAGTTGCGTCCATGCCACGACCACGACCGGTCCCGCGCATGCCGTGCAAGCCGGACCGCGGAGCGCTGGAAGCATCTTCATGGAGGCACCTTCGTCGAGAGGGTCCAACTGTCGCAGTTCCGGCGACCGGAAGCCACGATCTCATGTCGACCGGCGGGAGTTCGGTAGGACGTCGTCCGCGATCCGAGAACGCATGGCCGGCTGCTCGCGCCCACGGCCGGCCCTGTGTGGCAGTCGGGGCCGGTACATCACGGCGAGCAGCGCGGCCCCCTGGTGGAGGGTGTTGCACTGGCCCGGGCTCCAGCGACGCTCTGGGGTGGCGTCGTTGGCTCCGGTGTAAGCCTTCCACGCGAAATCACGGCCGCGGGTGCTCGAGGACGAGGTCGGACACCTGGGCGAGAGCTTCGAAGTCTCGGTCCAGCGCAAGTAACGGGCTGCCCGTTCGAAGAGCCACGGCGGCGATCAGACAGTCGATGCTGGAACGGACCGTGAGGCCCTTCGATCGCGCCGAGCGGTACAGCTGCGCGGCGTCTTCCCAGTCCTGCAGACCTTCGACCCCGAAGATCGGTCCGCGCAGGAGCAGGGCTCGCAAGTCACCGACCCGTCGTGGGCTGCCGGCACCGGCGATGAGCTCGTAGAAGACCGGCTCGGTCCATGCAAGCGGCCTCTCGGCGAGGATGGCACCGCGGATCCAGTCGTTGTGCGGGCTGCCCGTGCCGCGGAGGTACTCGACCCAGGCAGAGGTGTCGACCAAGACCGTCACCCGGTCTCCGGAGGCGCGTCATCCCGTATCCGGTCGAGGTCACCGTCCCAACCGGAACCCTCCATGGCGAGCGCCTCCTCAGCGCCTAGCCGTGGTCCGACCAGCCGACGCAACGCGAGATCGACCGTTTCCCTCTTGCTCCGGGTCCCGTACAGCCGCATCGCTGCCTCGACCATCTCGTCGTCGAGTTCGATGTTGGTCCGCGTCCTCGGCATCCCACCCTCCAGCATCTTGACACCATCGTACACCTTGATGTGTACCGGGTGGTTGGGTCCTCGAGGTCGACGCGAGGGAACAGCGGCCGCGTGAGGGGTCCCACCGACGCCTCGGGCGTGGCGGACTGCGACGGCAGGGGTTCGACGACCTGCCGGCGACGGTGGGCGTAGACGATCGAGGTGCGGACGTCGATGACCTCGGGGAGGCCGGTGGCGTAGCCGAGGAACGCGTCGATGCGGTCGCGGGTGG
>JBBDSW010000020.1:0-12329 GCA_040904745.1 Nitriliruptoraceae bacterium
CCCGAAGAGCACGAGCAGGGCGGGACCGATCCAACGCAGGTCCTCGATGCCGAGCTGCAGTGCATCGGTCAACGCGAGGAGTCCGGCGGCGGAGAAGACGAGCCCGGCGGTCAGGGAGATGGGGTCGAGTGCGTGGCGTTCCATGGTGGTTCCTCCGTGTGGATGGGGTGAGGATCGTCGGGGGTGGGTGGTCAGCTGCGCGCCCCGATGGCGGCGGGTGCGCGATCGAGCTCGACCTCGCCGATCCCGGCGCGAAGCTCCAGCTCGACCCGGCCGCGGGGATCGTCCGGTTCGGCCTCGACGTCCAGCTCACCGACGCCGAGCCCGGCGGCGCGCCGCTCGAACATCTGGACCTCGCCGATGCCGACGCTGCCGGTCGCGACCACCTCGACGTCGTCGGGGACGATCACGCGCATCTCGCCGAACCCGACCGACATCTCGATGGTGACCGTCTCGCCGTCGAACGGGACCTCGGTGAGGTCGAGCCGGAGCGAGCCGGCCCCGAGCTCGTAGCTCTCGGAGATGTCCGCGACGCTGGTCGGGACGAGGTGCACCTCACCGGCGCTGTCGCCGTCCACGATCATCGCCGGGATGCCCGCGAACGAGGTCGCCTCCGCGACCTGGGCGACGAGGACCAGCGGCAGGAGGACGACGCCGAACCAGATCAACCCGCGCGCCCGGCCGACGACCGCGCCGACCAGGAGTCCGAGACCGATGATGAGCAGCGCCGCCGCGAGCAGCTGTCCTGCGGTGATGGCCAGCACCCCGGCGAGCCGCAGCGACCACAGCAGACCGACGGTGACGAGCATCAGACCGATCGTCGCGCGACCGAGGGGGGAGCGGGTGCGCTCGGGGGCTGGCGGCGGCGTCCAGGCCGGCTCGCCACCGGCGGGAGCCTCAGGGGGCGTCGGTGGCGTCGGCGGGGCACCGGTAGCCGGTGGGGTCGTTGCCGGGCCGGTCGGCCCCTGGGCGGTGTGGGTGGGAGCGTCCATGGTGGACCCCTGTCGGGTGGTGGTCGACGTGGTGATGGAGGGGGCGGCGCGGTCTCCGGTGACCCACAGTGCGAGGCCGAACCCGATCAGGAGCAACGGGCCGGTGACCTCACCGAGCGAGATGCCGGGCAGGAAGCCGAAGCGCAGCGTGGTCGCGCTGAGCAGCCACCAGCCCCCGATGACGAGCAACGCGACACCGCCCCAGAACAGCGGCGGACGTCCACCGAGGGACTCGCCGGTACGTGAGGCGGTCGCCGGTCGTTCCTCCCCGGGCTCGGCCGCGGGGATCACGAAGGCCGCCGCGACGTAGGCGAGCAGTCCGAGACCCTGGGTGATCAGCACCAGGACGACCGTCAGGAGCCGGACCAGCACGACGTCCAGGCCGAGGTGGTCGCCGAGGCCGGCGGCCACACCGGCCAGGATCCGCCCCTCCTGGGGTCGCCTGAGCGGCGGACGGGTCGCACCCGGTGCGCTGGTGGTGGGATCGGTGGTGTTCACGTCGTGCTCCTCGGTGACCCGTTCGTGGATCTGCTCGGCAGCAGGCCCCTGGTTCAGCCCGCCCGGAGCGAGCCATCGAGCACATCCTGCACCTCGCCGGCTCCCGCGCCCATCGGGGACCCCCCTGGTCGGACCCTGAGGGCGCAAGGGGTCGGTACGGGCCACACCCACTGACACCCTGGGGCGGCGCTGTGCCACCATCACCCCATGACCACCACCACGCCACCGCCGCCACCACGACCGGCGGAGCCGGCCCCGGACGCGAGGCCCCACCTCCAACGGCTGGCCCACGGCCGCATCGTCGCAGGCGTGGCAGCGGGCCTGGGCTGGCGGCTCGGCGTCGAGCCCGTGCTCGTCCGGATCGCCTTCGCCGTGCTCACCTTCGCCGGCGGAGCGGGCCTCGTCCTGTACGGCGCGCTGTGGGCGTTGGTGCCGAGCGCCACGAGATCACCACCACCCCGCCGGCGGGCGACCGCGCAGCAGGGGGTCGCACTCGCACTGATGGTCCTCGGCGTCCTGCTGCTCCTCCGAGCGTTCGGGGTGTGGTTCGGCGACACCGTGGTGTGGCCGATCGTGTTGGTGGCAGCGGGCTCGGCGGTGCTGTGGTCCCGTGCGGAGCCGGACGACCGCGCGGTCTGGAGCCGCATGACCGGGCAGGTACCACAGGGCGCGCTCCGCCGGGCCGCGGCCGGGCCGAGCTCACCGGTGCGGATCGTCATCGGCACCGGTCTGGTCGTGCTGGCCATCGCCGGCTTCCTGGCGACGAGCGGCTCGCTCGTCGCCGCTCAGGATCTCATCGTCGTGCTGCTGGCGGCGATGGCCGGCGTGGCGCTGCTGTTCGGCCCGTGGCTGTGGCGCCTGGTCGATGAACTCGGATCCGAACGGCGCGAACGCATCCGTCAGGAGGAGCGGGCAGAGCTCGCCGCACATCTGCACGACTCGGTCCTGCAGACGCTCGCGCTGATCCAGCGGGCCCCCGACGACCCCAAGCGGATGGTCGCGTTGGCACGGCGCCAGGAGCGGGAGCTGCGCACGTGGCTGTACGGCAGCGGGGCCAGCGGGACCGCGACCTCGCTCGCGGAGGCGGTCGACCACCTCACCGAGGAGATCGAGGCCGTGCACGGCACCAGCGTCGAGGTGGTGGTGGTCGGCGAGGTCGCGCTCGACGACCACGTGTGGGCGCTGTTGGCTGCGACCCGTGAGGCCGCTGTGAACGCCGCCAAGCACAGCGGCGCCGACCGCGTCGACGTCTTCGTCGAGGTGGAGGACGACCGCATCACCGCGTTCATCCGGGATCGCGGGTGTGGGTTCGACCCGGATGATCTCCCTGCCGACCGCGCCGGGATCCGCCGCTCCATCCGGGAACGCACCGCGAGACACGGCGGAGATGCCATCATCCACTCCGAGCGCGGAGCGGGTACCGAGGTGGAGGTGTGGATACCGCGCGACCCACCGACCGATGACCGGGAGCGACGACCATGAGCCACGCCATCCGGGTGTTCCTCGTCGACGACCACGCCCTGTTCCGTGCCGGCGTGCAGTCCGAGCTCGGGAGCCACGTCCAGATCGTCGGTGACGCCGGCGATGTCGACGAGGCGATCCAGGGCATCCGGGCCACGAAGCCGGACGTCGTGCTGCTGGACGTGCACCTGCCCGGCGGCGGCGGCCGGGCCGTGCTCGAAGCCGTCCGTGAGACCCATCCGGACGTGCGCTTCCTCGCGCTCAGCGTCTCGGACGCCGCGGAGGACGTGATCCAGGTCATCCGGGCCGGCGCCCGCGGCTACGTCACCAAGACGATCGCTCCCGAGGACCTGGTCCGGGCGATCGTCCGGGTCCATCAGGGTGACGCGGTGTTCAGCCCGCGCCTGGCCGGGTTCGTCCTGGACGCGTTCGCCGGTGACCTGCCCCCCGGGGTCTCACACGACGATCCGGAGCTCGACCAGCTCACCACCCGCGAGAAGGAGGTGCTCCGCCACATCGCTCGCGGGTACACCTACCGCGAGATCGCCGGCCGTCTCCACATCTCGATCAAGACCGTGGAGACCCACGTGTCCGCGGTGCTCCGAAAACTCCAGCTCTCCAACCGTCACGAGCTGACGGCCTGGGCGGCCGGACGCGACCTGCTGTGAACCGCACCACCTCCTCGAAGCACGGCAGCGTCAGCGGTGCAGGTCCTTCTCGTGCTGTCTGACCCGTGACCGCACGGTGACGATGGCATCCCCGGAGAGGATCCCCGAACGGCCGAACAGGCGGCCGTGTTCCCAGTTGGACAGGCCGAGTTCGGGTGTGCCCAGCGCGTACTGACCGTCGACCCAGCGGGTGAAACCGTCGCCAACGTACGGCGCGTCCGCCGCCGCCCACACCCACTCGTGTTCACCCTGATCCTCGCTCAGCAGCGAGAGCACGAATCGTGGCGACCACCGGTTGAGATGAGCGACGGCCTCCTCGAGGTCGTCGACGAGCAGCACCGTCACCTCCGGCGAGCGTTCCCACTCCCACTCGCGGCCGAGGTCGGACTCGTCGAGCAGCGCGGCGCGGGGTTCCTCGACGGGCCCTTCGGCGCGTTCGATGGTCACGATCTCGTCGAACCACGCCGCGGGGACCGCAGCTCGGTCGCGTTCGAGGACGTGGAACTTGGCCTCGGTCCCAAGCGCATCCGCGGCGGCGGCGATGCCATCGAAAACGACGGGCAGGAGTTCGGCGGCGCGTGACCGCTGGACGGCGACGGTGTTCAGCGTGTTGCAGACCTTGCGGTCCAGGGAGTGACGGACCGTCGCGCGCAACCGCGCCGGATCGGCGTGCTCGGAGACCAGCATCCACGCCCCACCGGTCCCGTGCGCGGAGACGGCGTTGCCGGCCTGCTGCGCGACGGCGCTGAGCTGGCGGACCGCCGGACCGGAACCACGCGCGACCGCCAGCGCCAACCGTGGATCGCTGAACAGCGCCCACCCCGATGCGTGGGACGGCGCGTCGACCAGCGTGGCCGCCCCGGACGGCAGGTCCGCCTCGGCGAGCGCCGGCTCGAGGGCTTCGGCGACGATCGCCCGCGCGGTACCGAGCGCATCCGAGCCGATCCGGAAGACCACGGCGTTGCCGGTCCTGAGCACCCCGCAGGCGTCGGCGAACACGTTCGGCCGGCCCTCGAACACGAACGCCACCACCCCCAGCCGATCGGTGACCTGTTCGAGGGTCCACCCGTCGTGCTCGAGCGTGGCGAGCACCTGGCCACGGGCGCTCCCGGTGCCGGCCCAGCCCTCGAGGCCTGCGATCATCTCGGCGCGCATCCGCTCGTCCAGCACGAGCCGGGTCGTGGACCGGCCACGGCTTCTCGCCGCCGTGACGTCCTCCTCGTTGGCGCGCGCGATGACCGCGAACACCTCGTCGTCGGCGAGCCGGTCGGCGAACGCCGTGTAGAACCGATCGAGTTGCGCGTCCGTGACGGTCCCGAGCGACTCGAAGGCGAGGACGGCCGCGTCCACCGCCACACGGGCGGCGTCGCGGTCGGCCGCCGGTACGTGCAGCAGGGTGCCGTCGGCCGCCACGGTCAGGAGGGCATCGCCCGGCTGGAAAGCGTGGGCCAGAGCCTCGTCGACGTGGACGAGGCGGTCGCCCCCGATGACGATCGGGGTGCCAGGAGCCAGGGACGTGAGCGGGGTGGTATCCATGCCCGGCACGCTACGAGCCGCGGGGCCCCGCGCCAACTGTGCGACGAGCGCGCGACGTGGACACACGACGGCACCTGAGCTCCGGCACCATCCATCCTCATCGCTGGGAGCGAAGGCTCGGTACAGGGTGACGCGACGACGATCGGATCCACGCTCCATGGCCGACGACCAAGCGGTGCTACGCATCGGCGAGGTGTCACGCCGCACCGGCGTGGCGGTGCCGACGCTGCGCGCGTGGGAGCGGCGCTACGGCCTGCTGGCCCCCGAGCGCACCGAAGGCGGGCATCGCCTCTACCGCGAGGCCGACGTCACGCGGGTCCGCGGGATGCAGCGGCTGCTCGACCAGGGCTGGTCCGCGGCGGCCGCGGCACGTGAGGTGCTCCGCGAGCCCGCGCCGGTCACCACCCTGCGGCCCGTCGGCGGCAGCGGCCCGGCCTCGAACGACCTCGCGACCCAGCTCGAGGCGGCCATCGACCGGTTCGATGCGCCGGCCTGCGAAGCCTCGCTCGACGACATCTTCGCGCGGTTCGAGGTCCCACGCGCCCTCGTGGAGGTGATCCTCCCCGTCGTCCGCCGCCTCGGCGACGGGTGGGAGGACGATCCCCGTGTCATCTCCCGGGAACACTTCGCCACGAACACGCTGCGACCACGCCTGCAACGGCTGCTCCGCACCCCCCTGCGGCCGGGCCAACCCGGCTGTCTGGCCGCCGCACCGGAGGGCGAGGAACACGACCTGGGGCTGCTGGCCGCCGCGATCATCGCGTCCACGGCGGGCTGGCGTGTCCACTACCTCGGCGCCCGCATGCCCACCCGCGCGATCGAGCGCAGCGTCCGGGAGTTGGCACCCGGGTTGGTGCTCATCGGTGCGATCTACCGCGAGCACGCCGAGGCGTTCCTCGACAGCAACCCCCGCTTCGACGGCGCCGCGACCGTGCTCGGTGGCGCCGGGTTCGTCGCCGCCGACGCCGAGCGCATCACCGACGCCGTGGTCCACGAGGGCCCGCTCGACCAGCTTCCCAGCACGTTCGCACGCGCCGAAGCCGCACGCGGCGCCACCGGCTGAGCACGCCGGATACGGATCAGCGCGTGATCCGGAACCGGATCCGCACATGGGTGTGGTACTCGCTGATCTCGGAGCCCTCCACGACCGCGGAGGTCTCGAGCACCGTGAAGCCCTCGACGTGGCGCAGGGTCTTGGTGGCCTCCTCGAGCGCCTTGTGCGCCGCGTCACGCCAGGATTCCGTCGAGACCCCGACCAGGTCGATCGTCTTGATCACCGCCACGGCGCCCTCCTCTCTCTCGAGCTTGAGCGTAGGCCGGCGCCCCCGGTCCAGGGGGTGAGCACGAGGCACCTCGGCTCAACGCAGGAAGTTGGTGATCGACATCCCGACGATCATGCCCACCGCGGCGAACACCGCCGCCGGCATCCCGAGCCGGCTCCCCTTCACGTGGGCGACGAGTGCGACCGCCATCCCGAGCGGGCCGAACACGAGCGCGAGGCCGGTGATCGCCGCCAGCACGCCGAGCAGACCACCGAGCACCGCCAGGGGGGTCGCGAACCTCGGTGACGCCTCGATGGGCGCGAAGGGGTCGCGCTCCTCGGACCGATCACGTTCCACCCGACACCCTCGCTCGCCTCGACGGGGACGAGGCTAGCGCCGCGGGCAGTAGCGTCGCTGCTGACAGAGAGAACCCGGAGGGTCCATGGGCGAGCTCAGCATGACCGAGGGGGAGCGGGACGCCTTCTTCGCCGAGGAACGGGTGCTGCGCCTGGCCACGCTCGACGAGGAGGGCTGGCCCGTCGTCGTGCCGGTCTGGTTCGTGTGGCATGAGGGGGCGTTCTGGGTGTGGAACCTGACCCGCGCCAAGCGCACCGCCCGGCTCGAAGCCGGGACCCGTGCCGCGTTCGTGGTCGACGGCGGCGAGGAGTACGTGGAGCTCAGAGGCGCCTCCGGACGACTCACCTACACCTTCGTACCGGACGACGAGGTGCCGCTGGCGGTCCGTCGCGGCTTCTCCCGCCGCTACTTCGGCACCGACCACCCGCTCGAGCCCGCCGATCACCATCGGTGGCTCCGCCTGGTTCCGACCAACCTGGCCAGCTGGGACTTCCGCAAGCAGTACGGGCCGTCGACCGCTCCCTGACGCTCAAGCCGTCAGCACCCTCCGGGCGGAGCGGGCGGCGTGGTAGCCGGCCATCCCGTGCACGCCGCCGCCCGGTGGGGTCGAGGCCGAGCACAGGAACACCCCCGGTACACCGGTCGCGTACGGGTCGGCCGACAGGCGCGGCCGTGCGAGCAACTGGGTCGTGAGGTTGGCCCCACCGGCGATGTCGCCGCCGTGCAGGTTCGGGTTGGCCGCCTCGAGGTCGACCGGAGCTGTCACGTGCCTGGCCACGACCTGTTCGGAGAAGCCGGGCGCGAACCGCTCGATCTGCGCTTCGAGCAGGGGGACGACGTCCTCACGCCACCCGTGGGGGACGTGTGCGTAGGCCCACAGGGGGGTGATGCCGTCCACCTCACGGCTCGGGTCCGCGACGTGGGGCTGGGCGACCAGGGTGAACGGCTGCTCGGCCACGGCACCGGCGACCGTCGTCGCCTCAGCGGCCACGATCTGGTCGAAGGTGCCGCCGAGGTGGAGGGTGCCGGCCTGGCGCGCCTCCTCGGCACGCCACGGGA
This sequence comes from Nitriliruptoraceae bacterium, assembly GCA_040904745.1. GTDB lineage: Bacteria > Actinomycetota > Nitriliruptoria > Nitriliruptorales > Nitriliruptoraceae > T1Sed10-7. Next base: position 7,834 of record JBBDSW010000020.1, read on the forward strand.
CCGCGCCCCGCACGGCGTAGTCGACCTTGAAGGCGGCCGGGCCGTAGCGCCAGGTCTCCGCCCGGCGGCGCTCCCGCTCGGGCAGGTGGTCGCCGAGGATGCGGGCGAGTCCGGTGGGGCTCGTGTCGAACAGGGCCACCCGGGCACGGGGCAGATCGCGGAAGCTCGTGATCCAGGTCCCGGTCACGACCTCGCCACCGAGATCCTCGAGGCAGGCGACCATCGCCCGCCACAGCCCCTCGGCGCCACCCTCGACCACCGGCCATCCCTGCTGGTGGCCGGCCGCCCCGAGCAGCACACCGACCGCGGCGGTCATCGGGCGGTCCAGCCGGGCGAACGCGTGGGCCGCGAGCCCGCCGTAGAGGGCGGCACCGCGCTCGGTGGCGAACGTCCGTGCCAGGACCGTGGCCGGCAGCAGTGCCGGCACGCCCGCCCGACCGGTGGCGAACGGGTGCCGCGGGAGGCGGAGCAGTGGTCCCAGGACGTCGTCGGCGAGGCCGCCGAACCGTCTGGCCGCAGCCCCGACCACCCGGTCCCAGGCGGGCCCGTCGGCCCCGAGTTCGGTGACGGTGCGCTCCAGATCCCGGTAGACCGCGACCGCGGTGCCGTCATCGAGCGGGTGGGCGACATCGATCGGGGCGTGCCGCCAGACCAGCCCGAACTCGCCCAGCGGCAAGGTGCGAAGGAACGGCGAGGCGGCGGCGAACGGGAACACCGCCGCGCAGTGGTCGTGGCGCAGTCCCGGGACGTCCGGATCGTCGTAGGTGCGCGTGCCACCCCCGGGCTGCTCCGCCCCCTCGAAGACGGTGACCTTGAAGCCCTCCCGGGCCAACGCGATCGCGGCCGCGAGGCCGTTCGGACCGGCACCGACGACGACGGCATCGGGGTCGCTCAGGCTCCTTCGGGGCACACGCGCCTCCTCTTCGGTGACATCCCCCGACCCTAACGGGTGTGCGTCCCGTCGTTCTCGATGCCCGCGGACGCGACCGCCGGTGCCGGCTCGGCCAGCCGGAGGCGGACGAACAGCCACGGAGCGCCGCCGGCGACCCACCCGCCGATGAGCCCGTAGCGCACGGCGCGCAGCACCAGGGCGGGCGGGCCCTCGCCGCCGGGGAAGGCGACGTCGAGCCCGACGTAGAGCACGACCACGCCCACCAGGCCGGCGAGGACGCGCGCGGCCCGTCTCCCGAGCGGACCGCGGTGGTCGAAGCCACCCCGCGCCTGCAACCAGGCCAGCCCGATCCCGAAGCCGGCCAGCGTCGCCGCGGGGGTCACCACCTGGCTCGCCCCGGTCAACTCGGCGACGTCGTGCACCCCCGGCCACGGGAAGGACACCCCGCGCAGGCGTCCGGCCAGCAGGGTCGCGGGCGCGACCAGGGCGAGGCCGGCCACCACCGAGCCGAGCATCCGCTCCGTGGTCCCCATCCGGTTCCACCAGCGGATCGCCCGCGGCTCCGACCACAGGACGCCGGCGAGGAGGACGAGCCCCACGCCGAGCCCGATCAGGGTGTCCTCGAGGAAGTGGACACCGAGGTGGATGCGCGACCAGGCGATGCCGGCGATCAGCCCCACGAGCGCGATCCGCGCCGGTAGCGAGCGCAGCCGGGCGGCCAGGATCCCCCATACCGCGGTGCCGTTCTGGGCGTGGCCCGAGGGGATCCCGAAACTCGACTCGGTGACCTGCCCGAGTTCCGGGCGCAGGAACGAAGGCCGTGGCGTCGTCCAGCCGAGCTTCAGGATCCCGTTGATCCCGGCGGTGAGCAGGAGCATGGCACCCAGTCGCAGGCCGATGCGCCGGCTCACGGCCCAGTAGGTCAGCGGCAGGAGCAGCAGGTAGAACTCCTCGTCGCCCAGCAACGTGATGGCTCGCCACACCGGCGTCAGCCACGCCACCTCGTCCTGGAGCCGTTCGGCGCGGGCGAACTGTCCGGCGTAGCGGGACGGGTCGGGACCGCGGACCACACCCCGCTCGGCCTCGCGTTCCTCGATCACCTCGACGACCCGCTCGGGATGGTCGGTCATGATCCCGTGTGCACCGGCATCGAGGAGCCGGTGCATCTGCGCCGGGTCGTTGACGGTCCAGACCTGGACCTCGACGCCGAGGCGCTCCGCTGCCCGCGTGAAGCGCGGGGTGACGACCCGGCGTCCGTCGAACTCCTCGGGGACCTGGAACACCGCACCGGGTGGCTGCCACCACGGATGCAGGCCGACGAGTTGCCGGACGTAGAAGCCGTAGGTCTCCGACTCCGGCATGTTGGTCGGGACGTCGGGGAGCTGGTCGCGGACCGGGCCGAGGAAGGCCTCGTCGAACGAGGCGACGATGACGGTGCCGTCGTCGCGCTCGTACTCGGTGAGCAGGTCGATCGTCGGCTGGATGACGGCCTCGCCACCGTCGGTCTTGAGCTCGACCACCAGGGGGGTCTCGGGGAATCGCTCGAGGACCTCGCGGAAGGACGCGTGACGGATCCCTTCGCCCGCGAACGGTGTCGCGCCGTCGGCGTCCTGCCAGGTCGCCCCGGCGTCCAGCTCCTGTAGCTCGGCCACGGTCAGTTCGGCGACCGGCCCGGAACCGTCGGTGGTCCGATCGACCGTGCCGTCGTGGATCGTGACGATCTCGCCGTCGGCGGTGGGTTGCAGGTCCATCTCGAGGGTGTCGGCGCCGAGCCCGAGCGCGCGGTCGAAGGCCGCCATCGTGTTCGGGGGCGCGTGGCCCTGCGCGCCACCGTGGGCGATGACCGACACGGGCCGCGAGCTGGTCGTGGGCAACGGCTCGCGCACCTCGACCTGGTTCCAGGCCGCTGCGATGACCGCGAGCAGCAACAGCGCCATGACGGTCAGCCGCCGACGGGTCCGTGGACTGCCGGGCCCGACCGCCGCGGCGCCATCCGAGCTGACCATGTGCGCTCCCTCGCCCCTGCGCCCGGGAACGCTAGCGGGGTGCCGCAACACGGGTGAGGGCCGGAGGAGTCCCGGTCGAGGGGCCACCTCGCCTAGGCTTCGGCCGTCGCCGAAGACGCCGGCTCCTTCCCCGGACACCGCTGCAGGCTTCCCCGCCCCCCGTCCGTACCACCGCGACGCGCGCGGAACATCCCGCCGTGTCCCGAGGAGACCGTTGTGAGCGAACAGACGACCGCGACGCGCCCCGAGCAGGGCGCTTTGGATCGGTTCTTCCACCTCTCGGAACGTGGCACGAACCCACGGACCGAAGGTGTCGCCGGTCTGACGACGTTCCTGGCGATGGCCTACATCGTCTTCGTGAACCCGCTGATCCTCGGCGACGCGGGGATGGATCCGGGCGCGGTGTTCGTGGCCACGTGCCTGGCCGCCGCGCTGGGGACCCTGATCATGGGTCTGTGGGCGAACCTGCCGATCGCGCAGGCGCCGGGCATGGGGCTGAACGCCTTCTTCGCCTACACCGTCGTGCTCGGGTTCGGGATCGCATGGGAGGTCGCGCTCGCCGCGACGTTCGTCTCCGGCCTGCTGTTCCTCCTGCTGGCAGTGACGGGAGCGCGACGCGCGATCATCGACGCGATCCCGTACCAGCTGAAGATGGCGGTCGGCGCCGGCATCGGCCTGTTCATCGCCTTCATCGGGCTCCGCAACGCCGGCATCGTCGTGCCGGACGGCACCACCATCGCCACCGAGGGCACCGACGGGACCGTCGTCGCCCTCGGTGACCTCACGGTCTCCTCGACCCTGCTCGCGATCTTCGGCCTGCTGGCCATCGCGTTCTTCCTGATGCGGGGCCTCAAGGGCGCGGTCTTCTACGGCATCGTCGCGACCGCGGTGCTCGGCGTGGCCACCGGCCTGCTCGAGCTGCCGGACGCGGTCGTCTCCGCTCCGCCGAGCCTCGGGCCCACCTTCGGCGCCGCGTTCGCCGCGTTCCCGGACCTCTTCGCCCCGGAGCTGCTGCTGGTCGTCGCCACCATGCTGTTCGTCGACTTCTTCGACACGGCCGGGACGCTGATCGCGGTGACCAACCAGGCCGACCTGCTCGATGACGAGGGCCGGCTCCCTGGTGGTTCGCGGCCGCTGGTCTCCGACGCGGTCGCCACGATGGGCGGGGCCGTGCTCGGCACCTCGACGACGACCTCCTACATCGAGTCGGCCGCCGGGGTCGGTTCGGGGGGACGCACCGGGCTGAGCTCGGTGGCCACCGCCGGGTTGTTCCTGCTGGCGCTGTTCTTCTCGCCACTGCTCTCGGTCGTGACCGCAGAGGTGACCGCGGCCGCCCTCATCATCGTCGGGGTGATGATGGCCCGTGGACTCGGCGACATCGAGTGGGACCGCATGGAGATCGCGATCCCGGCGTTCATCACCGTGATCGCGATGCCGCTGACCTACTCGATCGCGACCGGGATCGCCCTCGGGCTCCTACTGTTCCCGCTCGTCATGGTGTTCAAGGGCAAGGCCAGGGACGTCCACCCGATCATGTACACGCTCGCCGTGCTGTTCCTGCTGTTCTTCGCCTTCCTCGCCGAGTAGCCGCCGACGGC
>JBBDSW010000021.1:0-5271 GCA_040904745.1 Nitriliruptoraceae bacterium
CTAGCTGCGATCGTCCGGTGGCACGAAGGCCTGGTTGCCCTCACTCGGGGCCGTGCGCGCCGACACGGCCAGGATGATGCCCGCCAACATGCAGAGGAACCCGACCCCGGGGACGATGAAGTTCCAGGGCGCGGACAGGAACGCGAGCGACAGCACCGCGACGATCCCGACGAAGCCGAGGCCGATGCCGAGCCGCAGCTGCCCGTCACGGGTGAGGCCGAGGCGGCGACGGCTGCGCGCAGCGAAACGCGGATCCTCTGCGGCGAGCTGTCGCTCGATCTCCGCGAGGACGTTCTCCTCGTGCTCGGAAAGCGGCATGAACCTCGCTGACCTGTTCGGGTAGATCGAATGTAGCGATGCGCCCCGGAACGCGCGAGGGCAAGACGACCCCTGGACACGCATCGGTCCCTCATGCGCGAGGGGCGCGCTGCGACCGTCCAAGCCGGGTCCGGCCCCGGGTGCTCAGCGCGCGACGAAACGCGGTTGCCGACCAGCTCGGTGGGCAGCGATGGCCTCGGCCACGTCGGGACCGGTGACCGCAGCCTCCTGAGCGACGATCTCCGCCGCGAGCGCACCGGCACGATCGCGATCGAGGTTCTCCCGGATCAGCCGCGGAAGCTGACGCACGCTGCCCGGTCCAGCCGCCAAGCGGGCCGCCAACGTGTGGGCAGCCCCCTGCGCGTCCTCCCCCGGCAACGCGATCTCGGCGAACCCGATGCGCCGGGCCTCCTCGGCATCGAAGCGTCGCGCCGTCATCGCCAGCTCGGTCGTGCGTCCCGGCCCGATCAGCCGTGGCAGACGGTGGGTGCCCCCGAGATCCGGGATCAGCCCCCACCGCGACTCCATCACGGCCAAGGACGCATCGGGGGCGACCGCGCGGAGGTGGCAGGCGGCAGCGAGCTGGACCCCGGCCCCGAGGCAGTGCCCCTCGATGGCGGCGACGACGGGGACGTCGAGCTCCTCGTAGGCCGTGAACGTCGCCTGCAGGCGCGCCACGAACGTCGGCTCCAGACCGTCGCCGAGCAGTCGCTCGAGGGTCACGAGGTCGATGCCGGCGGAGAAGTTCCCGTCCCGACCGGCCACCACGACCGCACGCACATCATCGTCCGCCTGCACCGCAGCCGCCCGCTCGGCCAGCTGCGCGAACACCTCGAGGTTCATGGCGTTGCGCTTGTCCGGCCGGTCGATCGTCACGTGCGCGACGCCCTCGACGACCTCGTAGCCGACCTCGCTCCCCATCGGTCCTCCGCCACCTCGACGTCGCCCTGAGCCTACTGGTGGCACGGCTACGCTCCGCTGCCGCGCGAGACGATGGAGGGGCAGTGCTCGAACGGGAGTGGGTCACGATCACCGACCCGGATGACGATCATCGCCGGTACACGTTCGACGTCTCCTTCCTGCTCTCCTCCTACACCTGCATCTACGGCCAGGGCTGCGAGGGGGTACACCCCGGCGAGCAGGACCCGGCGCTCGGGTGCTGCATCCATGGGGCCTACCTGAACGAGGACGATGACGCCGACGAGCTCCAGCGGCTGGTCACCGAAGAGCTCGACCCCACGACCATGCAGTTCCACGCCGAGGCGGTACGAGACGGGGTCGTCACCGAGGACGAGGACGACGAGCCGCTGACCCGTGTCATCGACGGCGGTTGCATCTTCGCCAACCGGTCCGGCTTCGCGGGCGGGGAAGGCTGCGCGCTCCACCACCTCGCCGCGCGGGACGACGTCCACCACTCCACCTACAAGCCGACCGTGTGTTGGCAGGTCCCGTTGCACCGCACGATCGAGGAGCTGACCGCCAACGACGGCGAGACCCTCGAGGTGCACACCATCGCCGCCTACGAGCGTGGCCACTGGGGCGAGGGCGGTGCCGAGTTCGGCTGGTGGTGCCTCGACGACGAGGTGGCCTTCGTCGGGCGGCACCCGGTCTACCGCTCGATGGGCACGGAGCTGGAGCTCATGGTGGGCCCGGAGGTGTACGCGGAGCTCGCGGCCTACCTCGACGGGCGGCGTCGGCAGCGCCGGCGGGTGCGGTTCCTCCCGCTGGTCTGAGCCGCTCGGGGATCGCCCGGGGCCTACCCCCTCGGCGCGGGATGCGAGAACCGGCCGACCGTCCGCAGCTTCTCGACCCCACCCGCTACCAACCGGACCCACGGACCCAGGGAACGCGAGAAGCGGCCGACCGTCCGCAGCTTCTCGACCGCACCGGTCACCGGCGGTCCTCGCGCCGGGGGGCGATCTCGTCCGGATCCTCGTGCTCGTCCAGGAGCGAGGCGTAGGACACCCCGATCCCCTCGAACCGGGATGACACCGTGTCGGCCACCCGCTCCACGCGTTCCCAGCGGGGGTCGCCGAGCCGGGCGGAGGCAGATGCGGAGGCAGATGCGAGGGGGGAGGCCTCCTCTGCGTCGAGGCTCAGCTGCCTCGCCCCGTCGCCGTCACCGAGGTTGGAGACCCCGACACCGAGCAGTCGCACCCGCGCCCGTTCCAACCGGAGTCCGGCCAACAGCTCCCCCGCCACCGCGGCGATGTCGCGCGTCCGGTCGGTCGGCGCCGGAAGCGTGGCGGAACGGCTCACGGTCTCGAAGCTCGCGAAACGGACCTTCAACGTGATGGTGCGTCCTGCGGTCTCCTCGCTTCGCAGCCGCCGGCCGACGGTCTCCGCCAGCCGCAGGACGTAGCGTTCGAGCTCATCGGGATCGTCGACATCGTGCTCGAAGGTGTGCTCGGCGGAGACGGACTTGGCCGATGCCGCGGGCGTCACCCGCCGCGGATCGATCCCGCGGGCGAGTTGTCGGAGCTGGCTTCCGAGCGCATCCCCGACCAGGCGTTGGAGGGTTCTCAGGTCGGCATCGGCCAGCTGCCCCACGGTGCGGTAGCCGAAGGAGGCGAGCCGCTCGACGGTCTTCGGGCCGGCGCCCCACAGATCACCGATCGGCAGGGGGCGCAGGCGGTCGGCCACCTCGGCAGCCGGCCAGTGCAACAGGCCGTCGGGCTTGGCCTTGGCCGACAGCAGCTTCGCGACGGACTTGGTGGGCCCGACCCCCACCGAGCAGGGCAGGTCGACCTCGTCGCGGACTCGTTCGCGGATCGCCTCGCCGATGACCGGTGGCTCGCCGAACAGACGCACGGAGCCCGCGACGTCCAGGAACGCCTCGTCGAGGGAGAGCGGCTCGACCATCGGGGTGACGTCCGCGAGGATCGCCATGACCGCGCGCGAGACCTCCCGGTAGCGGTCGAAGCGGTTGCCGACGATCACCAGATCCGGGCACAGCCGGCGAGCCCGCACCATCGGCATCGCGGAGTGGATGCCGAACCGGCGGGCCTCGTAGGAGGCGGCCGCCACGACCCCGCGACCTCCCGCCCCGCCGACGACCACGGGATGGCCCTGCAGCGACGGGTCGTCACGCTGCTCGACCGAGGCGTAGAAGGCATCCATGTCGACGTGGAGCATCGGCTCGGGGTACTGCGCGATCACCGTGCACCTCCTGCGAACGCACCCGCTGCCGAACGCGCGTTCGTATCGGCAAGGATAGCGCCGAGGTGGCAGACAGCGGCTACGCCCAACCGGCCAGCGCGAGCGCCTCGGTCAGGGAGGTGGCGACCGGGACCCCGGCGCCCTCCAGCTCATCGCGCGGGTGCGAGCCGCCGTCGTAGAGCACGCAGTCCACACCGACCTCGGCGGCCGCGGCCGCATCGTCCAGGGCATCGCCGATCACCAGTGTCGAGGTGGCATCGGCCCCGTGGTCGGTGGCCAGCCGTTCAAGGTGGGCGGCGAGGAAGGGGGCCTTGACCCCGCCACCGGCACCACGCACGCCATCGATGCGGGTGAAGTGCCCGGCGATGCCGAGCTCGCCCACCAGCGGCAGCAGCTCCTCGTGCCGCCACATCGACAACAGCGACTGCGTTCCTCCCCCGCGGCGCACGGTCTCCAGCGCGGCGGGTGCGTCCTCGGTCAGCGCCGCACGGTGGAGCGCCGCGCGGTAGCCATCGTGGTAGCGGGTGTCGAACTCGGCCCACTCCTCCGGGCCGATCTCCCGGCCGAGCAGCCGTTCATAGAAGACCTTGACGGGCCGGGTGTAGAGCCGCTGGTAGGTCCCCATGTCGATGCGCGGTGCCCCGGCGTGATCGAGCACCGCGTTCAGCCCGTCGATGACCAGGTGCTGGTCATCGAAGAGGGTCCCGTTCCAGTCCCAGACGAGGTGAGGTCGCATCCGGAGGAGGCTACCGGGAACCCCGTCCCCACTCGCTCGCACGCAGCCCCGCGGGCCGTGGCGGTCCGGTCCGCTCGTGCGGCGCGGGGGTCCCCCGTTCCTCGAGCGCCGCGTCCAGCCATCCTTCCTGCCAGGCCCGCCACAGCCGCGACAGGTCCCAGGCACGGGTGCCGGTGACCGTCGCACCGAGGTGGCCGCGACGGCTCAGCCGCCCCTCGGCCACCAGCAGCCAGGCGTGCAGCACCGTCCACGCGCAGTCGTCCAGGGAACGCTCGAAGTAGGTCGTCTGCGTCTGACCGGTGCGATCGTCCAGCGACAGGAACAGCACCCGTTGTCCGGAACGCTGGGCCGGTGACTGCACCGCGACCTTCACCCCCGCGACCCGCACGATCCGCTGCGTCTTCTGCGCCCCCAGGTCGCACGCGCGCGTCACCCCGAGCACCTCGAGCAACGGTTCGTAGAAGCTGACCACGTGCCGGGAGACGTCCATCCCGGTCGCAGCGAGCTCGGCGCGGACCCGATCCGAGCTGCGGTCCTCCGGGAGCTCGGGCGTGTGATCGGCGTGGAGGTCGAGGTGGGTCTGCTCGGCCCGGTCGGCGCCCCGGCCGCCCCGTCGACGCCCCGGCCTCTCCCGCCACAGCTCCTCGACGGCCAGGGTCAGCGCACGACGGCTGGACGGGCCACCTCGGCGTCCGACCCCGGCGATCGCGTCCAGTGCCCCGGCGTCGACGAGCGCGGTGGCGGTCGGGCGGGACAGCTCCCCGCGTGCGCGCAGGTCCTCGAGCGTGGTGAACGGTCGATGTGCGACCAGTGCGTCGATCTCCGCGTCGGTGATCCCGGTGACGTCCTGGAGCCCGATGCGGACGGCGTAGCGGTAGCCGTCCCCGGCTTCTCCTGCGTCGCGGCCGGCCGGTGGGAGCGGACGGGGCAGCTCGCTCGGCCACTGCCAGCCGGGTGGGAGCAGTGCCGCTTCCCCGCCGTCGGTCCGCCCGGCGGGCATCGACCCGGCGGGCATCGACCCGGCGGGCATCGACCCGGCGGGCATCGACCCGGCGGGC
>JBBDSW010000021.1:5371-8375 GCA_040904745.1 Nitriliruptoraceae bacterium
CCCGGCGGGCATCGACCCGGCGGGCATCGACCCGGCGGGCATCGACCCGGCGGGCATCGACCCGGCTTCGCCCCGCCCGGCCCGGATCGCGGCGGTCAACCCCAGCCGGTGGTCGGCGAGGCCCTGGTCGATCACCTCGACGGTGTAGGCGCGTCGTGACCGGTTGACGTCCGGTGGGAGGACCGCGACCCCGAACAGCCGGCACTCGTCCAGGATCATCCGGCGCGGGTACATACCCGGGTCGTGGGTCAACAGGCCCGCCATGAACTCCGGGAACACGTGGGCCTTGAGGAACGCCGAGCGTTCGGTGGGGACCGCGAACGCCGCCGCATGCGCCTTGCAGAACCCGAAGGAGGCGAAGGAGGCGAGCTGCTCCCACACCCGCTCGGCGTCCTCGCGGGTCACTCCCCGGTCGATGGCACGGGCCACCACCCACGCGCGGATCGTGGGGCGCTTGCGTTCGTCGGAGAGCTGGCGACGCAGCAGGTCCGCGTACGCGAGGTCGCAGCCGGTCAGCACCGACAGCACCCCCATCACCTGCTCGTGGTAGACGATGACGCCATAGGTCTCGGCGAGCACCGGCTCCAGCAGCGGGTGGGCGTAGACGGCCTCCTCCTGGCCGTGCCGACGGGCGACGTAGGGGCTGACCATGTCCGCCTTGACCGGGCCGGGGCGGAACAGCGAGATCTCGGTGACCAGGTCCCCGAACCGGTCGGGTTGGAGCCGTCCGAGCAACTCGCGTTGTCCGGGCGACTCGATCTGGAAGATGCCGACCGAGTGGCCGGAGCGGATCAGCGCGTAGGTGTCGGGGTCACCCACGGGCACGTGCTGGAGCGAGAGGTGGCCTTGCGCATCACGGCCGGGTGTCGCGGGGTCGGGCTCCCGGGTCCCCGGGCCGTCCTCGCTGCCGTTGGCCAGGTCGAGGCAGTGCCGCATCGCGGACAGCATCCGCACCCCCAGCACGTCCAGTTTGAGGAGGCCCAGCGCCGCGACGTCGTCCTTGTCGAACTGGCTCATCGAGAACCCGTGGGCGGAGCGCTCCAGGGGCGTGCGGGTGGTCAGGTCCACGTCGCCGAGCAGGATCCCGCACGGGTGCATCGCGACGTGGCGGGGGAAGCCGTCGATCCGCTCGACGACGTCGAACAGGGTCTGGAGCTGCCCGGCATCGAGGTTGGAGTGCTTGAGCTCCGGCAGGTTCTGCACGATCTTCCGGACGTCACGGGCACGGGCGTGGGTGAAGCTGCCGGCGATCGCGTCCAACTCCTCCGCCGGGATGGAGAGCACCTTGCCGACCTCGCGGACCGCCATGCGGGCCTGGAAGGTCTCGATCATCGCGACGCAGGCGGTCCGCTCCTCCCCGAAGCGCTCCATGACGAGGTCGTAGACGTCCTCGCGCCGGTGGGATTCCACGTCCAGGTCGATGTCGGGCAGCTCGTCGCGGTAGGGGTTCATGAACCGCTCGAACGCGAGCCCGCCTGCGAGCGGATCCACGTCGCTGATCCGCAGCGCGAAGCACACGAGGCTGCCGGCCGCCGACCCGCGACAGGCCACCAGCACCCCGAGCTCGCGGATGTCCGAGACGACCGCGGCGACCGCGAGGAACAGGTCGTGCAGCCCCAGGCGGTCCACCATGGCGAGCTCCTGCTCGAGCCGTTCCCGCACCCGGGGCGTCACCCGCGGGTAGCGGTCGGCGACCCCTTCCCAGCAACGGCGGTACAACTCCCCCGCCGCCGCTTCGGGGGACAGCCCGGACAGCCGTGGGACGTGCAACGAGCCGATCCCGAGATCGACCTCGCAGGAGGCCGCGACCTCGTAGGCGCTGGCCAGCAGCTCCGGGCGCTCACGGAAGCGCCTCTGCTGCTCGGCGGGGGTGGTGAACCACGCCTCGGCGCTGGTGCGTGAGAGGTGCTGGGATGCGAGCGGGACCTGTTGCCGGACGCAGGCCAGCACGTCGGCGATCGCGACGTCCTCGGGCCGCAGGTAGCGCACGTCGTTGACGGCGACGGCACGGACGCCGAGGTGGTCGGCCAGCTCCACGGTCCGCCTGATCCGGGCGTCGTCCCCGGGTTCGCTCGCATCGCCCTTGCCACTCGTCCGCCGTCCACCGGGGGCGACGCGGTGGTCACGCACACCGAGCACGACCCGCTCCCGACCGAAGACCTCCAACCACCGGCCGAGCTCCTGTTCAGCCGCCGAGGCGTGGCCACGGGCCAGCAGGCGCCCGACCGGCGAGTCCGGACCGAGCTGGGCGATCACCCCATCGGTGGCGGCGGCCAGCCCGAGGTCGTCAGCGGCGAGGTGGGGGTGAGAGCGTTGGGCGGCGTGCGCGGCGGAGACCGTACGGCACAGGTCCGCGTACCCGCTCTGGGTGGCAGCGAGGAAGGAGACACGGGCGGCGTCGTCCTCCAGCCACGCCGGACCCCTCCCCGGGCGCGTCGCGCGGGGGTCGGCGGTGGTGAGCCGACGATCCGCCGGGAGCCGGTCCCGGCCGGCGCGGGTGAGCTCCCAACCCGGCCGTTCAGGATCCCCGGCCAGCGCGAGGTCGGTGCCGAAGACCGGCGTCACTCCCTCCGCGGCGGCGGCCTGGGCGAACCGGACCGCCCCGTAGAGCCCATCACGGTCGGTGAGTGCGACGTGGCTCATCCCGGCGGCGGCCGCCGCTGCGGCGAGCTCCCGCGGACGGATCGCACCGTCGCGCATCGAGTAGCAGGAACGGGCGCTCAGGTGCGCGAACGGTGGCGCGTCCACCGGGGTCGGCCGCTGGCGGGCCGCCCCACCCACCACCTCGGCGGCCACGGCAGCACGTTCGGCCTCCGCGTGCTGATCCTCGAGGTTGGCCTGGTGCTCCTGTGGCGACCACGCCCGGCTGCTGGCCACTGCACCACCTCTCCCCTCGGCTACTCCCGACATCTGCACCGAACGCCTGTTCGGTTCTCACGGTAGGGGGTACGAGGTGGTCGCGCCAACCGGCGCGCGGCAGATGCGGGCCACCGGCGCGCGGCAG
>JBBDSW010000021.1:8475-12329 GCA_040904745.1 Nitriliruptoraceae bacterium
ACCGGCGCGCGGCAGATGCGGGCCACCGGCGCGCGGCAGCGATGGACGAGCGGATCAGGGCCATCCGTCATCGATCGCGGGACCTCCGGCGCTGGTCGGCAGATCCTGACGAGGCATCGTTACTCCACTGCTCGGCAGGGCCCTGGAGCGCAGCTGCACGTGGCAGCCAGACGGAGGCACGGATCATGTACATGAACGCCGGACACCTGGCTCTCGACGACTGCCCCGACGACGAGGTACTGCTGGCCACCCGCTGGCGTGACGTCACCCGGTCGGTGGTCGCCACGATGCTCACCGGCGCACCACCCGACGAGTTCCTGCGTGCAGTCGCCCAGGGTGCCGCGGACCTGGTCGACGGCGACGTCGCCACGATCGGGGTGCCGTTCGTCCCCGGACAGTCGCTGCGGCTACGGATCGCCGTGGGCTACCGCGCCGACGACCTCGAAGGATCGGTGTTCCCCGTCGAGGGCTCCCTGTCCGGACTGGTGCTGCGCACCCGCGAAGGCCTGCGGCTGCCCGACGCCACCGCCAACCGCAACGCCTACCAGCCGATCTGCGAGCTCGGGGACATGGGACCGACCGTGATCGCCCCCCTGGTGGCCCAGGACCATCCCTTCGGGACCCTGCTGGTGGCCCGCGGCCGCGGAGCCCCGGCGTTCACCGGATCCGACCTGGCGATGCTGCAGGCCTTCAGCGACCACGCGGCACTGGCGATCGAGTTCGGCGACGCCGGCGACGAGTTGGCCCGCCTCGCCGTCGTCGAGGAACAGGAACGCATCGCCCACGACCTGCACGACACCGTGCTCCAGAACCTGTTCGCCATCGGTCTGGAGCTGCAGACGCTGGCGGCCCGCTGCGAAGGCGGGGGTGGCGAACGCATCGACGCCATCGCCCATCAGCTGAACGACCTCATCGGTCAGATCCGCTCCACCGTCCTCGACACGGCCACACCGATCGGCGACCTACGCTCGTGACCCAGCCGGCAGGCGTTGCTGGGATGTTGGCGGAAACGGCGAGGAGGCTCCGGGTGAACCAGGGACCAGGCGATGCAGCCGAGCTCATCCGAGCGGGCCGGGCGACGGTCGGGATCGAGTTCGGGTCGACCCGTATCAAGGCCGCCCTCATCGCGCCGGATGCGACGCCTCTGGCCTCGGGTTCGCATGGGTGGGAGAACCAGCTCCAGGACGGCGTCTGGACCTACGACATGGCGGACGTCTGGGAGGGGCTCTCGGGCGCCTACGCGGGGTTGGTCGAGGACGTCCGTGCGCGCCACGGCGTGGAGTTGACGACGTTCGCCGCGCTCGGCATCAGCGGGATGATGCACGGCTACGTCGCGCTGGATGCCGACGGTGGACTGCTGGTGCCGTTCCGGACCTGGCGCAACAACATCACCGGTCAGGCGTGTGCGGAGCTGACGCCGCTGCTCGACTTCGCGGTGCCACAGCGCTGGAGCATCGCGCACCTGTACCAGTCGATCCTGGAGGAACAGCCCCACCTCGCACACCTCGTCCAGCTCAAGACGCTGGCGACCTACGTCCACTGGAAGCTGACGGGTGAGCACGTCGTGGGCCTCGACGAGGCATCGGGCATGTTCCCGATCGATCCGTCCAGCGGCGATTGGGATGCCGCCCGGATGGCGAGGTTCGACGAGCTGATCGCACCCCGAGGGTTCGACTGGACGCTCCGTGACCTCCTGCCAACGGTCCTGGCAGCCGGCGCGCCCGCCGGGACGCTGACGACCGAAGGCGCGGGACTGCTCGATCCGTCGGGCGTGCTCGAGAGCGGCATCCCGCTGTGCCCGCCCGAAGGCGACGCCGGGACCGGGATGGTGGCGACCAACGCCGTCCGCCCACGGTCGGCGAACGTCTCCGCCGGGACCTCGGTCTTCGCGATGATCGTGCTGGAGAAGAGCCTCTCGCGCGTCCACGAGGAGATCGACATCGTCGCCACCCCCGACGGGAGCCCGGTGGCGATGGTGCACTCGAACAACGGCTCGTCGGACCTCGATGCCTGGATCGCGCTGTTCGGCCAGGTCGCCGAGGCGCTCGGTGCCCCGGCCTCCCCGGACGACCTCTACGGCAAGCTGCTCCCGCTCGCGCTCGCCGGCGAGCCGGATGCGGGTGGCCTGTTGTCCATCAACTACGTCTCCGGCGAGCACATCACCGGCTTCACGGAGGGACGGCCGCTCTTCGTACGCAACCAGGACGGGCGGTTCACGCTCGAGAACTTCATGCGTGCGCAGTACTTCGCCTGGCTGTGTGCGATGCGCACGGGCATCGACACCCTCACCGAGGAGGAGGGGGTGGTCATCGAGGAGATCCGGGGGCACGGTGGTCTGTTCAAGGGCGGCGACACCGCACAGCGCATGATGGCGGCCGCGCTCGACGTCCCGGTGAGCATCCCGGCGACCGCCGGCGAGGGCGGCGCGTGGGGGATGGCGGTGCTGGCGGCCTACCTGCTCCGCGACGACCCCACGCAGTCGCTGCCCGACTACCTCGACGGCGTGACCGCCGACAGCATCAGCGCTCCTCTCACCCCGGACCCGCGCGACGTCGCTGGATTCGAGACCTACTTGGCGCGGCACACGCAGGGGTTGGCGATCGAGCGCACGGCGGTGGAGACACTGGAGTAGGGAACGCGGTGTCGCTGGCGGCAGGTTGTCCCTGCCCCTTGCTGACGGGTGTGGCCAACCCCCTGGACGCTGGGGGGCTCGCCCCCCGTCGGGTGGCCCCTGCGCTGCGTAGGGTGGTTCGCGGTCACCGAGTTCCTCCAAGGCTCGCGGGACCAGCTCGCATAGACCGGAGCACACCGGCAGCCCGGCACCAGACCTCGGTCTTGCCCGCTCACCCTCGTGGACGTCGGTCGGTAGGTGAGGCGAGAGCGGGGGTCTGTCCCGACTACCGCCCGGCCGGGTGGAACACGTGGGCGAGGTCACCTGACGCGAGCCGCACCGACCGATCGTGCCGCAGACCGGCGGTGTCACCGAGTTCGACGAACCCCTCCGTTCCACGCTCACGGCCGCCACGGGTCAGTGCCGACATCAGCAGGTCGGCCGACACCGGCAGCGGGTCACGGGGCACGGACGTGCGCTCACCCTCGACCACGACGACACGTCCCGAGGACCCGGTGGCCTCGGCCACCCGCGTGAGGATCCGTACGGCGTCAACGTCGTCCCAGTCGTGGAGGACGTTCACCAACAGGTAGGTGTCGAAGCCCTCGGGTACGTGCGCGAACGCGTCGCCGCCGCTCGTCTGCAGCCGGGGATGCGACACCGCGCGGGCGACGACCTCGGGCAGGTCGAGCAGCGTGCCCTCGAGACCGGGTACCAGGTCCAGCAGCGTCGACAGCAACGCTCCGGTGCCGCCCGCGACGTCGCAGACCCGCCGGTCCCCGGACCAGTCGAGTGCCGCGGCCAGCGTCAGGGCATGCATGCGCCCGCCAGCACCCATGGCCCGATCGAACGTGCTCCAGCGGGCCGGGTGCTGGGCCATCCAGTCGAAGAACGGTGCGCCGTTCACCGCGACGAACGCGTCGACGGGCTCTACATCCGTCGAGAGTGCGCCGACCGTAGCCACGATCTCGTCGCCGCCCGCGAACTCCACCCACGCACGCCATCCACCCGGATGGTCACGGCGGAGGAACGCGGTGACCCGGGTGGGGCGGACGCGTCCGCGACGGTCGAGGCGGACCCAGCCCTTGGTGCTGGCGTAGCGCAACAGCCGCTCCAGGCGCACGGGATCGGCACCGATCCGACCGGCGACCTGGGGTACCGCCGTAGGCCCGGTCAGCGCATCGGGCACGCCGGCGTCGCAAAGGGCCACGAGTGCCCGGTGCTCCCGGATCCCGAAGAGTCC
>JBBDSW010000022.1:0-2697 GCA_040904745.1 Nitriliruptoraceae bacterium
CGACCCGTCGTCCTCCGGCGGCCGGCGACGTGCCACCCAGGCGACCAGGGCCTTGTGGAGCTCCACCGCGACCAGAACCGACAGCGAGGTGGCGGCGGCAACCGCCCAGGTGGCCAGCGGCAGCGGCTCCGCCCGCAGCAGCCACTGGGTCGCCGGGAGGTGCAGCGCGATCGCGTGCACGGCGAGCGCCACGGCCACCGAGACGAGCAGGAAGGGGTTGGTCCAGGGGGGTGTACTGAAGGCCGAGCGCCGATCCCGCCGGCTGTTGCCGACGTGGACGGCCTGGAACAGCACCATCGTCGTCATGGCGGCCGTGCGCGCCGTCGCCACCGAGCCGGTGGTCGACAGGCTCCAGCGGAAGACCGCGAGCGTGCCGAGTCCCATCACGACGGCCACGACCGCGGTGCGGACCCACAGCAGCCGCGATACGAGGCCCTCACGTGGGTCGCGGGGACGACGGTCCAACACGCCGGGTTCGGCCGGTTCGAACGCCAGCGCCACGTCCTGGACCCCGTTGGTGACCAGGTTCAGCCACAGCAGCTGCGCAGGCAGCAGGATCAGGGGCCAGCCGAGCGCCAGACCCGTCAGGAGCATGACGATCTCGGCGGCGCCGGTCGAGATGAGGAAGAACGTCACCTTCCGGAGGTTGTCGAAGGTGACCCGTCCCTCCTCGACGGCGGCGCGGATCGTGACGAAGTTGTCGTCGGCGAGCACCATGCTGGCGGCCTCGCGGGCCACGTCGGTGCCGTCACGCCCCATGGCGATGCCGATGTCGGCGGCCTGGAGCGCCGGGGCGTCGTTCACGCCGTCACCGGTCACGGCCACGACCTCGCCCAGTGCGCGGAGCGTGTGCACGATCCGAAGCTTCTGATCCGGTGCCACGCGTGCGAACACGGTCGTGGTCCGGACCCGGGAGCGCAGCGCCTCGTCGTCGAGGCCGTCCACCTGTCGGCCCGTCAGCGTGTCGCCGTCTCCCAGACCGATCTCGGTGGCGATCGCCGTGGCCGTGGACGCGTGGTCACCGGTGACCATGAGCACGCGCATGCCCGAGCGGTGGAACTGGTCGATCGCCTCGGCGACACCCTCGCGGGGCGGATCGACCAGCCCCTGCAGGCCGAGGAAGACGAGATCCTCACCGACCTCGTCCCGGTCGTGCGGGCGGTGACCGGTCGGCGCGTCACCTTGGGCGAAGGCCAGGACCCGGTGGCCGTGTGAGGCCAGGCGCTCCACGGCCCGGCTGACGCGCTCGTGATCCAACACCTGGAGGTTGCCGTGCACCATCTCGCGGTCGCAGAGCTCCAGGACCCGCTCCGGTGCGCCCTGGACGAGCACCACCTCGCGGTCGTCGACCTCGCATCGGACCGCCGCGTACCGGCGCTCGGGCTCGAACGGCACCCGGTGGCTGATCGGGTGTTCGGCGCGCAGCCGCCACGGCTCCAGGCCCGCGTGGATCGCACCGCGCACGAGGGCGACCTCGGTGGGGTCGCCGGTCGCCCGGACCTCGCCGTCGACGAGGTAGACGTCGGTTTCGCTGACCAGCACCCCCGTGAGCAACGTCAGGTACAGCTCCCGGCGCTCGGCGACCGCCACCGCGTCCACCGTCCGGGCCTCCCCGCGCTCGGCACGCTCCCCGGTGGGGTCCTCGGCCAGGGAGAGGCCCGACGAGGTCCACACCTCGGCGACGGTCATCTCGTTGCGGGTCAGGGTCCCGGTCTTGTCGGAGCAGACCACGGTGGTACTGCCCAGGGTCTCGACGGCCGGCAGGCGGCGGATGATCGCCTGACGACGGGCCATGCGTGTCACCCCGACGGCCATGACGATAGTGAAGGCGACCGGGAGTCCTTCCGGGACGGCCGACACCGCCAACGCCACGGCGAAGATGAACATCTCGCTGGCGCTGTTGCCGACCAGCAGGCCGAGCACGAAGGCCACGGAGGCCGCGACGACGACGAGGAGTCCGATCCGACGCGCGAACCGATCGACCCGGACCTGCACCGGCGTCCGTGGTGACTCGGTGCTCCGCACCTGCTGCGCGATCGCGCCGAGCTCGGTCGCCTGCCCGGTGGCGACGACGTAGCCGCGGCCGCGACCCCGGGCCACGACGGCGCCGGCGAACACCAGGTTCGAGCGATCGGCGGACGGCGTGTCCGCCGGTACCGGCTCGGTCTGCTTGCTGACGGTGGTCGACTCACCGGTGAGCAGCGACTCGTCGACCGTCAGCGAGGTGACCGCCGCGAGCCGCAGGTCCGCCGGGATGCGGGCGCCGGAGTCGAGCAGCACCACGTCACCGGGGACGAGCTCGGCGGAGGCGACCTCGCGTTCGTGGCCGTCACGCAGGACCCGGGCACGAGGTGCGACCAGGTGCTGGAGCGCCCGGACGGAGCGTTCCGCCTTGCGCTCCTGCACGGTCCCGATCGCCGCGTTGAGCACCAGCACCGCCGCGATCACACCCGCGTCGAGGTACTCGCCGAGCGCCATCGTGATCCCCGTTGCGACCAACAGGATCGTGATGAGCGGGCTGCGGAACTGGTGCAGCACGGTCGTGAACAGCCCCGGTGGAGCGGCCTCCTCGAGCACGTTCGGGCCGCACTCGACCAGCCGGGCGGCTGCCTCGGTCGTGGTCAGGCCGGCCGGTGAGGCGTCCAGCTCGCCAGCGACCCGCGCGAGCTCGAGGGCGTGCCACGGCTTCCGCTCGGT
>JBBDSW010000022.1:2797-8885 GCA_040904745.1 Nitriliruptoraceae bacterium
TCCGCTCGGTTCGCTCGGGAGGCACCACCATGGCCGTCCTTCCTCACGTGGGCTCTCGGCCTCGTCGGCACGGGGAGGGTCACCGAGAGCCCGACCCGCTCTCGACGCTACCTCCCGACCCGGGGGGTGGGAACGGGCCTCCGGCCCCTCCTCTCCCCCGTGGGCGGGGACGGGTCACAGCTCCTCGCGTGCCCAGGCGGTCGCCAGCGCGTCCGCGTACTCGTTCCAGCGGGAGCCGGCGTGCGCCTTGATCCATACGAGCTCCAGCTCGGGACGCTCCTCGAGCGCCTCGTAGAGCGGCTTGACCAGGTCGAGGTTCTCGACCGGGCCGGTCTTGCGCCGCCACCCGCGCTGTTCCCAGCCGGGCGCCCACTCCGTGAGCGTGCGGACGGCGAGGTTCGAGTCGGTGTGGATCGTCGCGGGCGTGCCTTCGGGCACCAGCTCCAGGGCCGCGAAGAGTGCTCTGAGCTCCATGCGGTTGTTGGTGGTGTCCGGCTCGTAGCCGTGCGCCTGTGCGACCACCTCGCCGTCACGCACGTACACCGCGCCCCAGCCGCCGGGGCCCGGGTTGGGGATCGAGGAGCCGTCGGTGAAGACCCCGTCGTCCGGGCCGTCGTGGTAGCGCTCGAGGACCTCGGCCAGGGTCAGGTGCTCCTCGGCACCCCCGCGGCTGCGGTTCTTGCGGGCGTTGCCGCCGCTCCCCCGGCGCTGTCCGCGGCCGGCGTCCCCAGCACCGCGGCCGGCGTCGCCGCCATCGCGGCCGGCGTCCCCATCACCGCGGCCGGCGTCGCCGTCACGTCGCTGGCCCTGGCGGGTGCTGTTGGAGCTGCGCTGACCGGACGCTTGGCGCTGCTTTCGGTGGCACGAGGGGCAGCGCGACGGCGTCCAACCCGGGTAGCGCTCCAGCAGGTCGGCACGGGGCGTGAACGCCTCGTGGCAGTGGGAGCAGGTGACGGTCGGCATGCCCGCGGAGGCTAGCGACGCCGGGACGCTACACGCGCGCTCCGCGCGAGCCGGCGGGGCGAGGTGATGGACCGCACCGATTGCGACCTGCGGCCGGTCGGCTCAGGGCAGGCGCTGCTCGGAGGTGATCAGTCGGCTGCCGAAGAGCTTCTTGGAGTATCGACCCGGGAGACCGCGGTCGATCAGGAACTCGGCAGGGTCGGCTTCGAGGTCGAACCCGACGACCAGCTCGCAGCGGTCGCAGCGGTACTTGCCGAAGCCCTCCGAGCCGCTGACGAGGTGCTGCTCGCCATCGCAGCGCGTGCAGCCACGACGTTCGGGCACCTCCGCGAGTGCGGTGGTGCCGGCGGTCTGGATGGTGGTGTTGTCGTCCATGTGCATAGCGTACCTGCCGTGGTGGCTTCGCGACGCTCCGCGGACCGCAGATGTGTGCGGCGCGGCCCCGGCCGGATCCTCGCTCGCGGGCGATCGGGGCGTTCATGGATCGCTGGCGACCGCGCGGGTGACCACCGTGATGGTGTCCTCGTCCCGGCGGATGAACTCGAGGCGGAGCCCCTGGGGTCCCCGTGGCGGCCGCCCGAGCTCGCGCCAGATGTCCGTCGGGTCACCGGCGACGCCGTGCAGCACCACCTCGACGGCCGACGATGGTCCGTGTGAGCCGCCAGCCCGGTCCTCCAACCAGCGTTTCACGTCACGCGCCCGTCCGGGCAGGACGGCGACGACCGCACGGCTCCGATACCACGGCGAGGGGGGCGGCGGCTCGTCGGTCGTGAGCAGGGCCCGGGTGCGTGCCAGCCTGCGCGCGCCGATCGCGGCTCCGAGCTCGTCGTGTCGTCGCGCCCGGATGGCGGCGGGGGCCATCTCGACGAGATGGTCGCCGACGGGACCGACCGTGAGCCGGAGCCGGTCGGCGTGGACCGCTTTCGCGGCGAGGTGGTGGCCCGCGGGAAGGAGCGTGGCGCTGGACGTCGGCCCGATCGGGTCCGTGCCGGGCGCTCGGTCGGGCTCGGTCACGCCCGCCGCCACCTCCGGCGCCGGGGATGCGCGGTGGGGGTCGCGCTCCCCGCGTGCCACCCACGGTCCCCGGCGACCGGGTCCCGTCCGGTCGGACGACGACCACGGCCGCCCGGACGATGACGGCCGCCACCCCGGGGCGCCCCGCCACAGGTTCGCCTCGGTCAACGCGGCACCGACCTGGACGTACTCGACCTCGCAGTCGCCCGGGAGGAGGGGGTCGTCGAGTGCGACGCCCGGCGCCAGGGCGACAGCCCACCTCGACGCTCCCTCGTGGGCGGCGAGCAGGGCCGGGACCGACGGGAGGTAGTCGTCCAAGCGTCGCATCCGCCGCTCGCCGCGACGCCGGCCCGGGTCCGCGTGGATCAGGGCCCCCGGCGGCACCGCGACCTCGAGCGCGTCCGCGGCCAGCGCGGCGACCTCGACACCCAGCACCTCGGCGTTGTGTGCCAGGAGCGCCAGGCGAGAGGGGTCGTGGTCGACCGCCGTCACCTGCACCCTGAGGGACCGGCCCTCCCGGGCGAGGGCGATCGCATCGCCCCCGACCCCGGCGCACAGATCGAAGACCGGGCAGCCCCGTGGGGCACCCGCCAGCAGCCGTCGTGCCCGGTGCGCGGAGACGGCCGGATCGCTCGCCTGCTCGAGGGCTTCCCGGGTGAACAGGAGGTCGTCGGCTTCCGGCCAGCGTGTGCGTGCACGTCGGCGGGCGACGGCTGCGGTGAGCGCTGCGGCTCGCCACGCGGGGTCGTGGACGCTGCGTGCGATGTCGGCGGCGGCGGAGAGCTCGTCGCCGCCTTCATCGAGGTGGTGGGTCGCCCGGGTGACGGCGGCGAGCCCGTCCGCGGAGGTGAGCCACACCGCCGTGCCGGGCTCCAGCTCGGGTGCGGCTCCCGCGTCCGTCCGGGCCATCGCCTCCCCCTGGTCACGGGTCACGGGGTCGTCCCCCGGGCCGCCCGCAGACGGTCACGCTACTGGGCACGCAGCCTGTCTGAGCCGTTCGCACGTAGGTGCCCCCGCCGCGGCCGAGGCTGCCGGTACCGTGCGGGCATGGATCTCCTACACCTCCAACGCCCCCTGGACGACGTCGGCACGCACCCCGTGCTCGTGGTCGCCTTCGATGGCTGGACCGATGCCGGTGAAGGCGGCACCGCCGCCGCGGACGCGCTGCGTGACGCGTTCGAGCCGACCCGCCTCGGCGCCTTCCCGTCCGACGACCTCTACGACTACCGCGACCGGCGGCCGCCCCTGTCGATCGACGCCGGCGAGCTCGGCGTGCCCGACTGGCCCGAGGTGGTCGTCGAGCTGCTCACACCACCGTCAGGCCCGCCCATCGTGCTCGTCGGCGGGCCGGAGCCGGACTTCGCCTGGCGCACCATCGCCGCGGACCTCACCGAGTTCGCGCACCAGATCGGCGCCACCCGCTACGTCGGGCTCGGCAGCGTCCCGGGACCGATCCCCCATACCCGCCCGGTCCACCTGATCGCCACCTCCTCGGACCCGGATCTGCTCGAGCGGATCGGCCGTCCCCACGAGCAGGTCATCGTGCCGGCCTCCCTCCAGGTCGCGCTCGAAGCGGAGCTGCGCGACGCCGGGCTCCAGACCCTCGGCCTGTGGGTCCGCATCCCCCACTACGTCGCCGGCGAGTACCCGGAAGCGGCCCGGGCCCTGCTGGAGCAGCTCTCCAGCCACCTCGGCACCCCGGTCGACCTCTCCGAGTTCGACGAGGACGTCGAGGAGAACCGCAACCGCCTGGACGTCGCCGCGCAGGGCTCCGAGGAGGTCCGCAACCACGTCGCCCAGCTCGAGCACATCTACGACGCCGAGGTGGAGGCGGAGCGCCTGGCAACCGGTCCGGAGGGCCAGCCCCGCGGAGGCTGGGCGTTCAGCGAGGAACAGGTGCCCTCCGCCGACGACCTCGGGGCCGAGATCGAGCGGTTCCTGCAGGGGCGCAAGGAGTAGCGGCGAGCGGCTGGCAGCTGCGGGTCCGGCCGGGCCCAGGACCCCGCCGCCCGCCTACTCGAGCCGGAACGCGTGGTCGGTCGTCGGGGTGGCCACGTCCATCTGAGCCTTCTGTAGCTTGCCGGAGTAGTCCCAGTTGAGCGACTGCCACGTCGTGACCTGGTCGAGCACCCACACGCCGGACTGCCGAGCGCCGGTCCCCGACCGCCCGTTCCCGCCGAACGGCAGGTGGGCCTCCGCGCCCGAGGTCGAGTTGTTGACGCTGACCATCCCGGCGGTCACCCCTTCGCGGAACCGGAAGGCGTGCTCCGGGCGGGTCGTGTAGATCGAGGCGGACAGTCCGTAGCCGTGGTCGTTGGCCAGCGACATGGCCTCCTCGAAGGTCTCGAAGGTCGCCACCGGCGCGATCGGTCCGAACGTCTCCTCGCGGTAGAGGAGGTCCTCCTTCGTCACGCCGTCGACGATGACCGGGTGCTGGAACAGCCCCGCATCCGGATCGCCCACGAAGCCCTCGCGTGGTGAGGTGGCCGAGATGTGCCCGATCGCGCTCGAGCCCGACACCCGGTGGTGCGCCTCGATGTGCTCGAGCCAGCTGGTGAAGCCCGCATCGAAGCGGCGGCTGATCATCGGGCCGTAGAGGACGTCCTCGAAGGGATCGCCGATCCGTGCGGACTCCACGGCCGCGGTGAAGCGCTCCAGGAAGGTCTCGTGCACCGAGGCGTGGACGGCGGTGATCCCCAGCGAGGTGCAACGCTGGCCGGCGGTCCCGAAGCCGGAGAACAGCGCGCCCTCGACGGCGAGGTCCAGGTCGGCATCCGGCATCACGACCAACGGGTTCTTGCCACCGAGCTCCAGCGTCGGGGCGATGAGGTGCTCGCCACACAGGGCGGCGATGCTCCGCCCGACCTCGGAGGAGCCGGTGAAGCCCACCTTGTGGACGTGCCCGGCGCCCAACGCCTGGGTGAGTCCATCGGAGGTCGTCGGGCCGTCGGTGAGCACGAGTTGCACGGCGGAGGTCGGGATCCCGGCCGCCTGGATGCAGCGGACGAAGGCGGTCGCGGTCCGTGGTGCGTACTCCGCCGGCTTCCACACGACGGTGTTGCCCGCGACCAACGCGGGGACGATGTACCACGACGGAACGGCGACGGGGAAGTTGCCGGCCGTGATGATCGCCATCGTCCCGACGGGCTTGCGGAACGTGAACAGCTGTTTGTCCGGCATCTCGGACGGCACCGTCATGCCGTACAGGCGCCGCCCCTCGGAGGCGAAGAAGATGCAGGTGTCGATGGCCTCCTGCACCTCGCCGAGCGCTTCCCCGTAGGGCTTGCCGATCTCGCGGGTCACGATCCGCGCGAGCGCCTGCTTGTTGGCCTGGAGCACCTGGGCGAGGCCGTGGATCGCCACGCCACGCACCGGAGCGGGGGTCGCGGACCACTCCCCCTGCGCGGCGTCTGCGCGTTCACAGGCGCGGGCGAAGGTGGTCGCGTCTCCCAGACGCACGTGTGCGGTCGGGACGTCGAGGTGGGCGGGGTCGACGAGGGTGACCGGATCCGAGCCGCCGTCGGCCGGTTCCCCATCGATCAGGGAGGTGAGGGTCGGAACGGACGGCTGTGGGCTCACGATGCGCTCTCCTCGATCGGCTCGATCGGCTCGATCGGTCGGTGGGGCGCGGCTTCCTCGGTGACGGCACGGATCGCGCGCTCGACCCGCGCGAGTCCATCCACGAGCTCGTCCGCGGTCACGGTCAACGGCGGGCGGAACCGCAGCGAGCGGGTCCCACAACCCAGCACGAACGCCCGCTCCTCGACGAAGAGATGGTGGACGACCGCGTCGCGGATGGCGGTATCGGGCAGATCGATGGCGCAGAACAGCCCCCGACCACGGGCCGCGGTGACCACCGCGACCTCGGCTTCCAGCGACCGGAGCCCGGCGAGCAGGACCGCACCGAGCTCGGCGGCCCGGGGGATCAGATGCTCCGACTCGATCACCTCGAGCATCATCGTCGCCCGGACCATGTCGACCAGGCCCCCGCCGAAGGTCGAGTTGATCCGCGACGAGGTGGCGAACACGTGGCCCGCGACCTCGTCGAGGCGGCCACCGGCCATGATCCCGCACACGTGGGTCTTCTTGCCGAAAGCGACCACGTCCGGGG
>JBBDSW010000022.1:8985-12326 GCA_040904745.1 Nitriliruptoraceae bacterium
CCCGTCAGATGCAGCGCCCGTCGGCCGAGATCCGCCGAACGTCCCTCGGCCTCGTTCCGTCGGGACTTCCAGTCGAAGGCGGTCTTGAGCGCGTTCTCGACCGCGGGACCGCCCCCTTCGATCAGGAACAGGTACGGCAGGCGCGGGTCGCCGAGGACGCGCTGGAAGGTGGCCACGAAAGCGCCGAGCTCGTGGGTGTAGACGTCGGAGTTCGACGGCTTGTGGGTGGCGGCGCGGGCCAGGCGCGCCTGGGCGGCCGGGGTGGTCAGGGCCGGATGGTTCATCCCGAGCGCGTTCGAGGCGAAGAACGTGAACAGGTCGAGGTAGCCGTGCCCCGTGCGCGCATCGACCATCGTCGAACCGCGACTGGCATCGAGGTCGAGGACGAAGTCGTAGCCATCGACCAGCAGGTGTTGACCGAGTTGCTCGAGCAGGTCGGCCTCGAAGCCATCCGTCGCGCTCAGTGGGGTTCCCGTCACGCTCACCGGCACTCCTCCTCGATCCCCGTTCCGGGGCACCACGAACGGGCCGTGGCCCACTGTTCGGGCCACGCCAGGCACCGTAGGTGGGGCTCGGCGGCGCGGTATACGGCCCAAGGTCACACGGCCGATAGGCGCACGAACACCGCCCAGCGTGCCCTCAGCCCGGCAGGTGTTCCACGATGTGGTCGACCGAGGCCGTGTAGGCGTCCAGATCGGCCGCGTCCACGGCCGGGAACATCCCGATGCGGATCTGGTTGCGTCCGAGTTTGCGGTACGGCTCGGTGTCGAGGATGCCGTTGGCGCGGAGCACCGCGGTGACCTGCTCGGATGGCACCTCGTCCGCCAGGTCGATGGTGGCCACCACCAGCGAGCGGGCCGCGGGATCGGAGACGAAGGGGCTGGCCCAGGAGCGCTGCTCGGCCCAGTCGTAGATCCGCTCGGCCTTGTCCCGCTGGGCGGCCACGACGCCGTCGAGGTCGCCGAAGGTCGCGAGCATCCAGTCGACCTGCTCGGCGGCCAGGAACACCGTGGACACCGACGGCGTGTTGTAGGTCTGGTGCTTGCGGCTGTTGTCGAGCGCCGTCGACAGATCCAGGAACGTCGGCTGGTAGCGGTCGGTGGCCGCGATCCGCTCGATGCGTTCGACGGCGGCCGGCGACAACAGGGCGACCGTCAACCCGCCCTCGGAGGCGAAACCCTTCTGGAGGCTGAAGTAGTACGCGTCGACCTGGGTGAGGTCGACCGGCAGACCCCCCGCGCCCGAGGTGGCATCGACCAGGACCAGCGCATCGTCCGGGCGGAACAGCTCCTGCATGACCCCGGTCGAGGTCTCGTTGTGGGTGAAGGCCTGGACGTCCGAGCCGGGTGCCGGCGAGGGTTCGGGACGCGTCCCGGGCTCGCTCGTGACGACGTCGGGGTCGTCGAGCCACGGGGCGGCGCTGGTCGCTGCCGCGAACTTGGCACTGAACTCGCCGAAGGTGTAATGGCGTGCCCGTCGTTCGACGAGCCCGAAAGCCGCCGACTCCCAGAACGCGGTCGCACCGCCGAGGGTCAGCAGCACCTCGTGGTCCTCCGGGAGACCGAACAGCTGGCGGAGTCCGTCCTGCAGGCGCTGCACCTCGCCGCGCACGCGCGGTTGCCGGTGCGAGGTGCCCAGCAACTCGTCGGCGACCTCGGCGAGGCGTCGGACCGCATCGGGACGGACCTTGCTCGGCCCGCAGCCGAACCGGCCGTCGCGGGGAAGGAGGTGATCGGGAAGTCGGAGTTCGGCCTGGGACACAGCTACCTCGTCGGCTGGTGGGAGGGAGTGCGAGTCAAGCGTGCCGTGGGGTCCGTTGCCACGTCCTGGATGGGGACTTCCGCCCCGGCCGGCCGACGGGGATGCATGGGTAGGCTCCGCGTGAGCGCGTGTGCCCGTACGCGAGTGCCCGCAGACGTCCCATCCGATCACGACGAGCGAGATCACCGTGTCCCTGGCCCGACGCATCCGCGACATGGAGGCATCCCCCACCCTGGCCGTCGACGCCAAGGCGAAGGCTCTCAAGGCGGCCGGTGAGCCGGTCATCGGGTTCGGGGCGGGTGAGCCGGACTTCCCGACGCCCGAGAACATCGTGGCCGCCGCCCAGCGTGCGGCGGCGGATCCCGCCTCGCATCGCTATACGCCCGCGGCGGGCCAGCCGGCGCTGCGCGAGGCCGTCGCCTCGGCGACCGCGGCGTCGTCGGGGATGGACGTCGCCGCCAACCAGGTGGTGATCACCAACGGCGGCAAGCACGCCCTCTACAACATCTTCCTGACCCTGCTCGACCCGGGTGACGAGGTGATCGTCCCCGCGCCGTACTGGGTCAGCTACCCGGAGCAGATCAAGCTCGCCGACGGCGTCCCGGTCGCGGTGTCGACCACCAAGGAGACCGGGTTCCGCGCCAGCGTCGACCAGTTGGAGGCCGCCCGGACCGAACGGACCAAGGCCCTGGTGTTCGTCTCCCCCTCCAACCCCACCGGCGCGGTCTACCCGCCGGCGGAGGTCGCCGCGGTCGGTGCCTGGGCCGCCGAACACGGCATCTGGGTCATCACCGACGAGATCTACGAGCGCCTGGTCTACGGGGAGGCGAGCTTCACCTCGCTCCCGAACATCGCACCCGAGGCTGCCGCACGCACCATCATCACCAGCGGTGTCGCCAAGACCTATGCGATGACCGGCTGGCGCGTCGGCTGGGCCGTCGCCCCGGCAGAGCTGGCAGGTGGCATGGCCAAGCTGCAGAGTCAGGCCACCTCCAACGTCTGCAACGTCGCCCAGGCGGCCGCGCTCGAGGCCCTGACGGGCCCCCAGGACGCGGTCGAGGAGATGCGCCTCGCCTTCGACCGGCGCCGCCGGATCGCCGTCGATGCCCTGTCGGCCATCCCCGGGGTCAGCGTCGTCGAGCCCGAAGGCGCGTTCTACGTCTTCCCGTCGTTCGAGGCGCTGCTCGGCGGCGAGGTGGCAGGCCGCCCGGTCGGCGACACGCTCCAGCTCGCCGAGGTGCTGCTCGAGGAGGCCAAGGTGGCGCTGGTCCCCGGTGAGGCGTTCGGTGCGCCCGGCTACGCCCGCCTCTCCTACGCGCTCGGCGACGACGACCTGGTCGAGGGCATCGAGCGGATCGCCCGACTGCTGTCGTGATCGTCCGCAAGAACGCCGCGGAGATCGAGGCGATGCGTGCCGCCGGACGGGTCGTGGCCCGGGCACATGACGCCATACAGCAGGCCGCGGTCGCGGGCGTGAGCCTGCAGGAACTCGACGCGATCGCCGAGGACGTCCTTCGGGCGGAGGGCGCGAGCTCCCCGTTCAAGGGCTACCAGCCCCACTTCGCTCCCACGCCGTTCCC
>JBBDSW010000023.1:0-5053 GCA_040904745.1 Nitriliruptoraceae bacterium
TCGAACCCGCAACCAGCGGATTAAAAGTCCGATGCTCTGCCAGTTGAGCTAGCGGCCCAGGTGCTGACCGCTGCCCCCGAGGAGGCAGCGCGCGCGGAGACTACCGCTCGTGGCCTATCCCCGCCAACCGTCCTGCGCCTGGCGTCCCCAGACGCCCTACGGTCGCCGGCCACAGCCGGCGTCTCAACGCCGTCCGCCCACGCTCTCCCCGGAGTTCCCATGCCTGCCGCCGATCACGCTGCCGACCTCGAGGTCCGCTACCTCGACGGCTCGGAGTGCCTCGACGATGTGCTCGCCCTCCTCGACCGTGCCGAGACGGCTGCGGGGGTCCCCCTGCTCGATGAGAGCGAGCACGAGCGACTACGCGCGCTCGCCACCGAAGGCCAGCGATCGTCCGCGTGGGGCTCGGTGTTGCTGCGACGGGACGGCCGGGCGCTGGCCTACGGCGGCGTGGCCGTCACCGATGATGGCCGGGCACAGGGCGATCTCGCGCTCGATCGGTCCGTCGCGGACGTCGAGGTGGTGACGGCGACCGGCCTGGCGGCGCTGCACGACCTGGCGGCTGCCCGGGGCGCGAGCGCTGTGCAGGTCTGGATGCGTGCAGCCGGCGCGGCCGAGATCGCCGCCGGCCAGCAGGCGGGCTTCGTCCTCGAACGTCGGCTCGGCGTGCTCGGGCGTGACCTCCCGGCAACGGATGTCCCACCGGCCGCCGCTGAGGCCCTCGCACGGCTGGAGGCTGGCGGCACGCGTGTTCGTTCGTTCGAGCCCGGTGGAGACGACGTCGAGGTGGTGGCGGTGCTGGCCGCGGCGTACGAGGGCACGGGCGACGGCGGCTGGGACCTCGCCCGCTTCGAGGACCGACAGCGCCTGCCGTGGTTCCGGGCCGAGGATCTGTTGGTCGCCGAGGACGAGGACGGCCACCTCGCCGGCCTCCACTGGTTGAAGCGCCGCGACGCACGCTCCGGCGAGGTCTACAACCTCGCCGTCCACCCCCGGGCACAGGGCAGGAGCGTCGGTCCGGCCCTGCTGTACGCGGGACTCGAGCACCTGGCTGACATCGGCTGCTCCGAGGCGATCCTGTGGGTCGACCGCGACAACGACCGCGCGGTGCGCCTCTACGAGCGCTATGGGTTCACGACCCGCTGGGACGACGTCGCGTTCGGCCGCGAGGTCACCTCGACGTCGACCTGACCGCCGGTTGTGCGACCGCAGGTGCTCGGTCCTCAGGTCGGTGGCAGGACCGCTCCCGGCTCAGGCGTCCTCGGGGCCGCGGTGGGTGCGGGTGCCCGGTGGGACCAGCTTGTAGCCGACGCCGCGGACCGTCACGATCATCTGCTCGTACTCGGGACCGAGCTTGGCACGAAGTCGCCGGACGTGCACGTCGACGGTGCGCGAGCCCCCGAAGTAGTCGTAGCCCCACACCTCCTGCAGGAGCAGTTCCCGGGTGAACACGCGGTTGGGCGCGTTGGCCAGCGCCTTCAGGAGCTCGAACTCCTTGTAGGTGAGGTCGAGCGGCTGGCCGCGCAGGCGGACCTGGTAGCTGTCCTCGTCGACGACCAGGTCACCGACGTTGGCGGCGCGCACCGGACGTTCGGAGGCGGCGCGGTCGTGGACGATCCGTAGTCGGGTCTCGAGCTCGGCGGGGGAGGACCCGGGGAGCAGCCAGTCGTCGAACCCCCAACTGACCTTGAGCGCCGCGAGGCCACCTTCGGGCATGACGACGATCACCGGTCGGGCGCGTTCGTGCAGCGAGACGGCCCGCGCCGCGCCGGCCGCACGGCGCAGGTCCGCGGTGGCGTCGACGAGCACGACCTCGCAGTCGGGGAGCGCACGGAGCGAGTCCGGCTCGATCGGCGCGTCCTGGACGGTGTGGTCGAGGAACTCGAGCCCAGGCAGCAGGCCGTGACCGCCGCCGGCACGTTCGGTGAGCACCAGCAGGTGCACCCGTTTCTCCTCGTTGCTGTCGGTCGCGGTCCACCGGCCGCTCGTCGTTGCCCATCCGTCATCCGCGCCATATCGGCGCCCCGTGGCAGACGAGAGGCCCCGGGGGACGACGAGTCGTTCGGGATCAGGCGTCGTTGCCAGGGCTACCGTGCGCGAGCATGCCACCGACTTCTCCCACCGTCCAACCGACCGCCACGGCGGGCGGGCCCGGCGCGCGCCACCGGGGTGGGTCCTGCCCAGACCACGAGGGCGGGTCCGGAGCACGCGACGGGGGCGGGCCGGGCGCATGCGACTGATGGTCGCCTCACCGAGCACACCTGTCTCCCGGTCGCCGTTGCGCCGGTTCCTGGAGGCGCGTGGGACCCTGGGCGGGATCGACGTCTTGCACCTCGACGCTCGGATGCGCACCCGCGACGGCGTGGATCTCGCGGCCGCCTACATCCCGCGACACGGCGGTGGGTCGGCTGCGGCGTCCGACGCGGCGATCCTGCTGGTCCACGGCTTCGGCGCCAGCGGGCGCAAGCCCTCCTACGCACGCCTGGCCGCCGCCCTGGCCACGTATGCCCCGGTGCTCGCGCTGGATCTCCGCGGACACGGCCACTCCGGTGGTGTGTGCACGCTCGGGGACCGCGAGGTGCTGGACGTCGAGGCAGCTCTCGGCTGGCTCGCGGGCATCGGTCACCACACGCTCGTCGCGATCGGGGCGTCGATGGGGGCGAGCGCGGTCCTCGGCGCGGCAGCGTCCGGGATCGACCTCGCCGGGGTCGTCTCGATCTCCGGGCCGGCGACGTTCCGCGAGGTGGTGCCGCCCGGACCGCTGCGACAGCTCCAGGACGTCTGGTACAGCCCGGTGCGTCGGGCGGCGCTCAGGGCCGGCCTGCGCATCCGTCTTGCGGCCCCGTCACGGTGGTCGTTCCCACCGGACCCAGAGGTCGCCGCCGGGCGGATCCGCGCCCCGCTGCTGGTGATCCACGGCGTCGACGATGCCTACTTCCCCGTCGACGACGCCCGTCGGCTGGTCGCAGCCGCGGGCGGGGCGACTTCGCTGTGGCTCGCCGGACCGGGCTTCGGGCATGCGGAGGACGGGTTCAGCGACGCCTTCGCTACGGCGCTCGGAGCGGCGGTCTCCATGGTTCTGACGACGGGACGGTTCCCGCACACGACGGAGCCGAGGGCGTTCTGACCTGCAGCGGCGTCGGCTGGCGGCTCCACGGTTCGCAACTCCACGGCCCACGACCGCCCAGCCTGCACGCTCCGGCTTCGCTTCGCGGTGTAGGAGACGAGGATGAAGTGTGCGTATCCGGCCGGGGGTTCGTACTGTTTCCACTGTCCTTCGGGGCGGTCGGCCGTCGCGCCGGCGACCCTGCCCCTCCGATCGACCCGCGCAGACCCGCGCAGCAGACCCGCACACACGGATACGCACAGCCGCACCTGTGCCCACCGGCGACGACCGTGGGCGCCTCGGCAGACCGAGGACCGACCCCTGAGCGCCTCACCCCTGACCACCACGCGCCCGCCCGACGACGAACTCGTCGAGCGGGCACTCAGCGTGGCCACACGGGCCGGCATCTACCGGCGACTGCGCGCCGAGGGGAACCCCATGTCCGCCCGGGAGGCCGCCGAGATGTTCGGCCTCCACGCCAACGTCGCACGCAACCACCTCGACGTCCTGGCTGATGCGGGACTCGTCGTGACGGGGACGCGCAAGCAGTCCGGCGGCGGCCGTCCGGCCAAGGTGTACGTCGCGCGCGAACAGGCCACCACCCCGCGCGAGCACCAGGTCCCCCCGGGCAGCCAGCTCGCCGTCCACACGATCGTGCAGCTGATCGCGGGACTCGCCGAGCACCGGGAGAAGCTCGCCATCCTCGCCGAGGAGCAGGGGCGCAAGCTCGTCTCCGCCGTCGCCGGACGCGCCGACGCCCGTGACTTCGAGGCCGCCGCGGTCGTCGCCGTCGAGGCGCTCCGCGGGGCGTTCCCGGAGGTCCGACTCATCGAGGTGTCCGACGACCGCGCGGTGGTCGAAGGGCTCGACGTCGGCCTACGGCTGGTCGGCGAGGTGGATGGTCCCGTCGGTGACGCCCTGGCCACCGGGTTCGTCCGCGGTGCGTTGCAGGCGGCCGGCGCGCCTGCCGCCGTCACCGCTCGCGGCGGCCGGGCCGAGGCGAGGTTGGATGAAGCGGGCCTCGGTGCCCAACCCTCGCCGGTCGAGACGGTCGACGCCCGCGAGCTCACCTTCGATCAGGGTGTGGCGACCGCGGCTCGGGCCATCGAGTCGCTCCCGGCGGGCAGCCACCTCGAGGTCCTCACCGACGGCGAAGGGGCCCCCGCCGCCTACGCCCGCTGGGCCGATCGGGCCGGTCACCAGGTCGTCGACGTCACCCGCATCCGCGATGTGAGGGGTCGGCGTGGCATCCGGATCCTGCTCCGCAAAGCGACCGGCCGATGACCTCGATGACCGGGTCCCCTGCGCGCGACCGAACCTCCGACCGAACCCAGACCACCCGTCCGCACCCGCTCCCCGCACGAACCCGGCGCGAGACGCCGAGGAGTCCCCGATGACCAACCACCTCGCCTACGACGACCAGGGACGCCTCCTGATCGACGTCCGCGGACCGCGCTTCGGCGCTGCCATCACCACCACCGTGCTGCTCACCGCGCTCGTCGTGCGTGGGCCGATCGGGACCGGGCTTCTCGCCTGGCAGTGGGCGGCGTTCGCCACCTCGACGGTGTTCGGGCTGGCGTGGTCGCCCTACGGCAACGTGTTCCGTCTCCTGAAGCGGCGCTTCGGCCTCGGGCCGCCTCCGGCGATCGAGCTGGAGGCCGGTCCCCGCTTCGCGCAGGCGTGCGGCTTCGCGGTGACGAGCGTCGCGCTGGCCGCGTTCGCCCTCGGTGCGCCACTGGTCGGCTGGGTCGCTGCGGGGCTGGTGCTCGCCCTGTCCCTGCTGCTCGCGACCACGGGCCTGTGCATCGGGTGCGAGCTGTACGTGATCGGGCAACGTGCCCGCGACCGGTTCCGACGGCTGACCGGCGCGACGGGCACGATGGACCCGTCGCGCGGTACCGCGGCGACCGCTGCGTCCGATGCCGCTGGCTCCGCGGCGACCGCTGC